>NZ_CP127407.1:4062307-4370000 GCF_030291075.1 Stenotrophomonas sp. 57
TGGCGTGTGGCGCGGCCTGCCCGATCAACGCGAAGGCCTCCTTCGGTTCGGTCGGGATGCCTGCAGCGGTGGCGAAATCGTTGGCGGTGCCCATCGGGATCAGCGCCAGCGAGGGCAGCATGTCCGCCGCCTCCTCGCGATGCGCCAGCGTCTCGGCCACCGCACTGAGCGTGCCATCGCCACCGGCAGCAACGATCACATCCACGCCGTGATCAATCGCCTCCGCCACGTAGCGCTCGGCATCACCGTCCTCCCAGGTCACCCGCACTTCCAGCTGCACACCCTGCCCGCGCCAGTGGCCGACGGCGTCGCGCAACTCATCGTTGCCAGCGGATTTGCCATTGAGGATCAGGCGCCAGCGCGGTGCGGCCATGTGGTGCTTCCAGGACGGGGGCGCACAGGCTAGCAATGCGCTGTTTGTCTGCGGTGAATGTCACGCAGATGTCATTCAGCAACCGGAGAATGGAAGGCCATAGCAGGGACGATGGATGGAGGCAGGATCAGCCTCCCACGAATACAGCAGGGCCACGCCGGGGTTTGGCGTGGCTTTTTTTGTGCACAGGGATCGTGCGAACCAAGGTTCGCACCCACCGGGTTGCGGTTCGCACCCACCGCAGACCTCACCCGTTGGCGAAATCGTGCAGCGCCTGGCCCTGCAGCCGGTACACGGTCCACTCGTCCTGCGGCTTGGCGCCGGCGGCGGTGTA
Organism: Stenotrophomonas sp. 57; assembly: GCF_030291075.1. Classification (NCBI taxonomy): domain Bacteria; kingdom Pseudomonadati; phylum Pseudomonadota; class Gammaproteobacteria; order Lysobacterales; family Lysobacteraceae; genus Stenotrophomonas; species Stenotrophomonas sp. 57. Next base: position 4,063,015 of record NZ_CP127407.1, read on the forward strand.
GAACTCGATGGCCGGGATATTCCAGTCCAGCACCGACCATTCGAAGCGGCCGCAGCCTTCGGCCACGGCCTGCCGGGCGATGTATTTCAGCAGCGCCTTGCCTGCGCCGACGCCGCGCTTTTCCTGGCTGACGTACAGGTCTTCCAGGTAGATGCCCTTGCGGCCCAGCCAGGTGGAGTAGTTGTAGAAATACACCGCATAGCCGATGGCCTCACCGTCGGCTTCGCAGATCAACGCGCGAGCTGTCGCATCGGCGCCGAACAGGCTCTCGGCGATGCCGATCTCATCGGTCTGCACCGAATGCTCGGCCTTCTCGTAGATGGCCAGCTCGCGGATGAAATGCAGGATCAGGCCAGCGTCTGCGACGGTGGCCGGGCGGATGTTCAACACGGCCACCGTGCCCATGGCTCAGCCCCTTGCCGCAGCAACGTTCGCGCGCATCTGCGCGATCACGTCCGGGTAGCTGGTCTTGGCGTTGAAGATGGCGGAGCCGGCCACGAAGGTGTCAGCGCCGGCGGCGGCGATCTCGCCGATGTTGTCGGCCTTCACGCCGCCGTCGATCTCCAGGCGGATGTCCTTGCCACTGGCATCGATCTTCTGGCGGACCACGCGCAGCTTGTCCAGCGCCGACGGAATGAAGGCCTGGCCGCCGAAACCCGGATTGACCGACATCAGCAGCACCAGGTCCAGGTCATCCAGCACCCAGTCGAGGATGTCCACCGGGGTGGCCGGGTTCAGCACGATGCCCGGCTTGCAGCCCAGCGAGCGGATCAGCTGGATGGTGCGGTGCACGTGGCGGCTGGCCTCCGGGTGGAAGCTGATGTAGGTGGCACCGGCCTCGGCGAAGTCCGGGATGATGCGGTCCACCGGCTCGACCATCAGGTGCACGTCGATCGGCGCGGTCACGCCGTGCTTGCGCAGGGCCTGGCAGACCATCGGGCCGATGGTCAGGTTCGGCACGTAGTGGTTGTCCATCACATCGAAGTGGACCCAGTCGGCGCCGGCGGCGAGGACGTTGTCGACTTCCTCGCCGAGACGGGCGAAGTTGGCGGAGAGAATGGACGGGGCGATGAGGCAGTTGGACATGGCCGGGGCCTTCGGAACGGGGAAAGGATTCTCCCGCCCGCAGGCGGGACTGTCGGGTCAGCGCTTGCGCAGGGTCTTGATGCGATCGTAGGCGGCGTTGATCCGCCGCGACTTCTGCTCGGCCTGCTGCTGCAGCTCGGGGGCCGCACCGCCCAGCTTGTCAGGGTGGTACTGGGAGATCAGCTTGCGGTAGGCGCGCTCGACCTCGGCATCGGTGGCCTCGGAAGTCAGCCCCAGCTCCCGGTAAGGGTTCTCCTTGTTCAGGCGGAACCAGTCCGAGTCGAAGGCGTGGCCGATCAACAGGCCGACCACCGCGCCGAACAGGGGATTGGGCCGGAACAGCAGGGCGCCGGCGATGAATCCGAGCAGTTTTCCGTACCAGCGCATGGCGCTCCGGGGGCGACCGACGAAATGGACGCTCATTTTACGTCACAGCGGGCCCGGACGGCTTTACACTAGGCCGCCCGCTGGTCAGCGGGCCCGCCGGGTCCGTTGGGCAGCCGTATCGACAACGCCCCAGGAGTGCCCGTGCCAACCACGCTGTTGCAATCCGATCTCCCCGGCCTGCCCTTGCGCCATCGCGGCAAGGTGCGTGATGTGTTCGATATCCCGCGCGAGCGGCTGCCTGCAGGGACCCCGCCGGGCGATTACCTGCTGATGGTGGCCACCGATCGCCTGTCGGCGTTCGACGTGGTGCTGCCCGACCCGATTCCGGGCAAGGGCGAGATGCTCTGCCAGGTGTCCAACTTCTGGTTCGCCAAGACCGCGCACCTGATGCCCAACCACCTGACCGGTATCGACGTGGCCAGCGTGCTGCCCGAAGGCGTGGACCCGGCCCTGTACGCCAAGCGTGCGGTGGTCACCCGCAAGCTGAAGCCGGTTCCGGTGGAAGCGATCGCCCGCGGCTACCTGATCGGCAGCGGCTGGAAGGACTACCAGCGCACCGGCAAGGTCAGCGGCATCGACCTGCCAGACGGCCTGCGCCAGGCCGAGCAGCTGCCCGAGCCGATCTTCACCCCCTCGACCAAGGCCGCCGTCGGCGACCATGACGAGAACATCGATTTCGATGCGATGGTGAAGCAGGTCGGTGCCGACCTGGCCGAGCGCGTGCGCGACGCCACCCTGCGCATCTACAAGTTCGCCGCCCATTACGCCCGCGAGCGCGGCATCATCCTGGCCGATACCAAGTTCGAGTTCGGTACCGATGCCGATGGCCGCCTGTACATCATGGACGAGATGCTGACGCCGGATTCCTCGCGTTACTGGCCGGCCGACGAGTACGAAGTGGGCACCAGCCCGCCGAGCTACGACAAGCAGTTCGTGCGCGACTACCTGGAGACGCTGGACTGGGGCAAGACCGCCCCGGGCCCGAACATCCCGGCGGAGATCATCGAGCGCACCCGCGCCAAGTATGCCGAGGCACTGCAGCGCCTCGCCGGGATCAGCGTCGACTGATGCCCCTGCGCCCCCGGCCGGAACGGCTGGGGGCGTATTGAAGGCGCGACCGCCGACGGCGGTGCGTCTGCTGGGATGGAATCGGGCCGGGATGCGGTTGATTGGGATGAATTCGGCCGGGATACGGTCGACTGCTCTTCGTTCCGACGGCGAAAATTCCCGCGCTGCGCGCGGTAGTCGACTGACAGTCGACTCTACCCGGTCGCCCCCGCCCCATCGGTCCCGCCCGGTGCGCCCCACCCCGTCGCTCCCCATTCGCCGCCCATCACCGCGCTGCCCCGGCGGAGTATGCTGGCCGCATGCAGACCTCCACCGAGCTTGCGCGGCCGATCGACCGCTATTTCGCCAGCTATTCCGACGACCACCAGAACGTGATCAACCAGCGCATCCACGTGGTGGCAGTACCGGCCATCCTGTGGTCGGTGGTGGCCCTGCTGTGGTGCCTGCCGCCGTTGATCACCTGGTTCCAGTACGGCATCTGGTCGGCGTTCGCGATGTTCAGCGCCTGGTGCTTCTACAACAAGCTGTCGCGCCCGCTGGGCATCGGCATGCTCATCCAGTTCTTCGTGTTCGGCTGCCTGTGCCGCCTGCTGGAAGCAGAAATCGGCCTGCAGGCCCTGCGCTGGCTGGCGGTAGGCGTGTTCGTGGTGGCCTGGGTGGCGCAGTTCATCGGCCACACGTTCGAGGGCCGCAAGCCCAGCTTCCTGACCGACCTGACCTACCTGCTGATCGGCCCGGCCTGGGTGATGGCCAAGCTCTACCGCAAGCTCGACTGGCGCTACTGACGTGCCGGCAGCCGGCAGCGGCCGTCGTTTCCTGAACGGGCGAATTCCGTCACCCGCACTCCACGGCGGCCCTGCCAGCCTGCCCCGGTGATCCGCTCCCCACCGCCCGCCCGTCGACGGCAGCCCATGTGCGACAGGGCCTGAGGTCTCCCTGCGTGGGCGTAGGGTGTCTCCCGAGGGCAGCCGGCGAGGCGATGCAGGAACGCGATGTTGCGCCGCAGAAAAAATGAATCAGCGAACGTTACATGCAATTGATCGCTGTTCGATGGGTTTCGGCGACATTTCGCAGCCTGTTATCCTCCCTGACCTGCTCGTGAATCATGGATTCCCTGCATGCTCCCCAGCCTGCCCCTGCTGCTGGCCCTGCCGTTCCTGATGGCAGCGGTTGTTGCGGCCTTCCCCCGTAGTTCGCGCTCGACTGCTGCCTGGCTGGCGGCGTTGGCGCCGTTGGGCGGGCTTGCCATCCTCGGCTGGCTGACGCCTGCTGTACTCGATGGCCAGGTGGTCCGCACCCTGGTGCCGTGGCTGCCGCAGATCGGGCTGGACTTCACCCTGCGCCTGGACGGGCTGGCCTGGATGTTCGCCGGGCTGGTGCTGGGCATCGGCGCCCTGGTGGTGCTGTATGCGCGCTACTACCTGAGCCAGCAGGACAACGCCCACCGCTTCTACTGCTACCTGCTGCTGTTCATGGGCGCCATGCTGGGCATGGTGCTGTCGGGCAACCTGCTGTTGCTGATGATCTTCTGGGAAATGACCAGCATCAGCTCGTTCCTGCTGATCGGCTTCTGGTCGCACCGCCAGGACGCCCGCGAAGGCGCGCGCATGGCGCTGGTGATCACCGGTGGCGGTGGCCTGGCCCTGCTCGGTGGCGTGCTGCTGATCGGCCGCATCGTCGGCAGCTTCGACCTGGACGTGGTGCTTGCCGCCGGCGAGCAGATACGCGCCAGCGCGCTTTATCCGTATGCGCTGTTCCTGGTGCTGGCCGGCATCTTCACCAAGAGCGCGCAGTTCCCGTTCCACTTCTGGCTGCCGCACGCGATGGCCGCGCCCACCCCGGTTTCGGCCTACCTGCACTCGGCCACCATGGTGAAGGCCGGCGTGTTCCTGCTGGCGCGCCTGCACCCGGCGCTGGCCGGCAGCGACCTGTTCTTCTACACGGTCAGCGGCATCGGCGCGCTGACCCTGCTGATCGGTGCCTGGAACGCGATCTTCCAGCACGACCTGAAAGGCCTGCTGGCCTATTCGACGATCTCTCACCTGGGCCTGATCACCCTGCTGTTCGGCCTGTCCACGCCGATGGCGGTGGTGGCCGGCGTGTTCCACATCCTCAACCACGCCACCTTCAAGGCCTCGCTGTTCATGGCCGCCGGCATCATCGACCACGAGACCGGCACCCGCGACATGCGCAAGCTGGGCGGCCTGCGCAAGCTGATGCCGTTCACCAGCGCGCTGGCGATCATCGCCTCGCTGGCGATGGCCGGCATTCCCCTGCTCAACGGCTTCCTGTCCAAGGAAATGCTGTTCGCCGAAGCGATCACGGCCGGGGGCCCGGGAATCATGCGCACGGCAGTGTCGATCGCTGCGTTGCTGGCTGGCGTATTCGGGGTGGCGTACAGCCTGCGCTTCGTGCACGACACTTTCTTCGGCCCTGGCCCACATGATCTGGACCGCGTGCCGCACGAGCCGCCGCGCTGGATGAAGGTGCCGGTGGAACTGCTGGTGGTGATCTGTATTGCGGTGGGCGTGGCACCGGCACTGACCGTGGCGCCGGTGCTGCATGCCGCTGCGGCGTCGATCCTCGGCAGCGCCATGCCCGAGTACAGCCTGGCCGTATGGCACGGCTTCAACCTGCCGCTGGCGATGAGTGCCATAGGCGTGGTCGGCGGCGTGGCGCTGTACTTCGGCCTGCGCAAGCTGATCAACCTGCACGCGGTGACCAACGTCAGCACTGGCCGCAACGTGTTCCACGCGCAGCTGGACGCGATCTCTGCGCTGGCCATGCGCCTGACCAACGGCATCGCCAATGGCAGCCTGCAGCGCATGCTGCTGGGCCTGGTGCTGGTGGCCATCACCGTGGCCGCCGCGCCCTACATCGCCCATCCGGCCTCACCGAACTGGACCCGGCCGCAGCCGATCCCACTGCTGGGCTGGGCGCTGTGGCTGGTGATGATGGCCTGTGCGGTGGCCACCCTGCGCGTCTACAAGCAGCGCCTGCTGGCGGTGCTGCTGGTCGGCGGCGTCGGCCTGATGGTGGCGCTGACCTTCGTGTTCCTGTCCGCGCCGGACCTGGCGCTGACCCAGCTGCTGGTGGAGATGGTCACCCTGGTGCTGATGCTGCTGGGCATGAACTACCTGCCCGCGCAGTCCGGGCCGGAGCGGCCGCGCTGGCGCAAGCGGCGCGACGCGGTGATCGCGATCGTTGCCGGTGCCGGGCTTGGCGCGCTGGCCTATTCGGCGATGACCCTGCCGCCGAACACCATGGCCGGCGAGCTGCTCGCCCGTGCCCTGCCCGAGGCGTACGGCCAGAACGTGGTCAACGTGATCCTGGTCGACTTCCGCGGTTTCGATACGTTTGGCGAGATCACCGTGTTCGGCATCGCCGCGCTGGTGGTGCACGCCCTGCTGCGCCGCACGCGGATGGCACCGGAACAGATCATGCCCGGCCCGCCGATCAAGCTGCCGGTACCGGCCGACCTGGCGCAGATCATGTTCCCGCTGACCCTGACGGTGTCGATCTTCCTGTTCCTGCGCGGCCACAACGCACCGGGCGGCGGCTTCATCGCCGGCCTGGTGCTGGCGGTACCGTTGCTGATCCAGTACGTGATCCAGGGCACTGCCTCGGTGGAGTCGCGCTTCGGCTTCGACTACATCCGCTGCATCGGCATGGGCCTGCTGATCGCCCTGCTCAGCGGCTGCGCCTCGATGCTGTTCGGCGTGCCGTTCCTGACCAGCGGCCACCTCGACCTGCACCTGCCGCTGATCGGCGACGTGCCGCTGGCCAGTGCGATCGGTTTCGACATCGGCGTCTACCTGGTGGTGTTCGGCGGCGCCATGCTGATGCTGTCGATGATGGGCACGATCAAGCCCTCGCGCACCCGCACCGCCCGCAAGGGTGAGATCGACCTGCAACGCCGTTCGGCCCGCACCGGGGAGATGCACTGATGGAACTGGCCCTGGCTACCGCGATCGGCGTGCTGACCGCCATCGGCATCTACCTGCTGCTGCGTGCGCGCAGCTTCGATGTGATCCTCGGCATGACCTTCCTGTCCTACGCCACCAACCTGCTGATCTTCGCCGGTGGCCGCGTGGTGCTGGGCAAGGCGCCAGTGCTGCAGGAAGGCGTGGACAGCCACCTCGGCAACTACACCGATCCGCTGCCGCAGGCGCTGGTGCTGACCGCGATCGTGATCGCGTTTGCGATGACCGCGGTCAGCATCGTGCTGGCCATGCGCAGCCGCAGCGACAACCACAGCGACCACGTGGACGCCCACGAGCCCGACGACGACCTGCAGGATGAGAGCGTGCCGCCGCGCCAGGGCGAGGACCGCGCATGAACCATCTGGTGATCCTGCCGATCCTGATTCCGCTGCTGGGTGCTGCGCTGTCGCTGTTCGTCGAACATCGTCGCTACGGCCCCAGGGTGCAGCGCGCGGTGGCCTGGACTGCGCTGTCGGCGCTGGCGTTGGCGGTGGGCCTGCTGTTTGCCAGCACGGCCAGCGGTGACATCAACGTCTACCTGCTGGGTGACTGGCCGTCGCGGCTGGGCATCGCGCTGGTGGCCGACCGGCTGTCGGCGTGGATGCTGCTGACCACCCTGCTTCTGGCCATTCCCTGCCTGCTGCATGCCTGCTCGGGCTGGGACCGTCGTGCGCCGCACTTCCATGCGCTGTTCCAGTTCCAGCTGGTGGGCCTCAATGGCGCGTTCCTCACCGGCGATATCTTCAACCTGTTCGTGTTCTTCGAGGTGATGCTGATCGCCTCCTACGGCCTGCTGCTCAGCGGTGGCCGCGGCCTGCGCATGCGCATCGGCCTGCACTACGTGGTGTTCAACGTCACCGCCTCGACGCTGTTCCTGATTGCACTGGGGCTGCTGTACGCCTCGCTGGGCTCGTTGAACATGGCCGAACTGTCGCAGCGCATCGCCGAAGTGCCGCCGGCGCAACTGACCCTGGTGAAGGCGACGATGGGCCTGTTGCTGCTGGTGTTCTGCGCCAAGGCCGCGCTGATGCCGCTGTACCTGTGGCTGCCGGAAGCCTATTCGCGCGCACCGGCCGCCGTGGCCGCGCTGTTCGCGATCATGACCAAGGTCGGCCTGTACTCGGTGCTGCGCATCCAGATGCTGTGGTTCGGCGATGATGCGGGCGCCATGGCCGGCTACGGCCGAGACTGGCTGCTGTGGGCCGGCGTGGCAACGCTGGTGCTCGGCGGCCTCGGTACCCTGGCTGCGACCCGCCTGCGCGTGCTGATCTCGTATCTGGTGATCGTCTCGGCGGCCACGCTGTTCATCGCCTTCTCGGTCGGCAACCCGCAGGTGCTCTCGGCCGGCCTGTACTACCTGCCGCACAGCAGCTTCGTGGCCGCTGCACTGTTCCTCATTGCCGATCTGATCCGCCGCCGCCGTGGTGGCGCCAGCGATCGCAAGGAAGTGGTGGCACCGATGCCGGGCAAGGAAACGCCGGCGGTGCTGTTCCTGATCGGCGCGGTGTCGGTGGCCGGCCTGCCGCCGCTCTCCGGCTTCCTGGCCAAGGCCGCGCTGCTGGCCGGCATGCCGGCGCAGTACACCGGCCCGGTCTGGACCGCGGTGCTGGTCAGCAGCCTGCTGGTGATCATGGGCCTGACCCGCGGCGGCATCCGCCTGTTCTGGCGCGTGCCGCCGGTCGATCCGGAGGCACCGAAGCCGCGCAAGGCACGCCTGCGCCGGGTCGAGTTGTACGCCGCCTGCATCCTGCTGGGCTACGGCATCGGCATGACCCTGGCCGCCGCCCCGCTGATGCGCTACACCGACGCCACCGCTGCACAGCTGCTGCACCCCAGTGAGTACGTGCAGCAGCTGCGCGCGACCACGCCGGAGATCCGCCAGCCATGACCGCCCAGCGCTCCCTGTTCCGCCGCGTCATTCCCTCACCGATGCTCAGCATCATGGTGGTGGCGTTCTGGCTGCTGATGTCCGACAGCTTCACCCTCGGCCAGATCGTGCTGGGGCTGGTACTGGGCGTGGTGGTGCCGCTGTTCGCCGCACGCCTGGACCGCGAGTTCGCCCGCATCGGCACGCTGCGCCCGCTGCCCAAACTGCTGTGCGTGACCCTGTGGGACATCCTGATGTCCAACATCCGCGTCGCCCTGCAGGTGCTCGGCCCGGAGAAGAACATCCATCCGGGCTTCATCTGGCTGCCGCTGGACATCGCCAACATCCACGGCATCGCCGCGCTGACCAGCATGATCACGCTGACTCCGGGCACGGTCTCGGCTGCGCTCAGCGACGACCGCAAGTACCTGCTGGTGCACGTGCTGCACCTGGAGGACCCGCAGGACCTGATCGATACGATCAAGCGCCGTTACGAGGCGCCGTTGATGGAGATCTTCCCATGACCGGTTTTGAAGTCATCCAGACCACCCTGGTGGTGTGCATGCACGTGGTCGGCCTGGCGATGCTGCTGGCCACCTGGCGCCTGCTGCGCGGGCCGACCGTGCCCGATCGCATCCTCGCGCTGGACACCCTGTCGGTGACCGCGATCGCCGAGCTGATGCTGTTCGGCATGTACCTCAACTCGCCGATCTACTTCGAGGCCGCGCTGATCATCGCCATGCTCGGCTTCGGCAGCACCGTGGTGCTGAGCAAGTTCGTGCTGCGCCGGGACATCGTCGAATGATCACCGCGATCCAGATCGGCCTGTCGATCCTGCTGCTGTTCGGCTGCTTCTTCATCCTGGTCGGCGCACTGGGCCTGGTGAAGCTGTCCACCTTCTTCAAGCGCCTGCACGCGCCAACCAAGGCCAGCACGCTGGGCGTCGGCTGCGTGCTGGTGTGCTCGGTCTGCTACCACATCTTCCTGGGCCAGGACCCGCAGCCGCGCGAGCTGCTGATCACCGTGTTCCTGTTCATCACCGCACCGATCAGCGCGCACATGATGGCCAAGGCCGCTTTGTCGCTGCTGATGGAAACCCGCCCCAGCCTGCCCGGCAACGAGCCGGCCGCCGAAGAGCAGCTGCCGCCGCCGGAACCGGTGCGGGAAGAAGAAGCCACGCAGAACCGGTAGTGCCGGCCGCTGGCCGGCAATGGCAAGGGTTCCGTCAGAGGCAATGAGGTTGCCGGCCAGCGGCCGGCACTACCTCATGCCGCGCCCACCAGCAGCAGCTCCAGCACGAACCAGCCGACGAATGCGACCAGCAGGATCCCGCCTTCGCCTCGGCTGATCTTCAGGTCGCCGCGCAGCATCGGGTACAGCACCAGCGCGAACGCCAGCAACGCGGGCAGTTCCAGGCGTACGAACGAAGCCGGCAGTGCCAACGGCTGCAGCAGTGCCATCACACCGATCACCAGCAGCAGGTTGACCGCGCTGGAACCCAGTACATGGCCCAGCACCATGTCGCCATGCCCGCGGCGCGCGGCGGCGATGGCGGTGGCCACTTCCGGCAGCGCGGTGCCGATCGCCACCGGCAGCAGGCCGACCAGCAGCGGCGTCCAGCCCAGCGCAGCACCGAAGTCGGTGGCAGCCCCCACCACCAGGCGCGCGCCCCAGTACAGCGCCAGCGCCGCGATCAACACCCTCAGCACGTTCAACGGCAGGCTGGTGCGGCTCAGCGCGGATTCGGCGATGGCCGCCTGCACCTCGGCGTTCTCGCTGCGACCACGGCGCAGCAGCACGACCTGCACGACAATGAAGCCGGCCACCAGCACGCCACCTTCCCAACGCGCCAGGCGGCCATCCAGGCCGAACAGGATCAGCAGCACGCCGGCCGCCAGCAACGACCACCACAGCACCGTCTGCAGGCGTGCGCGCAGCAGCAGCGGCGCGGCGATGGCCGCCATGGCCAGGGTCAGGCCGAGGTTGACGATGCTGCTGCCCACCGCATTGCCCAGCGCCAGTTCCGGCTGACCCACCGCCAGTGCGCGCGCGTTGACCGCCAGTTCCGGCAACGAGGTGGGCACCCCGAGCAGCAGCAGGCCCGCAGTGAAGGGCGTGGCCCCGAAGCGTTGGGCCAGGCCGGAGACGGCCTTGACGATGGAGTCCCCGCCCAGCGCCAGCAGCAGCAGGCCAAGCAGGAACCAGGCAATGGCAATGGCGATCATCGAGCACTCCCCCAGCGGTCGTGGCGCGATTCTACGCTGGGCCCGCGCGCAGGGCTGGGCCCTCGATCAAGAATCAGCCACAGCCTTCCGCGTAATCGACCTGCGGGGTCTTTCCGACCCGCCAGGCGCTCACGCGGCCGTCGGCACCGAGCGCGAAGTCGATCACCGCAGCGCCTTCCTGCGCCGGGCGCACGCGCAGGTGCTGGGCCTTGTCGTCGTACTTGTCAGGGCCGACATCGGCCCGCTCCGGGTACAGTACCTGCAACTCACCCAGCGTCATGCCGACCTTGCCGCCACCCGGGGCGGTGATGGCCGCGCTGCGTACGTCGTAACGCACCAGCTTGCGCGCCTCGATCATCAGGCGTGGATCCTCGGCATCCTGCGGACGCAGGAAGTAGCAACCGTCGTTGCTGTCGTCGGCCGGCAATGGCTTGCCGGCAGCGTCGGTGCCCAGCCCTTGCAGCGGTGTTCCGAAGCCACTGCGGACCTCGGCGATGCCGGCGCCCAGCGTCGCGCCGGCGTAGCCATCCAGCCGCGCAGGGCTGTCGGTGCGGGGATCGGCCGGCGACCGGCTCGCCAGATCGGCATCGGCCGCTGCAGTGGGCGGCGCCGTGTCTTTGGCCGGGGCCTCAGCGGGTGTTTCAGGCGCACGGCCGCAGGCGGCGAGCGACAGGAGCAGAAGACCAGCGAGTGGAAGATGCTTCATCGGTGCGGTTCCCGGGCACGTGGTTGGCTGCACGCTAGCGCAGCGCGCGTGCAGGCGCTGCATTGTCATCGCCGTTTCATCGCCCTCGTTCAGGCTCGGCGTGCACCGACTTGGCTGTCCCTTCCATGCAACCGCGCAAGACCGATCTCGCCCGAACCGCGCTGCAGGCCCACCGTGCGCCGCTGGACATGCGCCAGCGCCGGCTGCTGATCCTGTGCGACGGCCAGCGCACCGTTGCCGACCTGACCGGCCTGCTTGGCCAGGAGGCGCCGGCGATGGTGATCCAACTGGTGCAGGCGGGCTATCTGGCGACCGGCACGGCAACGGCGGCGGCCCCCCCTCACGCCGCTGCCGAACCGGCCAATGCAGCGCCGGTGAAGGTGCCAACCAACACCAGCGCCACGCCGGTCGAACGTCGCCGTTCGCTGGTGGCGGCACGCATCTACGTGCTGGGCATCCTGGAAATGCAGCGGCATCCGCAGGCAGCGGCGCTGTTCCGCGATCTGCAGCAGGCGCGTGCGGAGGATGAGGTGCTGCAGCGGCTGCAGTCGGCGATGCAGCTGCTGCCCGCGCTGACTTCGGATGGCTATTGCCAGCGCGTGCGCCAGCGCCTGCTGGAGGCGTTGCCGCTGGAGCATTGCGACGCCTTCGCCGAGGTGGCGTAAGCGCAGGTTCCGGCGCAGCCGTGCCGACCAACGGTCGGCACCCACCTACCTAGCGGGACGACCGGAAGTTGTTGCGCAGGCCGTTCCAGCACTGCTGGTAATCGCCCTGGCGATGGCCGGCAGCCAGCGCCTGCGCGGTCGGGCGGATCACCCCGCGGGTCTCGAACATGAAGGCCATCGTGTCCTTGATCACGTCGGCCTTGGACAGATCGGCATTGGACGCCTTGTCGAAGGTCGGTGCATCCGGACCGTGGCCGCTCATGCAGTTGTGCAGCGACGCGCCGCCCGGCACGAAGCCTTCGGCCTTGGCGTCGTAGGCACCGTGCACCAGGCCCATGAACTCGCTGGCGATGTTGCGGTGGAACCACGGCGGGCGGAACGTGTTCTGCGCCACCAGCCAGCGCGGCGGGAAGATCGCGAAGTCCATGTTGCTGGTGCCCGGCGTGTCGCTGGGCGAATGCAGCACCAGGAAGATCGACGGGTCCGGGTGGTCGTAGCTGATCGAGCCGATGGTGTTGAAGCGACGCAGGTCGTAGCGGTACGGCGCGTAATTGCCGTGCCAGGCCACCACGTCCAGCGGCGAATGGTCGATCGGCGCACGCCACAGGCGGCCTTCGAACTTGGCGATCAGTTCGAAATCGCCATCCACATCCTCGAACGCCGCATGCGGGGTCTCGAAGTCGCGTGGATTGGCCAGGCCGTTGGAGCCGATCGGGCCCAGGTCGGGCAGCTTCAGCAGCGCGCCGTAGTTCTCGCAGATGTAGCCGCGGCTCGGGCCATCGGGCAGCTCCACGCGGAAGCGCACGCCACGCGGAATCACCGCGATCTGCTGCGGTTCGATCTCGATCACGCCCAGCTCGGTCAGCAGGCGCAACGCGCCCAGCTGCGGCACGATCAGCAGCTCGCCGTCGGCGTTGTAGAAATAGCGGCCGACCATGTCGCGGTTGGCGGCATACAAATGGATGCCCACGCCGGCATGCGCATCGGGCGAACCGTTGCCGCCCATCGTGTACAGGCCTTCGACGAAGTCGGTCGGCAGTTCCGGCAGAGGCAGCGGGCTCCAGCGCAGCTGGTTCGGCGAGGCCGGCTGCGAGCCGAAATCACACTGCAGCTGCGACTGCGCGAACGGGGTGAACTCGCCATGGGCCACCGCCGGGCGGATCCGGTACAGCCAGCTGCGGCGGTTGCTGCCGCGCGGCGCGGTGAACGCGGTGCCGGTCAGCTGTTCGGCGTACAGGCCGTGGGCCACCTTCTGCGGTGAGTTCTGCCCGACCGGCAGCGCACCTGCAACGGCCTCGGTGGCGAATTCGTTGCCGAAGCCGGACTGGTAGCCGCGGGCGGTGATGGCGCTGGACATGGGGGCTCCTGGATACGGCAAAACCGGAACGGAAAGCAGCCGGGCACGGCTCGGCTCTACAGAGGGGCAGGCGCCGGGACTGGCCCGGCGCTGCTGATGACCTTACAGCACGCCGCGGCGGATCTGGTCGCGCTCGATGCTCTCGAACAGCGCGGTGAAGTTGCCTTCGCCGAAGCCCTCGTTGCCCTTGCGCTGGATGATCTCGAAGAAGATCGGGCCGATGCAGTTCTGGGTGAAGATCTGCAGCAGCTTGCGCTGGTGGGTTTCGGGATCGGCATCGATCAGGATCTTGTTCTTCGCCAGGCGCGGTACGTCTTCACCGTGGTTCGGCACGCGCTGGTCGATCACGTCGAAGTAGGTCTCCGGCGTGTCGAGGAAATCCACGCCCTGCGCGCGCATGGCTTCGACGGTCTCGTAGATGTTCTCGGTGAAGCAGGCGATGTGCTGGATGCCCTCGCCCTTGTACGCATCCAGATACTCGTTGATCTGGCTCTTCGGGTCGGACGATTCGTTCAGCGGAATGCGCACGATGCCGTCCGGCGCGGTCATCGCCTTGGACACCAGGCCGGTCTTGAGGCCCTTGATGTCGAAGTAGCGGATCTCGCGGAAGTTGAACAGGCGCTCGTAGTAGTCCGACCACTGCTGCATGTTGCCGAAGTACAGGTTGTGGGTCAGATGGTCGATGAAGGTCAGGCCGAAGCCCACCGGGTGCAGGTCGGCACCGGCGATCGGCTCGTAGTCGCCGTCGTAGATGCTGCCAGCGCTGCCATAGCGGTCGACCAGGTACAGCATGCAGTCGCCGATGCCCTTGATGACCGGCGCGCTGACCGCTTTGCTGTCCGGCTTGAAGGCGATGGCTTCGGCGCCGTTGCCCAGCGCGGTCTGATAGACCTCCTGGCCCGGCTTCTTGAAGCGGATGGCGAAGCCGCAGGCGCACGGACCGTGCTTCTCGGCGAAGTCGGCGGCGAAGGAATCCGGGTCTTCATTGACCAGGAAGTTGACGTCGCCCTGGCGATAGACGGTAATCGGACGCTGCTTGTGCTTGAGCACCGCGCTGAAGCCCATCTTCCGGAAGTACTCGTGCAGTTCCCGGCCACGACCGGCCGGGGCGGCGAATTCGACGAACTCGAAGCCGTCGATGCCCATCGGGTTCTCGAAGGTGGTGACCTGCATGCCGGGGTTGGGGTGCGAGGCGGTCGGGACTGCGGTATTCATGGCGTGGCTCCGAATCGGTACCGCATCGGTACAAACCAGGTGCGGGCAGGTAGGGACCCGGCGAGAATGCAGGGTCTGGACCTACCCCTTATAGTTACACTTGAAACCACCAGCAAGGTGCACCGCAACATGAGCCCCGATCCCGCCTCGACCCGCCTGCGTGCCTCGCACGTCCTGCTCGACCTGGAACAGTTCCTGCCGTACCGGCTGAGCGTGCTGTCCAATCGGGTCAGCGGCAACATCGCCAAGCTATACGGCGATCGTTACGGTCTGGCGATTCCCGAATGGCGGGTCATCACCATCCTGGCGCTGTATCCGGGCTCCTCGGCCAGCGAGGTCTCCGACCGCACGGCGATGGACAAGGTGGCGGTAAGCCGCGCCGTGGCCCGCCTGCTGGAACGCGGCTTCATCAAGCGCGAGACCCACGGCGACGACCGCCGCCGCTCGGTGCTGGCGCTGTCGGCGGCTGGCTTCGAGGTGTACGAGACCATCGCCCCGATGGTGATCGAGATCACCCGCAAGCTGATGTCGGTGCTGAGCGAGGAGGAGGAGCAGCTGCTGGAAAAGCTGATCCTGCGCCTGGCCGGCGATGGCCTGGAACGGATGGGCGAAGGGGCGTAACCATGCCGAGCGCGGCGATTGGTAGATCCACGCCATGCGTGGATGGCGACGCGCCGGTGTGGCTTCGGTGGGGTCAGAGCCCTTTCCTGCGGAAAGGGATCCGACCCCGGCGTGCGCGGGGTCAGCTCAGATGCTTGCGGCGCGCGTGGATCCACGGCACGGCCAGCGCCGCGATGGCGCCACCGGCGAAGCCGAGCGAGGCGGCAACCGTGGCCGCTTCGACCGCCCCCGGCAACGCCAGCGCCGCAGCCACCAGCAACAGCGACGGCAGGCCGACGAAGGTGCCCAGGAAGAAGTGCCAGCGCGGCGACCAGGTGTTGAGCTGCAGCAGGCTGACCGGTTGCCACGCCTGCGACGCGGCATCCTCGGCAATCTTTGCCACCGCCTTGGCCAGATCCACTTCGGGCAGCGCGCGCCCCAGGCGTGCGGTGGCCAGCAGTTCGGCCACGGCGTCCACCGGGGGGAAGCTGGACGGCCACGCCACCGGTGCCGGCACGCCGTAGGCGGTCAGCAGCGGCACGCTCAGCCAGGGCGCCACCAGCGGGCGCATGCGGCGGCGGCCATGCACGCACCAGATCTGTTGCTGGCCATGTGCGGTAACGCTGTACAGCGCCAGTTCGTTGGCCGGCGGATAGCCCAGCATGGTCACCCGCGCCGCCAGGCTGTCCTGGCCCATCGCGCGCAGGAAGCCGGGGCGGCTGCGCCCTTCCTGCATCCAGGCCAGGCCAAGCGCGCCCACCAGGTAGGCTTCCGCCACGTCCTTGCTGCCAGCGGTGGCGCGTTCGTCACTGGCCAGGTACCAGGCCAGCGATTTCGGTTCGGACACATCGTCCAGGCCCCAACGGCTGTCGTCGCCCAGCACATGGCGCACCGGCAGGCGCGCGGGAGCGGTCTCACCACGCTCGCCCGGCTGCAGGAACGGCAGCACCCCCTGGATGAAGGTGGACAGCTCGATTGCACGCACGCCGGGGCCCTGCCATTCCGGCGGCAACAGCCCGGCCAGCTGGCCGTCGGCGGCCAATGCGTCGAGCCGGGACTTCTGCTCGACCAGCTTCTGTACCGCGCCCTTCAGCACCACGTTGTCGGGCAACGCGATCTGCGGCAGGCGGTGGCGGGGCGGTGCCAGTTCAACAGCGTCCTCGCCGGTACCGGCGTCATCCAGCAGCGCTTCCTGCGGCGGCAGGGTCACGCCCTCGCCTGCTCCGCCCTCGGCCAGGTCGCTGGCGGGTTCGGGCAATCGTTCGGCGTGGTCGCTGTGCATGGGCGTTCCGGTAGGGTGCATCGACGGGATGTCGACTGAGGTCCTTGCCGGTAGCGGCGAGCGCGTAGCGAAATTGAGATGCCGCTTCCGGGAATGTGACCGCACCCACAGTAGAGCCACGCCATGCGTGGATGCGACCCGGCATCAGTCCCGACCCACCCTGCCGGCCATCGGCCGGCACTACCGGTCAGGTGCCCATTGCTTCAGGAAGGCGCTCACCCGCGCAGGCTGGAACGCCTCGCCCCGGCGCAGCTCACCGGTGGCCTGCGACACCAGCAGGCTTCCATCGGCATCGAGCACCAGCAGGCGCGGATAGTCGCGCTCCATCTCGGGGAACTGGGCGAAGAAGGCCGTGTTGGGCTGCTCGTCGCTGGCGTTGACCTTCACCCACACAAAGTGGGCATCGCGGAAGCGGCGCAGGTCGCCGTTGCCTTCCACAATCTCATCCAGCGCATGGCAGCGGTCGCAGGCGGCGTTGCCGACCTCCAGCAGGATGCGCTTCCTGCCGCGCTGGGCTTCCACCTTGGCGGTGGCCAGATCATCGGCGGGGTCGCGGGCCGGGTCGAACTGCGCGCCGAGCCCGGCGATGGCGGCGATATCCGCCGCCACCGGCGTGTTGCCCGAGGCCACCGGCTCGCTGGGGTCAGCGACCGGTGGCTCGGTGGGTCGGGTATCCAGGGGCTGCGTGGGCTCGGCGGCGGCAGGCGGTTGCGGTTGGGAACAGGCGCCGATCAGCGCCGCACAGACCACCACCACTGCTCCACCGAGCTTCATGCGCATGCCTTCTACCCTCTCATCGTTACTTGACGCCGTGCATCAGCTTGTTGATCAGCGGGGCGATCAGGAACAGCACCACGCCGGAGCCGATCAGGGCCCAGAACCCGAAGGTATACCCCTTCAGGGCCGACTCGACCGTCATGCCGCCTTCACCACTGACCACGCCGGCGAAGATGCCCGACAGGTTGTTGCCGATGCCGGTGGACAGGAACCAGCCGCCCATGCCGAAGCCGACCAGGCGCACCGGGGCCAGCTTGGTCACCATCGACAGGCCGATCGGCGACAGGCACAGCTCACCGATCGACTGGATGACGTAGACCATGAACAGGGTCCAGAACGGGATCTTGCCGTCCACCACCATCTGCGACAGGGCGAACATCAGCAGCGCGAAGGCGGCGCCATTGAACAGCAGGCCCAGGCCGAACTTGCGCGGGATGGATGGATTGGCACGGCCCATGGCCACCCAGATCCAGGCGATGATCGGCGCCAGGGTGATGATCGCCACCGAGTTGACCGACTGGAACCACGCGGTAGGGAAGGTCCAGTCACCGAACTGGCGGTTGACGATGTTCTCGGCCAGGAAGGTGAACGAGCTGCCGGCCTGTTCGAAGAACATCCAGAACATCACGTTGAAGGCGAAGATGATCAGCATGGCGATCACGCGGTCGCGCTGCACCTTGCCCTCGCGGATGCCCTCCACCAGCAGCACCACGGCCAGCGCGGTGAACATCGCGCCCAGGATCCAGGCCAGCGCGGTGGCACCGGTGGCCAGCAGGAAGTAGGCGATCGGAATGGCGACCACGGCACCGATCAGCACCATGATGATGCGGCCGAAACCTTCAGCGCCGGCCGGCGGTGCGCCGATGCCCTTCAGGCCGGCACGGCCGATGTAGAACCACACCAGCGAGATCAGCATGCCCACGCCCGAGGCGATGAACACGACCTTGTACGACGGCATTTCCGAGGTACCGAAGACCTTGCGGGCCAGGTACTCGGTCAGCACCGGGGCGATCATCGCGCCGATGTTGATGCCCATGTAGAAGATGGTGAAGCCCGAGTCGCGGCGCTCGTCCTTCAGGCCGTACAGCTTGCCGACCATGGTCGAGATGTTCGGCTTGAACAGGCCGTTGCCGACGATGATCGTGGCCAGGCCAAGCTTGAAGATGTGCTCCTGCGGCAGCGAGATCATGAACAGGCCGGCGGCCATGATGATCGCGCCGGTCAGGATCGAGCGCTGGTAGCCCAGCACCCGGTCGGCCACGTAGCCACCGAAGATCGCCGCGGCGTACACCAGGGCCAGGTAGGCGCCATAGATGCGGCTGGCGTCGCCTTCACCGGCAGCGCTGCCGTTGTAGAACTGGGCGACGATGTACAGCACCAAGGCCCAGCGGATGCCATAGAACGCAAAGCGTTCCCAGAACTCGGTCATGAACAGCATCCACAGCGGGCGCGGATGGCCCAGCGTGGTCTTGAAGTCCGGCAGGGCCGGCTCTGGGGTGTTCGCAGTGGCGTTTACGCTCATGCGGGTTTCCTGGTTCGGTGGATGACGAGCACGTCCGCTGTGCAGTTGGAGCAACGCGCGAGGATCACCGACTTCTGGCGTTCACGTCAAATACACGCCGTTTGAGGCAGGTGCCGGCCTGCTCGCTGAACTTGCATCTGAAACGATCCAGCCAAGGGTCGGGATCCAAGCTGAATACGGATCAGCCCTGTGCTGGCGGGGGTCCGGCCTGCAGGCTGGTGCGCACCTGGAACAGCTCGGGGAAGAAGGTCAGTTCCAGCGCCTTGGCCAGGAAGCCGACCCCGGACGAGCCGCCGGTGCCGCGTTTGAAGCCGATCACCCGCATCACCGTGCGCATGTGGCGGAAGCGCCAGAGCTGGAAGGCGGTCTCCAGGTCCACCAGGTCCTCGCACAGCGCGTACTCGCGCCAGTAGCGGTCGGTGTCCTGGTAGATGCGCTCGAAGACCGGCTGCAGTGCGTCGTCGGCTACATGCGGCTGGGTCCAGTCGTGGTTTTCATACACGGCCGGTACGGCGTGGCCGAAGCGGGCCAGGTACTTCAGGAATTCCTCGTACAGGCTGGGCGCTTCCAGCACGGTGCGCAGCTGCGCCTGGCCCACCGCGTCGTGCTCGAACACCTGCAGCATCTGCGCGTTCTTGTTGCCCAGCAGGAACTCGATGTAGCGGTACTGCAGCGACTGGAAGCCCGACGAAGGACCCAGTACGTCGCGGAAGCCCATGTACTCGGACGGGGTCAGCGTTTCCAGCACCGACCACTGCTCGGTCAGCTGGCGCAGCACCTGCTTGCTGCGCGCCAGCACCTTGCGGCACTGCCAGACTTCATCGCGCTGCAGGAAACCGATCGCGGCCCGCAGTTCGTGGCCCAGCAGCTTCAGCCACAGCTCCGAGGTCTGGTGCTGGATGATGAAGAGCATCTCGTCGTGGTGCGGCGGGTTGGACAGCGGCTGCTGCGCGCTGAGCAGCTGGTCCAGCCGCAGGTAGCCGCCGTAGGTCAGGCGCCCCTGCAGGTCGGTGTGGATGCCGGCTTCGAGATCGCGTTGGTTGTTGTCGACGGACATGGGTGCGGCCAGATCGGGGGCGGCAAGGGTAGCGCGTTGCCGCCATGCTGGCAGCCGCCACGTCCATACCGGGGCGTCCGGTTGGCCGTGGAGCATCGGCCGATGCCGGGCCTGCGCGTGGAACCGCCCATGCCGTTGTACTGGCGGTCAGCCAGAGGCGTATTCTGATGCTTTGCAGCAACGACTGAATACGTTGTTGTTATTGGCCCCCCACCCGCCGGCAGGGGTAAAACGGGGAATCGCCGTGTTGCGGCGCAGGAAGGCTATTCCGTACGCGTTCCTTAACATGGGGATTCATATCATTTGTAACTTCTCTGTCGAAGGTGCAGTACGCAATGACGGTTGCCGCTGAATTCAAGATCGAATACCTGCAGTACCTGGACGCGGACGGCAAGCTCGTCCGCGATGACCTGCCCGCGTCGCTGCGCGACCCCAAGGTCCTGGTACCGCTGTTCAAGCAGATGCTGTACGTACGCACGTTCGACAGCAAATCCATCGCGCTGCAGCGCACCGGCAAGCTCGGCACCTATGCCGCCTGCCTGGGCCATGAAGCCGCGCACGTGGGCATCGGTGCCGCAATGCAGAAGGACGACGTGTTCGCCCCGTCGTACCGCGAGTATGGCGCGATGTTCATGCGTGGCGTGCGTCCGCACGACGTGCTGATGTACTGGGGCGGCGACGAGCGCGGCAACGACTACGGCGGCGACGCAGCCAAGGACTTCCCGTTCTGCGTGCCGATCTCCACCCAGTGCCTGCATGCCGCAGGTGCCGCGCTGAAGTTCAAGCTCAACAAGGAACCGCAGATCGCCGTGGCCGTGTGCGGCGACGGCGGCAGCTCCAAGACCGACTTCTACGCTGCACTGAACTCGGCCGGCGCCTACAAGCTCCCGCTGATCCTGTGCATCGTCAACAACGGCTGGGCCATCTCGGTCCCGCGTTCGGCCCAGACCGGCGCCGAGACGCTGGCGCAGAAGGGCCTGGCCGGCGGCCTGCACTGCCTGCAGGTGGACGGCAACGACCTCATCGCGGTGCTGGCGGCGATGGAGCAGGCGCGCGAACGTGCGCTGGCCGGCGACGGTGGCACCGTGCTGGAACTGATGACCTACCGCCTGTCCGACCACACCACCGCCGATGACGCGCGCCGCTACCGCGACGACGCCGAAGTGAAGGATGCCTGGCAGCGCGAGCCGATGCTGCGCCTGCGCAAGTACCTGACCGCCGCCGGCGTGTGGAGCGAAGAAGAAGAAACCGCCTGGATCGCCGAGTGCGGCACGCGCGTGGACGAAGAAGTGAACCTGTACCTCAACACGCCGGTGCAGCCGGTCGAGGCGATGTTCGACTTCCTGTATGCCGATCCGCCGCCGGACCTGCTGGCCCAGCGCGCCCAGGCGATCGCCCTGGAGAAGCGCCATGGATGAGATCAAGAACGGCGCGCCCGGCGCGCACACCAACGCCGCCGACAGCGCTGCTGTCGCGCGCGGAGAAGAGAGCATGACCACCACGCCGATCACCCTCATCGAAGCCATCACACAGGCGCTGGCCTGGGAGCTGGAGCACGACCCGTCGGTGCTGGTGCTGGGCGAGGACGTGGGCGTCAACGGTGGCGTGTTCCGCGCCACCGCCGGCCTGCAGCAGCGCTTTGGCTCCGAACGCATCCTCGACACCCCGCTGGATGAAACCACCATCGCCGGCCTGACCATTGGCCTGGCCGCGCAGGGCATGAAGCCGGTGGCCGAAGCCCAGTTCGACGGCTTCATGTACCCGATGGTCGACCATATCGTCTGCCACGCCGCACGCCTGCGCTACCGCACGCGTGGCCGCCTGCACTGCCCGATGGTGCTGCGCGTGCCGTGGGGCGGTGGCATCCGCGCGCCGGAACACCACAGCGAAGCCAACGAGGCGATCTTCACCAACGTGCCGGGCCTGCGCGTGGTGCTGCCGTCCTCGCCGCAGCGTGCGTACGGCCTGCTGCTGGCTGCGATCCGCGAACCGGATCCGGTGATCTACATGGAGCCCAAGCGCATCTATCGCCAGTACAAGGAAGTAGTCGTCAACGACGGCGAAGCCTTGCCGCTGGACGTCTGCTTCGTGCTGCGCGACGGCACCGACGTGACCCTGGTGACCTGGGGCGCACAGGTGAAGGAAGCGCTGGAAGCGGCCGACAAGCTGGCCGGGGAAGGCATCAGTGCCGAAGTCATCGACGTGGCCACGCTGCGCCCGCTGGACTTCGCCACCATCGCCGAATCGGTGGCCAAAACCGGCCGCTGCGTGATCGTGCAGGAGGCCCCGAAGACCGCGGGCTTCGGCGCCGAGATCGCCGCGCGCCTGGCCGAGGAATCGATCTACGACCTGCTGGCGCCCGTCGAACGCGTTACTGGCTACGACACCCACATTCCGCTGTTCCGCCTGGAAATGAAGTACCTGCCGAGCGTTGAGCGGATCGTGGCGGCGGCCAAGCGCGCGGTGGCGGCCGGCTGACATGCGGGCCCGCCTTCTGGGGGCTTACCGCAGCCAGTATCCCAACCCGCTCCGGTTCCACACCGGCCAGATCGTCGAAGTAGGTGTCCGTGACGAGGAATGGCCGGCGTTTGCCTGGGTACGCACCAACGATGGGCGCGCTGGATGGGCGCCCATCGCCTGGTTGCAGCTGCTGGACGAGGGTCGCGCCGAAGCCCTGTGCGACTACGATGCCCGCGAGCTGGATGTGGAAAGTGGCGAGATGGTGAAGCTTCATCACGAACACGGTGGGTGGTGGTGGTCCGAGCGCGCCAATGGCGCGACGGGCTGGCTGCCGGCCCGCGAACTGGAACTGCTGGAAGAGAACTGCAAATGAGCCAGACCAAGAACTTCAACCTGCCCGACCTGGGCGAAGGCCTGCCGGACGCGACCATCGTCGAGTGGTTCGTCAAGGAAGGCGATGTGATCAAGCTGGACGAGCCGCTGGTCTCGATGGAGACCGCCAAGGCCGTGGTGGAAGTGCCCTCGCCGTTCTCCGGCAAGGTGCTGAAGCTGTCCGGCGGCGCCGGCGACATCATCCCGACCGGCTCGGTGCTGGCCAGCTTCGAACTGGACCCGAACCTGCCGCAGCGCGCCGATGGCCAGGACACCGGCCACAGCCACGGCCACGCCGCACCGGCGGCGCCGGCTGCCGCACCGACCCCGCCGCCGCTGCCGGCCGCGCCGGTCGCTGCGGAAGAAGCCAAGCCCGCCGCAGCCGAGCGCGATGACGCGGGTACCGTGGTCGGCGCGATGCAGAGCTCCAATGCCGTGCACGCCGAGCAGGCGCTGGCCGTCGGTGGCGTCAAGGCCGTGCCGGCCGTGCGTGCGATGGCGCGCAAGCTGGGCGTGGACCTGAGCCGCGTGCCGGCCACCGGCACCGATGGCGCCGTGACCATGGCCGACGTCAAGCAGGCCGCCGCCAACGGCAGTGCCAAGCTCGGCGCTGCTCCGGCACCGGTCGCTGCTGCCGCCTATGCCGCGCCAGCCCCGGCGCAGGTGTCTGCCCCGGTGCAGAGCGAAGCGCGCACCCCGCTGTCCGCCGCCGGCAAGCCGATGCGCACCCAGCCGCCGGGCGTGGTCGCCAAGGGTCAGCCGGAACCGCTGAAGGGCGTGCGCCGCAACATGGCGCGCGTCATGGCCGACGCGCACAGCAAGGTCGTGCCGACCACGCTGAACGATGACGCCGACATCCACGCCTGGCTGCCGGGCAACGACGTCACCGCCCGCCTGGTTCGCGCCATCGTCGTTGCCGCACAGAAGGTGCCGGCCATGAACGCCTGGTTCGACGGTGAAGCGCTGACCCGCACCCTGCACGCCCAGGTGGACATCGGCATCGCCGTGGACACCGACGACGGCCTGTTCGTGCCGGCCCTGCGCAATGCCGACATGCTCGATGCACGCGGCATCCGCGAAGGCGTCAATCGCCTGCGCGAGCAGGTGGAATCGCGTTCGATCGCCGCCTCGGAACTGAGCGGCTACACCATCTCGCTGTCCAACTTCGGCATGTTCGCCGGCCGCTACGCGACCCCGGTCGTGGTGCCGCCGTGCGTGGCCATCGTCGGTGCCGGCCGTGCCCGCCACCAGATGACCCCGGTGATGGGCGGCGTGGAAGCGCACAAGGTAATCCCGCTGTCGGTCACCTTCGACCACCGCGCGGCTACGGGTGGTGAAGCCGCCCGCTTCCTGCGCGCGATGATGGACGACCTGGCGCTGGCCAGCTGATCCAGCTGATCGGTGGGTGCCAACCTTGGTTGGCACATGAATTGGAGAAACGCCGGGCACTGCCCGGCGTTTTCTTGTGCCCGCATCCACGCATCGCGTGGATCCACAAAATGCCCGCGATCAATCGCGAGCGACCATACCCTCGGCGCGGCTGTAGACACGCAGGCGGTGCCCATCAGGATCGGCGCCGACGAAAGTATGGCCGAATTCCAGCGTCACCGGTGCCTGCAGGATGTGCACACCGAGCGCGCGCCACGCATCGTGCGTCTGCTGCACAACGTCGGGGTTGGCGACCACCATCGCCAGTTCCGCGGCGCCGGCCTGCGCGGACACCGGCGGTTGCACATCGTCGCGCTGCCACAGGCCCAGTGCGGCGCCATCGCCGAGCAGAAACAGCGCAAACCCGGGCGACTGTTCGACCGGCGGCTTGCCGAGGATGCCGCTGTAGAAAGTGGCGCTGGTGGCGATGTCGCGCACGTACTGCAGCAGGGTGCTGGGCGTGAACATGGGGAGGCTCCGTTGTTGGGAGCCTTCATGGTGGTACGGGCCTGCTGACAGATTCTGTCAGTAGAGTCGACTGTCGGTAGAGTCGACTGTCAGTCGACTGCTCTTCCTTCAGCCTGCTTGAAACCCCGCGCTGCGCGCGATAGTCGACTGTCGGTAGAGTCGACTGTCAGTCGACTGCTCTTCCTTCAGCCTGCTTGAAACCCCGCGCTGCGCGCGATAGTCGACTAACAGTCGACTCTACCCGCGCCCGCGTCCCGCTGTTGCTGTGGTCATGAGCGATCCAACCAGTCCGGCGCGATGCCCTGCGCTTTCTGCCAGCGTCGCAGCAGGGTGGCGCGTGGCACCCGATAGCGATCCTCCAGCACGCGCACCTGACGGATGCGGTCCAGCCTGAAATGCCGGAAGTCCCCGCGGCTTTCGCACCACGCCGCCAGCATCGGTACTTCATCGAAGTAACCCAGCGCGAACGGCCAGACGATGCGCTCGCTGCGCTGGCCGTGCGCGTCCTCGTAAGCGAACTTCAAGCGCTGCTGCGAACCCACAGCTTCACGCACGGCCTGCAGACGCGCAGCCGGCACCTTGGCTGCCGCACGCGAGGGACCCACGCGCAGGCCGCTGTCACGCAGCGCTTCGCGCCGTGCTGCAGGCAACACATGCGCGATACGCGCCAGGGCGTCGCGTGCGGCCTCGGCCAGCGCCGGTTCGGTGCGGGCGGCGACCCAGCGCAGGCCCAGCACCAGCGCATCGATCTCGGCCGGTGGCAGGGTCATGGGAGGCAAGGTATCGCTCGGCGCCAACTGGTAGCCGACGCCGGCCTCGCCACGCAGGTCAGCGCCCTGCTCGCGCAGGGTCTCGATATCGCGGTACAGCGTGCGCAGGCTGATGCCCAGCGCGTCGGCCAGCGCCTGCCCGGCCACCGGACGTCGATGACGGCGCAGCAGCTGCAGCAACTGGGTCAGGCGCAGCGCACGCGACATCAGCCGACCAGCGCGCTCGATGCCACCACGTGCTCGCCCGGCTGCGGGGCCAACGCGGCCTCGACCAGCGCCTTGGCAATTTCGCTGGCCGGATTGATCCGCCACGCCCGCGGCAATACCGGCCCCAGCGCGCCCAGCACCTTCAACGCGAGGCGCTCACCGCGGCGCACCTCGCTGCGCTCCCCACCGATCAGCCCTGGGCGGACCAGGGTCAACGAGTTGAAGCCCAGCGCGCGCAGGTCACGCTCCAGCTCCCCCTTCACGCGGCTGTAGAAGATCGACGACTGCGGGTTGGCACCGGCGGCGGAATTCAGCACATAGGCCTGCGCACCCTGCGCCTGTGCCAGGCGGGCGAACGCAAGTGGGTAGTCATGATCAATGCGATGGAAGGCCTCGCGGCTGCCGGCCTGGGCAATGGTGCTGCCCAGCGCGCAGATGACCGCGTCCACGCGCGCCCATTCGGGCGAGGTGGGCAACGCATCGAAGGCCAGCACCGGGTTCTCCAGCTTCCCGCGGGTCAACCCCAGCGGGCGGCGGGTGGGCGCCACCACGGCGCTGCAGCGTGGGTCGTCCAGCAGCCTGGGAAGGGTCAGCCCACCGACCAGGCCGGTCGCCCCCAGCAACATCACGCGCATCACCACCTCCACTGCGGCATCCTGTCGCCCATCGTAGCCGTTCAAGCCATCGGCAGCCGCGCCGATATGCTGGAACCTGCCCCCTGCCAGCCCCAGGATTCGCTCCATGACGGACCAGCCCGACCACCGCCCTGCCCCCGGTACTGCCCTTGGGCCGCCGGCACGCGTGCGCGCGGTGGTGGACGATGGCCTGGGCGACCGCGTGGTGCTGCAGGGCGGCGGTGGCGTGGCCCTGCAGCAGCTGTTCGCCGGTGCCGACGCGCCGGAACCGCTGCTGGCGGCGTTCGCCAACGGCATGGCCACCCTGCCCGGCGAGCTGGGCGACATGGGCGACCGCCTGCAGTCGGCGCAGGCCAGCGCCGATTGGCCACGTTACGGCCGCGCGATGCGGCAGCTGATCGACAAGTACATCCGCACCATCGAGCAGCATTCGCCGGACGGGCAGCCGGAAAGCCTGCGCCTGTCCGAGCAGCTGCGGCTGCTGCTGGGCGGCGCGGTGGTGGCCCTGCTGCAGCACGACCCGGACCTGCGCGAGCAGGCGCAGGCGCTGGCCACGCGCCTGCGCCAGTGGCAGCCGGGCACGGCACTGGAACCCATCGAACAGGGCGTGCGCGAGCTCGGCTACCAGGTTGGCGTGCGCGCCGAAAGCTGGCAGGAGCAGCAGGCGCTGCTGCTGGAGCTGTTCGCGCTGTTGCTGGAGAACGTGAGCGAGCTGCTGGACGACCGCAGCTGGCTGCAGGGCCAGATCGCCGCGGTGCGTCAGCTGCTGGATGGTCCGCTGGAAGCCGAAGCGGTCGAACGCACCCGCGCCGAGTTGCGCGAAGTGATCTACAAGCAGGGCCTGCTGCGCCAGGGCATCGACGATTCGAAGGCCGCGATGCGCGGGTTGATGGGCGAGTTCATCGAGCGCATGGATGGCATGGCCACCAGCACCGGTGAATATCACGATCGCATCGGCAGTTACGCGCTGCAGCTGCGCGAGGCGCGCAGCATCGCCGACCTCAACCAGCTGCTGCAGGACGTGATGCGCGACACCGGCAAGGTGCAGCAGCAGGCCGCACAGGCGCGCGATCACCTGGCCAATGCGCGGCAGGAAGTGGAACGTGCAGAGCAACGCATCGCCGAGCTTGAGCAGGAGCTGCGTGCCGCCGGAGACCTGGCACGCATTGATCCGCTGACCCAGGCGCTGAACCGTCGCGGCCTGGACGAACTGCTGCAGCGCGAGCTGGCGCGCGCCGCGCGCAACAACTCACCACTGGGCGTGGCGGTGATCGACCTGGATGATTTCCACCAGACCAACGACGCGCACGGGCACGCGGGTGGCGATGCGCTGCTGCAGCACCTGGTGTCCGTGTGCAAGCTGCTGCTGCGCGCCACCGACGGCATCGCGCGGCTGGGCGGCGATGAGTTCGTACTGGTACTGCCGGAAACCCAGGGCGCCGACAGCATGGCCACCGTGCAGCGCCTGCAGCGTTCGCTGGCACATCGCGTGCTGACCGTGCAGGACCAGCGCGTGCCGGTGCATTTCAGCGCCGGGCTGGCGCAATGGCAGCCCGGCGACGATACCGAGACCCTGTTGCGCCGCGCCGATGACGCGCTGTATGCCGCCAAGCGGCAGGGCAAGAACCGGGTACAGGCGGGGTGATGATCCAGCATGCGGACGCTGTAGCGCCCGAGCCCATGCTCGGGCGGCGGCGTCCAGCGCCGTAGAACAGCCGAGCGTGGGCTCGGTTCTACAGATTACTTCCCGCGCAGCGTCTGGAACCCGGTCACCGCCGCCAGCACGATGGCGCCGACGATGATGCCGACCACCATGTTGGCCGCAGCACTGATCAGCCAGCCCCACTGCCCTTCGCCGCCCAATGCCTGCACCGCATGGTGCAGCGCCGGCACGTTGTGCACCAGGATGCCGCCGCCCACCAGGAACATGGCGATGGTGCCGGCCACCGACAGGAACTTCATCAGCCACGGCGCCGAGGCCACCAGGCCGCGACCAAAGGCCGCCACAGCCCCGCCCTTGCGCGAGAGGTACAGGCCCACGTCATCAAGCTTCACGATGCCCGCGACCAGCCCGTAGACGAACACCGTCATCGCCAGCGCAACCACGGCCAGGGTGATCAGCTGGTTGGTGAACGGTGCGGTGGCGACCACGCCCAGGGTCAGCACGATGATCTCGGCCGAGAGGATGAAGTCGGTGCGGATCGCGCCCTTCACCTTGTCCTTCTCCCACGCGACCATGTCCACCTGCGCATCGGCCAGCGCCTTGCGACGCTCGGCCTGGCGCTCGGCATCGTCGTCGGAGGAATGCAGGTAGCGGTGCGCCAGCTTCTCCACACCCTCGAAGCACAGGAAGGCACCGCCGATCATCATCAGCGGCACGATCAGCGGCACGTTCCAGCCGCGGCTGTGCAGCCAGGCCTCCAGCGCGCTGATCGCCAGTGCCGCCGGCACCAGGATCACCTTGTTGACCAGCGAGCCCTTGGCCACCGCCCACACCACCGGCAGTTCGCGGTTGGCGTTGACCCCGGTGACCTGCTGCGCGTTCAGCGCCAGATCGTCGCCGAGTACACCAGCGGTCTTCTTCGCCGCGACCTTGGTCAGGACCGAGACATCGTCGAGCAGGGAGGCGATATCGTCGAGCAGGGCGAACAGGCTGGCACCGGCCATGGCACATCCAAAGAGGGAATGGGCGGATTCTGACCGATACCGGGGTACCTGCGGAAGCGGGTGGATTCACTGCGTGCCTACCGCCCCCCGGCGACACTGCGGAACCCGGACACTGCCGGCCAACGGCCGGCACGACCGTCTTTGCCGCATGGGAGTTCCGCTTGAGCAACCCGTCCACCGCCAATGGCAATCCTCCGCTGGTCAAAGGCATGAACCGGCGCAGCCAGATCCTGCGCCTGCTGATGCGCTATCGCCATTCAGGCGTGTTCTCGGGCATGAACCTGGATGCCGCGGGCAATCCGGCCGACGTTCCCGCAGACGGCAACCCGGAGCAGTTCGTCAGCGACCTGGAAGCGCTGGGGCCCACCTTCGTCAAGCTGGGCCAGATGCTGTCCACGCGCCCGGACATGGTGCCGGTGGAGTTCGCCACCGCACTGGAACGCATGCAGGAGAAAGTGGCCGAGATCCCGGTTGAACGCATCCACGCGATCGTCGAGCAGGAGCTGGGCGCACCGGTGAACAAGCTGTTTGCCTCGTTCGACCCTGAACCCCTGGGCTGCGCCTCGATCGCGCAGGTGCATCGCGCGGTGCTGCACGATGGCCGCCAGGTGGCGGTGAAGGTGCAGAAGCCTGAAGTGGCTGCGCAGCTGCGCTCGGACCTGGAGGCGTTGCGCAGCTTCGCGCTGGCCGCCGACCACCTGACCCAGGTCGGCCGCCGCGTGCGCCTGCGCGACTGGCTCAACGAGTTCGCCAAGACCCTGATGCAGGAGCTGGACTACCACGCCGAGGCCGAGAACCTGGCCCGCTTCGGCCGCCACCTCAAGCCGTTCCGCCGCCTGTGGATTCCGCAGCCGCTGTGGGATTACAGCAGCCAGCGCGTGCTGACCATGGAACTGGCCACCGGCGTGCGCGTGGATGCGATTCCCGATGTGCGCCGCACCGAGCAATCGATGGATCCACTGGCGGCCGCGCTGATCCGCGGCTACCTGGACCAGATCTTCGTGCATGGCGAGATCCATGCCGACCCCCATCCGGGCAACCTGCGGGTGATGCCCGATGGCCGTCTGGCGATCTTCGACCTGGGCATGGTCGCGCACATGCCGCCGCGCCTGCGCGAGCGCCTGTTGAAGATCCTGTTCGCCGCCGTCGATGGCCGTGGCGAGGAAGTGGCCGACGACCTGATCAGCATCAGCACGCGGCTGGAGGCGTTCGACGAGGAACGTTACCTGCGCGAGACCGGCCAGTTGATCGCGCGTTACGCCGCCAGCGGCACGTTCTCCGAAGGCCGCGTCGTGCTGGACATGGTGCGCATCGCCACCGCCTGCGGGCTGCGCACGCCGCCGGAACTGAGCCTGCTGGGCAAGGCACTGCTCAACCTGGAAACCGTATGCCGCTTGCTGGCACCCGAGCTGGATACCCGCCGCATCGTCGAGCGCCAGCTGCAGCACGTGATGCGCGCCCGCCTGAAGAAGTCACTGTCTGCGGCCAACATCGCCAGCGAGGCGATGGAGCTGCAGCAGCTGTTGCGCGATGGGCCGCGCAAGCTGTCGGACATCATGGCGTTGCTGGCCGAGAACCGCCTGCAGATGAAGGTGACCGGGCTGGAGGAATCGCGGCTTATGGAGAACCTGCAGAAGATCGCCAACCGCGTCGCGGCCGGCATCATCAGCGCGGCATTGATCATGGCCGCCGCAATGATGATGAAGATCGACACCGGCTGGCATCTGTTCGGCTACCCGCTGATTGCGCTGATTCTGTTGTTCATCGGCGTGGTGCTCGGCCTCGGCATCGTGACCAGTGCACTGCTGTTCGACCGTCGCGCGCGGGCACGCGAAGAACGCGGACATCGCTAGCGCCTCATCGAAAAATCCCGTATTCATCCGGTTTTTTAATGCAATCCAACGCAGGCTTTCACGCTCGTTTTACCTTCTGAGCGCGATCCCGCGCGCGTCATTTCAACAAACATTTCAGTCAGGTTCGTGCATGCACTATCGGGTCATCGGCCTGTCACATGCATGTGCTTGCGGCAGCGCCGGTCGGATGGACACGCGTCGGTACGACGTCCATCACCACCACCCCGTCACTGCCGAAGCTGCCTATGCTCTGGATACTGCTGCTGTCGTTGTTGCTGCTGTGCTGGTTGTTCCTCGCGTCCGACAAGTGGGTGTGGTGGAAGGCCGGTGCGTTCTCCCTGCTGCTGCTCACGCTCAGCGCATGGTGGCTGATCGACAAGCTGTCCGGTGATGGGCTCAATGCCGCCACCCTGTACCACCTGGGCGCCGACATGGAAGGCGCCGGTGTCTCCGATTTCAAGGGCTACATCGCCGGCTTCATCGTGCTGGCGCTGGTCTCGCTGCTGCCGCTGTTCGCCACGCGGGTGAAGCGCTGGCGCCGGCCCGGCCACGGCGCTGCCTGGTTCGCGGGCTTCGCTGCGGTGTGGGTGGCCACGATCATGATCAGCCCGCTGGCCCGCGACGGCCAGCGCCTGTACCAGCAGCTGCGCCCGGTCGACTTCGCCCGCATCGCACCCGAATACCAGGTGCCGACGCAGCCGCTGCAGCGCCCGCGCAACATCGTCTGGATCTACGGCGAAAGCCTGGAACGCACCTATCTGGACGAGGACGTGTTCCCGGGCCTGATGCCCAATCTCAATCGCCTCGCCAGCCAGTCGCTGGACGTGCGTGGCCTGGCCTCGGCCGAAGGCAGCGGCTGGACCATCGCCGGGCTGGTGTCGTCGATGTGTGGCGTGCCGCTGACCACCTCGCAGGGCGACGAGAACAGCATGGACCGCATGGGCAGCTTCCTGCCCAAGGCAGTGTGCCTGGGCGACTACCTGAAGCAGCAGGGCTACACCAACCACTATCTGGGCGGTGCCAACGGCCAGTTCGCCGGCAAGGGCCAGTTCCTGGCCAGCCACGGTTTCGATGAAGTGCATGACCTGGCCTGGTTCGAGCAGCAGAAGAAGATCGGCCGCATCCATTACTCGGCCTGGGGCGTGCACGACGATGTGCTGCTGGACACCGCCTACCAGCGCTTCGAACAACTTTCGCGCGCCGGTTCGCCGTTCATGCTGACCACGCTGACCATGGATACCCATCACCCGGCCGGGCACCTGCCAGTGTCGTGCAAGGGCGAGCGCTACCAGAGCCAGTACGGCAACATCGGCCTGCTCAATGCACTCAAGTGCACCGATCGACTGATCTCGCAACTGGTCGAACGCATCCAGGCCAGCCCGTATGGCAAGGACACGTTGATCGTGATCGCTTCCGATCATCTGGCGATGCCCAACGACCTCAGCCATGTGCTGGCCAAGCAGAAGCGCGAAAACCTGCTGCTGTTCCTCGGCGACGGCGTGGCCCCTCGCCAGCTGGCGGTGGAAGACGGTTCAACGCTGGATTCCGGCGCCACCCTGCTCAGCCTGCTCGACCCGAACCTGCAGACCATGGGCTTCGGCCGTTCGCTGCTGGATGACAAGCGCGCGCCGAGCGCCAGCGTCGCCGCACGCCGCGACGGTGGCCGCGACTACCCCCAGTATCTGGCCTTCGCCCGTTCGCTGTGGCTGGGTGAACCGACCCGCGAACTGAAGATCGACGGCGACGACCAGGTGGTGGTCGGTCTGCAGCATGTGCAGCCACCGGTTCTGCTGGAGTACGACAAGGACTGGGGTCTGAAGTCGGTGTATCTGGAAAACACCTCGCGCCAGTTCGATGATGCCGACCCGGACAACACCCTGGCCTATGTCGACCGCTGTACCGCGTTCGAGGACGGCTCGGCCGATGGCGACTGGTGCGCCCTGCTGGTCAACCGCGACAACGGCATCAAGCTCTACCGCGACAACGACCTGCGTGGCGGCATTGCCGTGGATGCGCCGCTGGACGCCTTCCAGGGCCCGCGCCCGAGCGTGCGCCAGGCGCACATGATCACGCAGAAGGGCCGCCGCACCCGCGCCGGCCAGTACATGCTGCAGCTGGTGGCGAGCACGCGCCCGGATCGCGGTTTCTGGATCGAGGCGGTGTCGTCGCAGCGCAAGGTGGTGCTGGCCCAGCAGTGGGTGCAGCCCGATGCCAACGGCAAGATCAACGTATCGTTCGGGCTGGACCACGAAGTGGACGATCTGGAGATCCGTGCGTGGTTGAACCATGCCGAGAAGTTGGCGGTGGATACGTTCGCACTGGTGCCCTCGCGCAGCCGACCGCGGGGGTAGGGTTTCTTTGCAGGGCTGCGCCCTGCCACCCGCTACAAGCCGGAGAAACAGCAACGGCAACAGCGTGCATTCCGTGGTTGGGTGGGGCGGTGTCGGAGTGCGGGGACGCCGTGAATCCGTCCTTGGAGGCTTGGCAGCCGCATCCATGCGGCTGACACCCCGCACTCCGACACCGCCCCACCTCTGACAGATTCCTGCGGCTGTCGGTAGGTGTCGACCTTGGTCGACACAATCTGTCAGATATCGAAAATCAAAATGGGATCAGATCCGTTTTCCTCCGGAAAACGGATCTGATCCCAAAAGCAATTCCAACAGATCGCGGAAATCTGTCGAAGGCGGGGCGGTGCCGGAGTGTGGGGTGTCAGCCGCATGGATGCGGCTGCCAAGCCTACAGGGACGTACTTGCGGCGTCCCCGCACTTCGGCACCGCCCCGCCCAACCACGGAATGCACGCTGTTGCTCTCGCGGTTGCCGTTGCTTCGGCGGGTGCAGGGCGCAGCCCTGCAGAACACCCCTACTCCTGCGAATCGCGGGTGATGTGGATGTCGGTCGGGGTCGAGAGCGGGATGTTCCGCTCCGCCAGGATCTGCAGCAGGCTGAAGTACAGATCGCTGCGGGTGGCATAGACCTGCCGCGGGCTGGCCACGTACGCGAAGCTGTTGATGGTGATCTGGCCACCGGCAATGCTGTCGATGTAGACCGCTGGTGCCGGCTGCTTCAGCACGTTGGTGTGCGCGGTATACGCATCCAGCAGCGCCTGCCGCAGGTTGCCGACGTCGGTACTGGGCGGCACCGCGAACTGGATCTGGATGCGGCCCTGGTTGTTGCCCATTGTCATGTTGCGTACGGTCTTGGTGACCAGCTCGGAGTTGGGCACGATCAGGGTCGACTTGTCACCCACCTGGATCTCGGTCGAGCGCAGGCTGATGCGGCGGATGTCACCCTCCTGGTCGCCCAGCTTCACCCAGTCGCCGATCTTCACCGGGCGCTCGGCCAGCAGGATCAGGCCGGACACGAAGTTCTGGGTGATCACCTGCAGGCCGAAGCCGATACCGACCGACAATGCACTGACCAGCAGCGCGAGCTTGGTCAGTTCCAGGCCCATCGCCGTCAGCGCCCAGATCACCGCGATGATGATGCCCAGGTAGCGGGCGACGGTACTGACCGAATTGCGCGCGCCCAGGTCCAGCTCGGTCTTCGGCAGGTAGGTGTCGGTCAACCAGCGCTGCACCAGCTGGGTCACCGCCAGGCCGGCCAGCAGCACGGCCACCGCCAGCACGATCCGCATCGGCTTCAGCGTGGTACCGCCCAACGGGATGCCGGTGGTAAGCAGCGAGGAGAAGCGTTCGACCACTGCACCGATGTTGCCGAACGGCGCCACCAGGGCCAGCAGTGCGATCAGCACGACCAGCGTGCGCAGCATCGCCGACAGCAGCACACCGGCCTGCTCCAGGCGCGATACGCTCAGGCCGGTGCTGAGCAGGATGGTCTGGCCGACCTTGCTGTCGGCATTGAGCATCCACGTGCTGAAGTCATCGAAAAACTTGAACAGCAGGGTCGCCGCCAGCACCACTATGCTGCCGCCAATCAACTGCTGGTTCACGAACTTGGCGAAATTCAGGTAGCCCAGCAACGTGGCGATGATGGCTGCCACCACGGCGATGTTGCCCGCTACCCGGGCCAGTACCAGCCAGCTGCTGCGGCGAATCGGCGTACTTGCGCCGACCCCATCGGCCTGCGCCTCCAGCTTGGCTTCGGCTTCGGCGGTCTGCCGACGGTGCAGGCGCGCCAGGGTCACCAGCATGGCCATGATCAGGCCGAGGTAGGTCAGGGCAATCAGTCCATCCAGCGCCACCGTGGTGACGTCGCTGGTGCGCGTGGCCTGATCGAGGGCGACCAGCACCGTGCTCAGCCAGGCCAGCGCCGCCGCGCCCCAGGCGTACTTGCGCAACTTGAGTGCGGCGGTGTCGTCCAGGTTCAACAATCGCCACGACGGGCGCTTGGGCACCAGCAGGCAGGCGCTGAGTGCGGCGATGAACGCGGCGCGGAACGTCGCGGTTTCCAACCCGTCGGCCACCACCTGCAGGCGCGGCGCAATGGCATCAACGGCATCCAGCGCCGCCATCAGCACCACTACGGCATAGCCGGGCAGCAACGTGCCCACCAGCAGCAGCCACATGGCCAGCCCAGACCGGCGCAGGCGGCCATCAGGCGCGCGGTCGGAGGCGGCGAACTGCCGCCCCAGGCGGCGCAACCACAGCCGCAGCGGGAACATCATCACCAGCGCGGCCACCAGGCCGAGCAGCGGCGTGCCCCAGCCATTGGCGCGGATGCCGGCGACCAGCGTGTCACGCCCCTGCTCGGCCAGCGGCGCGACGCGCGCGACATCGATCGGCAGGCGCTCGGCCACCTTGCTCCACAGCGCAGGCGACAGCGGCGAGGCCACCTTCTGCCCCAGCTCTTCGGTACGTTGCGCGGCGCGTTGCTGGTCGATGTCGGTCGCCAGCTGCTGCGCACGCACCGCACTGGTCTTGGCCTGCGCCACCGATGCGGCCAGTCCATCGCGCTGCTTGTTGAGGGTGCGCCGTTGCGCCGCCAGTTCGGGCGGCTCGGTGGCGCCCTCGGCGGGCGTGCCCAGCTGCGCCAGCTGTTCGTCGAGGCGGTCCAGCTGCGGCTGCAGCGACTTCTCCACCGCCTCGGCGTCACGCCGGGCCTTCGAAGCATCCTCGGACAGCATGGCCAATGTTTCGATGGCCGCGGCATCACCACGCTTGCGGTCGACTTCCTTCAGCTTCGCATCGATATCCGCCAGCTGCTGCTTCGGCGTGGGGTCCTCATCCTGTGCCAGCACCGGTGCGGACAGCAGGAAGGCAGTGCACAGCAGCAGGGCCAGCCAAGGCCCCCGTGCACGGATCGATCGCAGGAAAGAAGACACGCCAGCCACACCGTTTCGCGCGGACCACCGCGCCTGCGCGCGACTATACGGCACAGGCGGTAAAGGCCGGATGCGTGGCGCGGAGGACTGCACCCGCGTGGATGGGGCTTCGGCGGGGTGATGGCGCTGGTGGTCACCACTGGGCGATGACGGTCTGGCGATTGCGGCGGGGTGATCGTGGCCGGGCGAATCGACTGGGTAGAGTCGACTGTCAGTCCACTATCGCGCGCAGCGCGGGCTTTGCACAGCGTCCAGCGAAGAGCAGTCGACTAACAGTCGACTCTACCCAGTCGGTTTTCCCCGCCGGTTTGTCCCGCCGGTTTTCCCGTCGATTCGCCCGGTCAGTTCACCCAGCCCACGTTTCCGCGCGCCCGCACGCCACCCCGGCGAAATCAGTACTTCAACCGCAGCTCTTCCACCGTGGGCTGCTGCAGCGCGTACCAGTCCTGGAACTCTTCCTCGGTGATCTCATCGGGCGCATACACCGCCACCGGGTGCCAGTCGTGGTCGGTCGGCAACGGCTGGCGCGGGCCGGCACGCAGGCTGTAACTGACGCCCTCGTAGTCCACCAGGTCGTCGACCTGCGGCCACTGCTCGCGTGCGAACGCGGATTCACTCTTCAACAGGATCACCTGGTACATCGGCACCTCCACTTCGGTTGGATCAGGAAAACACGGCGCTGGCTGCAGGATACCGCCGCACCGGTGACAACGGGCACGCCGCAGCGGCGACGGAACGTTCTGGACACGGCCATCGCCCCGGCTTCACCCGCCCATGGCAAGGCCATCGGCATCGTGGAGGCCCACCCCTGCCACGACCGCCGATGACCGAGCACCCGCCGCTGAAGACCGTTGCCGACCTCAAGCTGCCCCGCTACCTGGGCACCTGGTACGAGATCGCACGCCTGCCGATGCGCCACGAGCCAGAGGGCTGCACCGACGTGTCGGCGCACTACACCCTGCTCGACAACGGCAACGTCGGCGTCACCAACCGCTGCCGCATGGACGGCGAGGTCGAGGAAGCCACCGGCGAGGCCTGTGCCGTCGACAACGACAGCGCGCGCCTGGAGGTCAGTTTCCTGCCCAAGGGCCTGCGCTGGCTGCCGTTCGCCAAGGGCGACTACTGGGTGATCCAGGTCGCTCCGGACTACAGCGTCGCGCTGGTCGGCAGTCCGGATCGCAAGTACCTGTGGCTGCTGGCGCGCGAACCGCGCCTGGACGCCACCGTGCAGGACCATTATCTGGCGGCCGCGCGCCTGCAGGGCTTCGATCTGTCCGAACTGATCCAGACCCCGCATACCGGCCACCCGACCGCCTGAGCAGCTGCGCATGGACCTGAAGAGTGGCTACCCGTGGTGGGCGGTGCGCAACGGCCTGATCCACGCCTTCCCACCGCTGGAAATGGACCTGCACAGCGACGTGCTGGTGGTTGGGGGTGGCATCACCGGTGCGCTCATCGCCGATGAACTGTCCGCCCACGGCCACGAAGTGGCGGTCATCGAGCAGCGCGACATCGGCTGGGGCAGTACCGCCGCCAGCACCGCGCTGCTGCAGTACGAGATCGATACCCATCTGCTGGAACTGGCACAGCGTTACGGCCATGACGCCGCCGCACGGGCCTACCTTGCCTGTGCCGAGGCAATCCCGGCACTGGGCGAGGTGGCGCGCGGCCTGAAGGACGTGGATTTCCAGCGGATGGACAGCCTGTACCTGGCCAGCCGCCATCGCGACGTGCCGCGCCTGATGGCCGAGGGCGATGCCCGCCGCGGCATCGGCCTGGATGCCCGCTGGCTGGGCCCGGAGGCACTGCGGGAACGCTTCGACGTTGAGGCCGGCGGCGCCCTGCTGACCCGGCAGGCGGCCCGGGTCGATCCGTATCGGCTGACCTATGCGCTGCTGCAGCGCGTGCGCCGGCGCGGCGGCCACGTGCATGACCGCACCGTACTGCACAGCCTCGATGCCACCGCGCGCGGGGTGACCGCCCGTACCGAAGCCGGTGCCACGGTCCGCGCACGCCACGTCGTGCTGGCCATGGGCTATGCCAACCAGCGCTGGCTCGATCAACGCGTCGCCCGCAACCGCAGCAGCTATGCCTTCATCACCGACCCCATCGATGCGGACGTGCTGGGCCGGCTGCGCAACACGATGGTCTGGGAGAGCGCACGCCCATACCTGTATCTGCGCGCCACCGGCGACCGGCGCCTGCTGGTGGGTGGACTGGACGATGCCATCGACATTCCGGCCCGCCGCGACCGGCGCGTGCAGCGCAAGGCCGATCAGCTGATGAAGCAGCTGCAGCACTGGTTTCCACGGCTGGGGCCGGTGCCGGCGTTCTCCTGGGGCGGTACCTTCGCCGAAACTGCCGACGGCCTGCCGTTTTTCGGCCCGCACGAACAATGGGGCCCACGGGTGCACTTCGCCATGGCCTACGGCGGCAACGGCATCACCTATTCGATGATCGGCGCGCAGCTGCTGCGGGCCGGGATCGAGCGGCGCAGGCACCCATTGGCAGAGCTGTTCGGGTTCGGGCGGCTGTAACCTGCAGCCAGGCATGGCCTGGCTCTACCCCAATCCGGCACCGACAGGCATCATTCAAGCAGCCCCTGCTAGCGTCGGCCTGTACCGCCGCGTGTTGCGCGGCCACCTGTCCGCTGGAGCGCTGTCATGATCCGCCCCCTGACCCTGCTGCTGTGCCTGGCCCTGCCGGGAACCGTACTGGCCCAGTCCGCTGCCGGTGCTACCGCGCCGCAGGCGGCCGGCCTGGACCTGTCGCTGCCGCAGGCGCCGATGCGCTACCTCAACGACCCCGCCCTGCAGCAGGACCCGCCGGGCACGTACTACGGCGACAAGAGCGGCCCGCGTGTGCACGACGACGCGAAGATCGCCGACGTGACCGACGACAAGGTCAAGGTGTCCGGCAGCTTCACCACCGGCATCGGCTATTCCAAGAATGGCGGCAACAGCCACTACAACGCCGCCACGCTGAACCTGAGCAAGAACTACACCACCGATGAGGGCAAGACCCACGGGGTCAACGTCAACATCCACGTGAGCGAGGGCAAGGGCCCGGGCTTCTTCGGTCCGTATGGCGGCTACTACGGCCGTGGCCCGGGCTACTGGGACTACCCGCCGCCGTTTGGCTGGTAAGCCAGTTCCCGTAGAGCCGAGCCCATGCTCGGCTACGGTTGGCCGCAAAGCCGAGCATGGGCTCGGCTCTACATGGGCCTACGTCAATCCAGCCAGCCATCGCGCTCGCTGTGCAGGATGCGGCCGTCATAACCGCTCAGGCGCACCTCCACCTTCTGGTTGCGGGCATTGCGCGCTTCCAGCGACCAGGTCGCACCATCACGTTCCAACGAATGGATCTCGCGCAGGCCATGTGCCTGTGCCCGTGCCAGCACCTGCTCGGTGCCCAGCAGCGCACGGCCATTGTGTTCGTCGAAGATCTCGCCGGTCTTCGGGTCCACATAGACCTCGCTGAAGCGTCCATCGGCGCGGCTCACGTCCGCTTCCCACAGGCTGTCGTCACGCTCGATCTCGTGGATCTGGGTGTAGCCAGCCTTGCGCAGCGTCTGTTCAACCTGGGCCATGCCCAGCGGTGCAGCCTGAGCGGCCGGTACGATGGCCAAGGCAGCGACGGTGGCGAGGGTAAGCGACTTCAACATGGGGGTTCTCCTGTTCGTGTTCATTGCCGGACCATCCCGGCAACGCCACGATGCACGGGGTGGTTAACAACCCCTTAGCCGGCGCTGTTAGCCCGCTGTTAGTCGGCCGCTGCACACTCACGCCTGGTCCCCCTTCCCCCCACACGCTCGCGATGCTCGCCACCCTGCCTCTGCTGCTGGCCTTGGCCAACGCCCCGACCGCCGCTGCGCCCGTACAGGATCCGGCGCAGCAGGTCGCGCGCCGTGCCGTCCAGCAGGGCCGTTACGTGCCGCTGGAAAGCGTGGTGCGCGACGCGCTCAAACGCTACCCGGGGCAGCTGCTGGAAGTGGAGCTGGACGACGGCGTCTACGAAGTGGAGATCCTGCGCGCTGACGGCGTGGTGGTCGAGCTGGACTATGATGCGCGCAGCGGAAAGCTGCTGAAGACGGAGCTGGACGACTGATGCGCATCCTGTTGGCCGAAGATGATGCCGCGCTGGCGCAGCGCCTGATGCCCCTGCTGGAGCAGGCCGGCTACGTGGTGCATGTGGTTGCCGATGGCCGCCAGGCCGAGGAAATCGGCCAGATCGACGACCTGCAGGCGGCCATCGTTGACCTGGGTCTGCCCGGCCTGGACGGACTGAGCGTGATCGAGCGCTGGCGCGGCAACGGCCGCACCTTCCCGGTGCTGGTGCTGACCGCGCGTGGGCGCTGGCACGACAAGCTGGCCGGCTTCGATGCTGGTGCCGACGACTACCTGACCAAACCGTTCCAGGCCGACGAACTGGTGCTGCGCCTGCGCGCCCTGATCCGCCGCAGCCATGGCCACGCCAGCCCGCGCCTGCACTGCGGCCCGCTGCAGCTGGACGTCAACGCTGGCCGCTTCGAACTGGAAGGACAGCCGCTGGCGCTGAGCCCGCAGGAGTTCCGCCTGCTCAGTTACTTCATCCACCACAGCGGCCAGGTGATCGGCCGTGATCGCCTGGGTGAGCAGGTGTTCGAGGGCGGGTTGGATCCCGACTCCAACGCGCTGGATGTGCTGCTCGGGCGCGTGCGCCGCAAGCTCGGCACCGAGCTGATCCAGACCGTGCGCGGCCAGGGCTGGCGGCTGGCGGCGCCGTGACGCGGCAGCCCTCGCTGCGGCGGCGGCTGCTGCTGGCCGGCGGCGTCGGACTGCTGCTGGTCTCGCTGCTGGCCAGTGCACTGCTGGGTGAACTGTTCAAGCGCAGCGCGCGTGATCGGCTGGACCACGAACTGCAGCAGGACATGCTGACCCTGGTCGCGCAGATGGAGGTCACCCCTGACAACCAGTTGCAGCTGCGCCAGGAACCGAACGATGCGCGCTTCCAGCGGGTGTTCTCTGGTGCGTACTGGCAGATCGCCGGTGCCGACGGCAGCGTGCTGCTGCAGTCACGCTCGTTGTGGGATGAAACGCTTCCCGCCACCGCCACTGGCCCGGCCACGCGCAACCTGACCGGGCCGCTGCAGCAATCCTTGCGCGCACGTGTGCAGCAGGTGCGCCTGCCACGTGCCAGTGAACCGTTCGTGGCCGTGGTCGCCACCGACCGCAGCGCGCTGGATGCCGATGTTGCCGCGTTCCGGCAGCGTACCGCCATCGCCCTGGGCGTGCTGGTTGCGGCATGGCTGGCAGTGCTGGCCAGCCAGGTGCACTTCGGGCTGCGCCCGTTGCATCGCCTCGGTGCACAGCTGGAACGGGTGCGGCGCGGCGACGCGCAACGCATCGACACGCAGGGACTGGGGGCAGAGGTCGCACCACTGGGCGAAGAACTCAACGCGCTGCTGGAGCACCAGCAACGCATGGTCGCGCGCGCGCGCACCAGTGCACAGGACCTGGCGCATGCATTGAAAACCCCATTGAGCGTGCTGGCCACCGAGGCTGACGGCGACGGCGCGGACTGGCGGACCACCGTGCGCGAGCAGAGCGCCCGCAT
The DNA here is from genome assembly GCF_030291075.1 of Stenotrophomonas sp. 57. Lineage (NCBI taxonomy): Bacteria > Pseudomonadati > Pseudomonadota > Gammaproteobacteria > Lysobacterales > Lysobacteraceae > Stenotrophomonas > Stenotrophomonas sp. 57. The sequence goes on from NZ_CP127407.1 coordinate 4,104,553, forward strand.
GCAGGCCAGTGTTGACCGTTACCTGGCGGCAGGGTTGGCCGCAGACCATCGCCAGCGCAGCGACGTTGCGACTGTCGCGCAAGCGCTATGCCGGTTGATGGCACGCGTGCATGGCGAACGCGGCATTGCGTTCACGGCCGCAGGTATCGATCCAGCGTTGCAGTTCGCCGGTGCCAGTGCGGATCTGGAAGAGATGCTGGGCAACCTGTTGGACAACGCAGGACGATGGGCGCAACAGCAGGTCCACGTCAGCGCACAAGCCGACGAAGGCCAGTTGCGAATCGAAGTCCGCGACGACGGCCCTGGCCTGGCTGCAGATGCGCTGGAACGGGTCACACAGCGCGGCGTGCGTCTGGATGAGCGCGAGGGCAGCAGTGGATTGGGCCTGGCGATTGTGGGCGATATCGCCGCCAGCTACGGCGGGCGGTTGGCGTTGGAGAATGCGCAGCCAGGGTTGCGTGCGACGGTATGGTTGCCGGTGGGATGACTCGTTGGCGCTGGAAGGCCAGGCGGGTAGAGTCGATTGTTAGTCGACTTTCGCGCGTAGCGCGGAATTTCCCAGCGCCGCAGCCAAGAGCAGTCGACTAACAGTCGACTCTACCGCCTTCGGCCATCAACGGTGATGCATCCACCAGCAATCAATCGCGTCCAGCACGATGTGGATGATCAAACCGATGCCGAACAACCGCGTCTTCTTCGGCACGCACAGGCCCGCATACACGGCGATGGCCGGTGCGGTGTGCAGCGGATGGAAACCGATGCTGCAGCGGTTCGGCGCATAGATCGGGTCGGCCAGAAGATGGTCCAGATCGATGATCCAGCCCAGCAGCATCAGCAACCACGCCGAGGCGAAACGCTTGCGCCAGAACAGCCATGCCAGCAAGGCTGGCACGGCGGCATGCAGGAACAGGTGGAAGATCGCGCGGGCGCTCATGGTCACCGGTAGCGCCACGACATGCCCGGCGTTCCCGTAATCATCAGACCAGCGGTTCGTCGGACAGGTACGTGTAGCCGGTCAGGCCCGCTTCCAGCGCTTCGGACAGTTCCTGCGCACGTTCCGGCGACAGCTCGGCCGCCGCCACGCGCTGGGCGTAGGCCGCACGCAGGTCGTCCAGCTTGTAACCCACGTAGTCCAGCATCACGTCGGTGGTATCACCACGGCGCTGCTGGGTAATCGCGTAGCCATCGGCATCGGCCACCACTTCCACCGCGTCGGTATCGCCGAACAGGTTGTGGATGTCGCCCAGGATCTCCTGGTAGGCACCCACCATGAAGAAACCGATGCGGTAGCTTTCACCGTGCTTGATCGCGTGCAGCGGCAGTGAGGTATCCAGGCTTTCGTTCTCGACGTAGGTCTTCACCATGCCGTCCGAATCGCAGGTCATGTCGGCGATGATGCCGCGGCGGTCCGGCGTTTCGTTCAGGCGCTCGATCGGCACGATCGGGAACACCTGGTCGATCGCCCACGCATCGGGAATCGATTCGAACACGCTGAAGTTGACGAAGTACTTGTCGACCAGGCGCTCGTTCAATTCGTCCAGCGCCGGGCGATGGCTCTTTTCGTCGTAGCTCAGGCGCGCACGCACGCCGTGGGCGATGGCGTAGAACAGGTCGTCGATGCGCGCACGCTGCGGCAGGTCGATCTGGCCCAGCGCGTAGCTGGCCAGACCTTCGGCGTGGAAGTGCTGCGCTTCCTGGAACAGTTCCACCGCCGGGCGCACGTCCAGTTCCTCATGGATCTCGCGCAGGTGGCGGATCGCCGCCGGCTCGTCGTCGTGCTGGTCCGGCACGCGGCCTTCCTGCGCCTGCTCCACTTCGGAGACATTGGCGATCAGCACCGCATGGTGCGCGGTCATCGCGCGGCCGCACTCGGTCACGATGCGCGGCGGAGTCAGGCCGTGCTCTTCGCAGGCGTTGGCCAGCGGCTGCACGATGTTGCTGGCATACGAATTCAGGCCGTAGTTGATCGAGCAGAAGCTGCGCGAACGGGTGCCTTCGTAGTCCACGCCCAGGCCGCCACCCACGTCGACGTGGGTGATCTTCGCGCCCAGCTGTGACAGCTCGACGAAATAGCGGGTGGCTTCGCGCATGCCGTTGGCGATGTCGCGCACGTTGGAGATCTGCGAGCCCATGTGGAAGTGCAGCAGGTTCAGGCAGTCGGCGTACTCGGTATCGCGCAGCGACTTCCACAGGTCCAGCAGCTGGCGCGGCGACAGACCGAACTTGGCCTTGTCGCCACCGCTGTTCTGCCACTTGCCGGCGCCCAGCGACGCCAGGCGCATGCGCACGCCCAGGCCCGGCTTCACGTCCAGCGCCTTGGACTCTTCCAGCACCAGCTTCAGCTCGGACGGCTTCTCGATGACGATGAAGGTCTGCAGGCCCAGCTTGCGACCGATCAGGGCCAGGCGGATGTACTCGCGGTCCTTGTAACCGTTGCAGACGATCAGGCCACCCGGGCGCGACAGCGCCAGCACGGCCATCAGTTCCGGCTTGCTGCCCGCTTCCAGGCCGAAGCCCTCACCGTGGTGGCTGGCCAGAGTGCCGGCCACGCCGCGGTGCTGGTTGACCTTGATCGGGTACACGGCGGTATAGCCGCCGGCATAGTCCCAGTCCTGCTGGGCCTGGGCGAAGGCCGCCTGCAGCTTGCCCAGGCGCTGGCCGAGGATGTCCGGGAAGCGCACCAGCAGCGGCAGCTTGGCGCCGGCAGCACGCGCGGCGTCCACCACCTTGGGCAGCGACACCACCGGGCCGTCCGCCCCGGTCGGTCTCACCACCATGTGCCCGGCCTGATCCACGTCGAAGTAACCATCCGCCCAATGCGGGATCGAGTAGGTCTTGCGGGCTTGGTCGAGGGACCAATCGGTCATTTCAGTCGGCCTTGTTGGCAATAAAAGGGGGGGCATGATAACGCCTATATGCCCACAGGTTCGTTATCATGCGCGCCCGCGCCCGTGACCCCGGCTCCTGCCGGACCTGAACAGGCCGATCCGTCCGGATGTGGCTTGCGCCACGCGGCACCGCGCCGCCAGCCCGGCTTCACTTCCCTCCGAACAGGACCGTACTTCCATGACTGACAGCAACAACTGGTACATCGAACACTTCGAGCGCACCGGCTCGGCCATCGGCTACCGCATCACCGGCAAGCTGGACGAGGTGCAGTCGCCGTTCCAGAAGATCGAGATCTTCCAGACCACCGACTGGGGCAACCTGATGACCATCGACGGGGCCATCATGCTGACCAGCAAGGACAACTTCTTCTACCACGAGATGATCAGCCACCCGGTGCTGTTCACCCACGCCGCGCCCAAGCGCGTGGTGATCATCGGTGGCGGCGACTGCGGCACCCTGCGCGAAGTGCTCAAGCACAAGGGCGTGGAGAGCGTGACCCAGTGCGATATCGACGAGCAGGTGACGGTGATGGCGCGCAAGCACTTCCCGGAACTGTGCGATTCCAACGACGACGCCCGCGCCGAGCTGCTGTTCGACGACGGCGTGGCCTACATGGCCAACTGCCCGGCCGGCAGCGTGGACGTGGTGATCGTCGATTCGACCGACCCGGTCGGCCCGGGTGAAGGCCTGTTCAACAAGGCCTTCTACGAGAGCTGCTTCAAGGCCCTGAAGGACGACGGCATCCTGGTGCAGCAGTCCGAGTCGCCGCTGATGCAGCTGGAGCTGATCAACGAAATGCGCACCGAGATGGGCAAGGCCGGCTTCGGTTCGTTCAAGACCCTGCCGTTCCCGCAGCCGTGCTACCCCACCGGCTGGTGGAGCGTGACCATGGCGCGCAAGGGCGACAGCAGCTTCGACTTCCGCCAGGCCGACTCGGCCGCCAAGACCTTCAACACCCTGTACTACACCGCCGCGCTGCACACCGGCGTGCTGGTGACCCCGCCGTTCGTGCAGGCGGCGCTGAAGGGCTGATCCTGTAGAGCCGAGCCCATGCTCGGCTGCTTCTGCGCGAAATGCAGCCGAGCATGGGCTCGGCTCTACAACAGAACGCGCAGGGCCCAAAAACAAGAACCCGCGCTGGCAGCAGCGCGGGCTCTTGCCTTCTGTAGAGCCGAGCCCACGCTCGGCTGCTCTTCGGACAGGTTGCGATAAATCAAGCCGAGCATGGGCTCGGCTCTACAGTTACAGCGCCCAGATACCGGCAATCACCGCCACCACCAGGCCCCACTTGATGACCTGATAGGCCACCACGCTGCGCTCGCGCAGCGCCTTGGCCTTCAGCCGCACCTTGTACAGGCCACCGAACGCCTTGTTGACGCCACCGGTCGGGTCACCCGGCAGGTTCGGCGAGGCACCTCCGGCCAGCAGCGTGGCCGCCACCGCACGGTTGAACAGGCCCGGCAGGCCGAAGCGCAGCGGACGGGCGATGTCGCAGAACAGGATCACGCGATCCTCCTGCGTCTCGTTGTGCGCATGGTGGATGTAGGTCTCGTCGAACATCATCCACTCGCCATCGCGCCAGCTCTTCTTGATGCCGTCCACTTCGATGTAGCAGCCATCATTGTTGGGCGTGGTCAGGCCCAGGTGCAGGCGCAGCGAACCGGCGAACGGGTCGCGGTGCGGGCGCAGCTCACTGCCCGGCGGCAGCTGCGCGAACATCGCCGCACGCACGTCCGGAATCGACTCGATCAGCGCCACGGTCTTCGGGCACAGCGTCTTCGCCGACGGGTGCGACGGGCCGTACCACTTCAGGTAGAAGCGCTTCCAGCCACGGCGGAAGAACGAGTTGAAGCCCGCATCGTTGAAGCTGCTGGAGGCGGCGATCTTCTGCGCATCGCGCAGCGCCAGCGCCTCGTCGCGGATCATCTGCCAGTTCTGGCGCAGCGGTTCCAGCTGCGGGAACTCCTTGCCCGGGTCCAGGAACGGCGTGGTCGGCACCTTCGAGAACATGTACATGACCACGTTGATCGGGGCCATGAAACTGGAGTGGTCCAGCAGCTGGCGCGACCAGCGCGCGCGGACCTTGCCACGGAAGTGGATGTACAGCACGCAGGCCACGAACAGCACTGCCAGTACGATCTTGATAGTCAAAGCACTTTCCTCCAGCCGCGGCCGGATCGGGAAACGGGGGCGATGCACGGCCAGGCGGCCAGCACCGGTGGGGAACGCGGCAGGGGACGGGGACGTGCCGGAGAGGGGCGGCCGCCGATGTCGCGGGTTAACAGCTTATGGTCGGCAGGCCGTGCGCCGGGGTCAAGTCGAGCGTGCACGACGTTCAGCGCGCTGCCAATGAATGGGCGATTGGAAGCTGTAACTGATTGATTTCAAATGGCCGCCCCCATAAGTGAGACAGAATTGTCCGATTGAGCGTGACGAACTGTTCCAGCCACGACCCCGACATTTCTCCGACAAATCGTGGAATAGCGAACTGGTGAGTACTAAAATTAACAAAACATTAGTACTTCCCCTGCACTACCGGTTCGCTTGACGCTCAGCGCCGCCCACCGGGTCGCCCGAGACCCTGATATGTACCTCCCTGCTACGCCCCCCTCCTCCTGCGGCGATGACGCCGCAACGCCGCTGCTGCTCAAGCGCGGCGAACGTTTCCTGGCCCCCGATGTCTACCGCACCTGCCTGGACGGGCGCGAGGCGGTCATCAAGGACTACTCCCGTTATCGCGGCACCCCGCTGTCGCCCGTCGCCCGGCTGATGGTGCGCCGCGAAGCGCGCATGCTGCAGCGCCTGGGCGGCTGGAAGCACGCCCCGGCCCTGCTCGGCACCCTGGGTGGCCTGGCGCTGGGCATGGAATTCATTCCCGGCCAGACCCTCAGCACCGCGCAGGCGGTGGGCAATGACGTGTTCGAGCAGCTGCAGCACGCGCTCAGCCGCCTGCATGCCGCCGGCATCACCCACAACGACCTGCACGGCACCAATGTGGTGGTGAGCGGCGGCGTGCCGGTGCTGCTGGACTTCACCTCGGCCTGGCGCGCCCCGCGCTGGCTGCGCCGCAACCCGCTGAGCCGGCAGATGCGCCGCAGCGACATGAAGAACCTGCTGAAGATCCGCCAGCGCGTGACCGGCCAGGCTCCGAGTGCCGCGCAGGCCGCGCTGGTGGCCGACCCGGGTTGGGTGGCTGCGGTGCGGCAGGGCTGGAAGCGGTTCTACAAGTGGGCGAAGCGCCGGTAGGGGTCGAGCTCGCTCGACCGCTTTACCGCTCTTTGTAGAGCCGAGCCCACGCTCGGCTGCTGTTCTTGCATCGCGCGAAATGCAGCCGAGCATAGGCTCGGCTCTACAACATGCTGCCGAACGGGTTACAACGCGTCCGCGTCCAACTCACCGGTACGAATACGCACCACGCTGCCCAGGTCGTACACGAACACCTTGCCATCGCCGATCTTGCCGGTGCCGGCCGCCTTCACGATGGCCTCGACCACGGCCTCCACCTGGTCGTCGGTCACCGCCACTTCCAGCTTCACCTTCGGCAGGAAATCGACCACGTACTCCGCGCCGCGGTACAGCTCGGTATGGCCCTTCTGGCGACCAAAGCCCTTCACTTCCGTCACCGTAATCCCGGTAACCCCGCGCTCGGCCAGCGCTTCGCGCACGTCGTCGAGCTTGAACGGCTTGATCACCGCCATGACCATCTTCATCGTCGATCTCCTGTATTCCGGCGTGGAGGATAGCGCCTGAACGCGGCCCGTGCGAAACCCCTGCCGCCTGTTCGCAGCCATGGGGCCAGCAGTATCCTTATGCCTGAACGCCCTGCCCGCGCAGGATGCACGGGCCCACCCTCACGGAGCACACCATGATCGACCTGAACCAAATCGATGACCTGGCGCGTCGCCTCAGCGACATGGTGCCGCCGGGCCTGCGCGAATCGCGCGAGGAACTGCAGGCCACCTTCAAGAGCGCGCTGCAGGCCGGCCTGGCCAAGCTCGACCTGGTTACCCGCGAGGAGTTCGAAGTGCAGCGCGCCGTGCTGCTGAAGACCCGCGAAAAGCTGGACGCGCTGGAAAAGGCCGTACGCGAGCTGGAAGGGCGCTCGACATCAGATTGAGTTGACGCCACTTTCGCCAGACGGCGAGGCGAAAAGCAGACTACCGCTCATCGTCAAACGCGAAGTGCCTCACGTCCTCGAGATCGAACACGGCACGATCCTGCGTCAGCCGAATCCGCCCGGACACCTGCACGCTGGCAGAGATATTGCACAGGCCAGGACTGTTACGCTCCAGGCATATGCGCTTCTGTTCAGCGTAAAAACGTGCGACCGAACTGGCGGCCCCATGCTTGCCGATATCGAGGATACGTGCGCCATCGCTGCAGCGGGAGTTGCGCAGAACCTCTTCGTGGCGGTTATCCGTTACATATCGAGCTGACAACACGACCTCTTCCCGATCATATTCGCCGGGATTCTTAGCGATGGCACACAGCACTTCATCATGAGGATCGTCGTTTACGGTTGTCGCCCCCCCACTGGCACATGCAGATAGCAGCAAGCCCAGCATGGGCACTAATGACGCTGATTTCATAGTCATTTGTCCTTCTCGGTCTTGGGCTGACGTGCTTCCCAGTTTGCAACAGAACCCTCCACCCCCTTGGCCTGTTCACTCTTGCTGATGTTGATCCCAAGGCCTTTCGCAACAACCGCCTCCGTGCCGTAAGCACTCCGCTCTGTGGCACGAACCTCATCACTGGTGGCCGCGGGGCTGGACGCGCTGGAAAAGGCCGTACGCGAGCTGGAAGGCCGCAGCGCCGCAGAATGAAAAAAGGAGGCGCACGGCGCCTCCCACTTACAGAGTATTTCGCGGATGGGGCCTTGCCGCAAGGCCCGTGCGGCGTCCTAGACTCGCCGGCCTGTCGATCCGGCAGCACAGTCAGGGGCAGTGCCGATGGCACAGGACACCGAATGGACACCCGTTACGCATGACACCTGCAGCCAGGTCGCCGGGCCGTTCTATCACGGCACCCGCGCCGATCTGGCGGTGGGCGAACTGCTGAGCGCGGGCTTCAGGTCCAACTATCGCGACAGCGTGGTGATGAACCACATCTACTTCACCAGCATCGCCAAGGGCGCCGGGTTGGCTGCGGAGATGGCCCGGGGTGACGGGCGGCCGCGCGTGTATGTGGTGGAGCCGACCGGTCCGTTTGAAGACGACCCGAATGTGACCAACAAGAAGTTTCCCGGCAACCCGACGCGGTCGTATCGCAGTGCGCAACCGTTACGGGTGGTGGGGGAGATTACGGAGTGGGAGCTCTACGACGCGGAGTTCGTTCGGCAGTTGAAGGCGTTTGTTGCTTCGGGCAGTGGGGAGATCATCAACTGATGGGCGCTGCGCGCGGAGCGGCGGACTCTTCTTCAACGGCATCGTAGATGTCCAGCCCGAGCTCGATGCCGCGCTGCCCCAGCGCGAGCATCGCGCGCGGCGAAAGCGAGACACCGTCATTGCCGCTGCCCATGAAAAGGCCGCAGAACAGGTTCGGCCGGAACGGTGCCAGAGACTTCCATGCAGCGAGATCGCCGGTGAGCTGATCGAGGATCTCGAAGATCTGCGCTTCCAGATCTTCAGGCTCACGCCGGAGCGCGCTGAGTCGCCAGTTTCCGGTCCTGGCGGTACGCACGGCGCCGGGTTGGTTGCCTGTGAGCTGCTGGCCCTTGTGATGCGCGGCGGTTGGGCTCGCGCCAAGCAAGGCAGTGATCGCGGCTGGATTGAGGTCATCCCCGAAGAATCTGAGAGTTACCAAGGAATGATCGAATGCTGCCATTGGAATCCAGTTTTCCTTATCGGAATATATTCCCGCGCGCAGGCATCGATGATGTCATATTTCGGCCAGAAGCGGACGGCAACACTTGAGCTGAGTCGGCTGGCGAAGCCACATTTAGTTATCTGTCAGACCCCAACAGGACGGTTAGACCAGACACTTTATGCCAGGACGTGGCATAGACAGGTTGCTCCAAACTGCAGCAGCAAGCCGATAAAGTAGAAGAACGGGCCATTGCTTGGATTGATTATAAACCCCCATGAAAAGGCTGCACCAATGCTGCGTTGTCAGCGCCCACAATGGGGGCAGCTAAAGGCTGTCTCTTTGGTGGATGGGTCATCATTGTTTCGCATGGCTGTCATCATGTGGGCTTGAAAGGGGGTAGCGCTTCTTCTTCGCGGGGCTATCTTTCTTTGGTGGGTCGTCGGTAGTGTTATCAGGAATGTCGAATACGAGAACAGTCATGATTAGTTCTCGATTGGCGTCTGAAGGGTGGTGCATAACAAACCGGAAGCCTGATTCTTTTTTCCAAGAGATAGTGCGCTTGTAGTGGGGGTGCCTTTCCGTCGCCTTCTTTATCTCCTCAAGAACCTTGGATGTGTCGCGGTTGCGACTGAAGACAAGGATTGCGGTCTTTGTGTCTCGCCAAGATTGATAGCTAAGCAGTTGGTCAATGGTCTCGCCGTAGGCCTTCGCTCCTTTCCAGAACTTGCATTCGCCAATGAAGGCATTCTTTCCTTCAATGCGGAGCAAAATATCTGTTTTGCCAGCGGCATTAAATGTCTCGCCCGTAGCTTGCCCTTCGAACTGGCCGTTGAGCTGCACGAGGTAGTGATCGCGAAGGACCTCCTCGCCCATTGTTGCGAATGTCGATGGACTGCGCTCCATCATTTGAGTCATGTTATGGACCACTGTTAGCACGTGTTCGTAGTGCTCCATGCTCATGGTGGGTTCTGGTTCGAAGGGTGCTGTGGAGGCCTTGGGAAGTACTGGGGCTACTTTCTTGCGAATAGCAGGCGCAGCATATGTCTTGGGAGCTTCCCCACGTACTTTTAAAGGAATCCCGAGCGCCGCAACGCGACCTTGATTGGCAAGAAGTCGTTCTCTTCGTTTTCTTATCGCGGTTTCTGCAACGCCGGCGATCGAGTTATTGTAGCCTCTTAGATCGTTTCTAATCCATTCGAGGTGCTTCTCGATCTCTTGGAGCTGGCGCTCCAGCTGCGGCTTTATATCCCGATCCATATCGTGGGGAATCTGATAGGAAAGGATCAGCGTTTGGTTCGACACTCGGCCTTGCGGGGGTGCACTGGAGAATGTGCTGGCCTGGGCTTTGAATAAATTCGCTTCCCCAGTGAACGGAATCTCGATATCTATCTGCTGGCCTGGAATGTAGAAGGGGCGGCTTGTGTCACTTATCCAGCGATGTCCATGGTGACGCGCATCAACTTTCGTTTCGCGCTGATCTGCGGTCATGTCATCACGAAGCAAAATGGGCGGCTCAACTGTGTACTTTTCGACGAAGTAGTCGATCAGGTCCTGCTCTGACGTGTTCAGTAGGCGGTTCTGCTCCAGCGAATCGACTTCCGCCTGCAAGACACTTCGCTGGTGCTCCATAGTTGCGCGCAGGTCAATATCGGAGAAAAGGTATCCCCTTTGGTCATACAGTCCCATTGATATCCCTCTCATTTGGAGCGGCTGTGGCTCCTAATGTACGAGTATTTGTCTCAACCTGTGAGACCGCTCAGCGCGAGGCTGTAAGCCCATCATCCCGAAGCCGGACCATGCCCCGCTATCGAACCATTGCCTGCGACCACTGCGGCTACCTGCAGCTCAAGCGCGATACGCAGTGCGACGGCTGCGGCCGACTGACACGACGAGAGCGAAACCGCTGGATTGCCAAGGCGGTACAGGTGGGCGTGGTCTTACTGGTGGGGGTCTTCATGTACGCCAAGCTCAAAGGACTGGCCCCACAATAGGGGGCCGCCAGGCCATTGCCACGGGCGGCGGGAACGGTCAGCGCATGCCACCCGGGCGCACAGCCCACGGCCCTAAGCCCCCCAGACCCAGTGCCTTGCGCGGCCAGCAGCAGAGGCCCAGCGGCGGCTACTCCCTTGATGCGACTCGATCTTAGGGCGACTGGGTCCGGCTAACAAGCCGATGTATAACCGGGTCCGGCAATGTGCCGAGTGTACGTTCCGTCGGGTGCCCGCTCAGGGTCGAGAGCGGACGCTAGCATCATTGGTAGGGTTCTGCGGCACCGGTTGCGTCCGCTTTCGGCCAGGAGCGGACAGTAATCACAAGAGCAGGAGCGTTCCAGATCGCGGAACACCGGCGCGAGAGTATGAGCCCGTCAGGCCAGCTGAATCCGCGATTCTCAAGCTCGACACTTGCCGCGCCACTGCAAGATGATTACCGGCTAGCAGCCTCGGTCTATGGGGCTGCTTCATGCCAGAACTCGGCATCTTCTCCAGCGATTCGTCACTCCCGCCTTTCCGCCTGGATATGGATAGACGAAACACCGGAAACCAAGGAATGATTGGACCAAGCATCCAACTCTTCTGCAATTGAGCCACTCAGGAACCATCCGCGGCCAATGCACTGAGCCGAAGCCAGGGCAAGAACCACAAATTCATGCCACGATTGCGCGGCATGATGGGAGCGGGCACTCACCATGAAGCCGCCCTTGTGATACGGCTCGGCGTGGAGATTGCTGACCTCAAGACCTGCTTGCTCAAACGTCCGCGCCGCGACCTTGAGAGCCGCCTGCTGCGATGTGCAATTGGTGAACAAGCGCCAGTACAACTCCATGAGTTCATAATCTTCCCAAAGGCCCTCTGGGCGCGGTTGCGCTACTTATAGCAGAAGGCGCGCACGACCTTTTCCCTCTTGCCACCCGAGGTGCCAGCATCAAGGAACAGATAGTTGAAGAGCGCCCACGGCTTGAACAGTCAGCACCCTGGCATGAATCTCGAGAAGATCATCTTGAGCTGAGGCCGGAAAATCGAGAAGTCCTTGATCGGTCCTCTATGTTCCTGTCGCGGGCCCCCATCAACGCGCGGGCTGCACCTTCAGCGCGCTTGACCCCCTGCGCAGCAAATACAGCGCAACCAGGAATGGCCAGAGCGAGTTGATGGACGAGAACACGCGCTGAGTCAGCCCTCTGTAGCCCTCCGGGTCCGCGCCCACCACGTTCAACCATAGATAGACGACGCTCGCGATGCTCACCAGAGCGGTCACGGCGTACGCCCTTCGGTTGGCAGACCACGCGCTCAACTCGATGTGCGACATCGCCGGCGCGATGATGTTGGCGATACCGATGGTGTAGAAGCCGTGCATCGGATGCCCCATGGGCCAGAGTCCGTTGGTCAGCATCGAGACGCCAAAGATCATCCAGCAGATGGCACCCAATGCAATACGACGCCCGGACTCGCGCCACACCCCAACGGAGAACACCACGAACCCCACACCGGAGCCGATGGCGGCGATCCTGGCGCAGATGCTTGCGAGCGTGGGCGCCTGCAGCAGTTCACTGGCGTGCTGTGCGAGCGGGTTGTAGCCCGGCGCGAACACGGCGGCAACGCTGGTCCAGAACAGGAACCACGGAAGCGGGATCAGACCCGCGCAGAGAAGCAGTCGGCTGCGGCGTTGCACGTGCAGTGATCCTTGTATTGGCCTGAGCCAGTGGGTGGAATCCATTCGAACGCTGCAGAACCTTGCTGCTGCGGGCAGGATGGTCTTGAATGACTACAGCGGTAGTCAGATTGCGCGCGGCACCCGGTAGGTTCAATAGGCAGGAAGTCGTTTAAACCCTCTAGCCGGTGTCACAGCGGTTCCATCGCATGACCTCACGTCAAGACGCCAGCAATTCTAGGGCGAGCACGCCACCTCCCACTTTCCGTACGAACCCAGCCCGAGAGATGCCGCAAGCCTGTTCGACGCCACGTTGTCGAACTGACAGCGGTACTGGGCTTCATATCCGCACTTGCTGGCATACTCGATCATCGCGCGCACCAAAGACGCCGCGAGACCCTTGCCGCGTGCTCGGGGCATGGTCAGCACGCCCATATCGGCAATGGACGCGCCGCCCCATGGGTAAAGGCTGGAGACAGCCAATAGTTCCGACTCCGCGAATGCGCCAAATGCCGCCCAGTGCCCGGCTTCCACGGACGCATCGTCCTGGTCGCTCTGAGATATCTGTGCCATGAATCCATCGAACAGCACAGCATCTTCAGGCCTCAACTGGCGTACCTCAGCCGAGGCGTTGCCCTGCGTTTCAGAAAGTCCGGTGCCTGGCACGTGGTATATGACATCTGGCGCATGCATCTCGACGCCTGCTGCGTGGAGCGCCTCGCGTAGCCATTGCAGTGTGATCGCAGGACTGTCCGAGGTGATTCCCATAGTGGAGGCAATGCAGGGAGACACTGCGGCACGCATGGTGCCATTGGGGGTCACCAAGACCATTGCCCGACGCTCGGTGGTGAGGTGGGGGTTTATCACCAGACTGAAGCCGCTTGCCGTCGGCACGGGGATGCCGTAGCGGAAGAGCCCATCCCAGTAGGTGACAACGGCCGAACTGAAAGGTTGCATTGCTACTCCCAAGCCTGCCTTGCATCACCGATTCTAAGCGGCTTGATCTGCAGCGCTCCACCTCGGCCCAGAACTGGGCGCCGCACTGGCTCGCTTCCGAGCAAGCTTGCGGCGTCTTCTTGTTCCATCACATGGGGGATCACACATTGCCGTCGAACCAATGCTGTCGCATTTGCCGCGCTTGGCGTCTCTGGCGGAAGAATTTGACGACTCCGTTCCAGAAGTGCCTGTACGCCTAGCCCGCCAAGGCTCTCGCCCCTTTTCGCGCTATGCGACAATGCCGAAAACGTCTCGGGTTTTGGCGGCATTGACCCCTACCCCTTGGCATTCCGTACAACGGCAGGTAATCGTTACTGCGCCACCGTGCATCGGTGGTCGGGACTCGAAAACCCGGATTGCTAGACGTAAGTTTGCGCTTGCCAGCCGGCACCACCGCGCGTGGTGCCGGCTGGCAATCCGTCTGCCGGCTATGGCGGGCGGGGCGTGGGGGCCTCGTGCCCGCCGGCTTTGTCTAGCAACCGGTTTTCGAGCCACGCCCTGTCCGCCACCTTTATCGGTGGCGGCTTCCGCCTGCTTGCACGGAGCCTGCCATGACCACGCCGCACTCCCCGCCCCCGCGCCCCATCCAGGAAGCGCCGTCACCCGCGCCCGCGCTGGACCCCAACAGCCTCATTGCCACCCTACACGCCATCAGTGCCGGGGCTGCGGCCGACGGCCAGCCCTGGCCCGAACGCCACCTGCTGCGCAGCCGACGGATGGCGATGTCCGACGCCGACTGCGCGGCAACCGGCCAGCGCATCGTGCAGGAGATCCTGCTGGCGGCCGAGCGCACGCGACAGAACGGTGAGCCCGAGCAGTACGTGGGCGACCGCGTGATGGAAGGGCTGGTGATGGCCGATATGGCGCTCACAGCATTCATCCACGAGCGCATGCGACCCAGGGCCTGAAGTTGGGGTGAGCGATGAAAAAGCACAGCTTTGTCGCTGCGGCGGCCTGCATCGTGGTGATCGCCGTGGTATGGGCCGCGTGGCCCGAGCCAGCGAGTGATCGGGAGTGGGCCTACCAGAATCTGAAGCCCTTCGATTACCGGTTGCTGCACGGCGACGCGCTGGGCTTCGTCACAGCGAAGGCCGTCGAAGGCTTTGAATTCCACACGCGCTATGCTGGCGCGACGTCTTTCGAGATCCGGTGTAATGGCGTTGTGGTGATGGAGGTAGAGAGTGCGCCCTCGCGTGTGCTGATCCGGATGCCTGCCGATGCCGCGTGGAGGGCGCCGGATATCGAACGCCTACGTATGAGCTTCGAGCGTTGGCTGTTTGTGCAGCAGATTGAGGGGCGGCTGCTGGTGGAGCGTGCGGGGCCATCCTGGGTTGAGACGCGGCTGAGGCGCTTCGATGGGTCGATGCCGGATAAGCAGAGGTGTCTCTTTGGGAGTTGAGTTCCAGATTGTGGTGGCGCTCAAAACCAGAGGTAAATCGGCATGTGCGCAAGTGGACGGCAACGGGACTATGGAATGTCGTGATGCAATTGGCTATGCCACTGAAAATATAGAGCCGGGAGCGCCGGCTCTATGCCATCTAGATCAGAGCTTTGACGCTTTGATATAGACGCCGAAGCCGCTCATCTGACATATCGACAATCGGTTCGTACATGAAGGAATTGAGATGAATGCTCTCAGGCGTAATGAGGATGACCTGCCTCAGCAACTTGTGAAGATCGTCGTCTTCTGGGTACGTGTCACGAACAGCATCACTCAAACGCGCAGTCTGATTGCCTTTTTTTGCGATCTCTTCAACCAACTCTGCGTCATTGATCTTGCGAATCATGATCTGCTCTGCGGCCAATCGGATCGCAATCGAGAGGACAATTTTGTTCTCAAAGTTCACGCCTTCCGGCATGGTTAGACAGTGATCAGCGACCTCGAACACGAAATCAACAAAGTTCTTATCCGGTTCCGAATGCGCACCCTGTTTATTCAAGACGAGATTGAACTGCTGATCCAACTGCCCAACCGTCAGCGCACTAGTGTCCGGCTTGAAGTGGAGCATCTTGGTTAGGACCTTGTACGCGTCAGACCCAGTTCCTTGCGTGTACTCGGCGACATTTCGGATAAACGGTATAGTCGCAACCTTGATGACCTCGTTCCTGTAGAAATGGTCCTTCCAGTGCTCGAACACGTTGGTTCTGACGCCGTATGGTGCCTCCAGCGAGATCCCCTCTTTACTCTTCACCGCCATGAAACAGTTGTCTCGCCCTACGTATCGTGAACACGCGGTCCGAAAGAAGTCGAAGTTGTGAGTCAGGACGATCTGTTGGAAGTGACTGTGCTCTGCCGCATCTCGCAAATACTCGATGATCGCGTACTTGTTCTTGTAGTCAAACGAGTCAGCAATGTCATCAATAATGAACAGAGCATCCTCTCCCGACTTCATCCTGACATTCATGTCGAACATCACATTTAGTATGTAGAACGCCTTCGCTTCACCGGTACTAAGCGCAGACATTAGCTGCTCTTCCTCGACAACCGCCTCTTCGTCTCCATCGACGAAAGTGAAACCAAGTGTTGGCGCTTCCGCCCCCAAAATGGCTGAAACGAGGTTCTTGACCTCCAATCGGAACGGGACGGTAAAGCGATCATTGAACGTTGCGATGACATCTTGCCATTGCGTCCTTTCTTTCGATGCCGCCTCTTCGATCTGCTCCTTTCTTTCGTTAGTTTTATCAACGAGGTTCAGTAGCGCCTCCACCTGATCGAAGCACTTCTTAAGATAGGACTTGATAACCTCTTCACGGAACTCTTCAATGTTCGCGAGATGAGGAAGAACATCTTCGTTTGCCGACAGATATTCCTGTAGGCCTCTCAGTTCCTGGTTCTTGTTAAAGCTCTTCTCAATCTCGGCGTACTTCTTCTTCAGGTCCGGGTCGCCAGAAATGGCGTCGCGTTCGGCTTGAATAATTCCTTCAAGCTGCTTCACATCGTTAATTTCCACGACCTCAGCGCCATTTAGACGGATCGCGTGCTTTGCGTTGAAGAAGCCATTGTCAGCAAGGTTCCTGGCAATGGTCGAGGCATTGTAGTAGTTAAAAACACCGCGCTTGAAGTATTTGGACTTATCGATCAGAGTGTTGTAGCTCTTTACGTAAGCCTCGATGGCTTGCTTGAAATCTTTCGTCGCAAGCAGAGACAGCGTTCTTTGGTCGAATATTTTGCTGTAGTCAACTCCAGCGAAAGGTGCACCTTCCTGCTTGGCGACTTCGTCCTTGACACGCGCCAACGCCTTTAGGAATTGACTGTTCGATCTCGTGAAGGCATTTGAGACATCCCGCTCGATCATCTTCGACCCGGACAAATTCCTCAGCGTCTTGACAAGCGATTCTGTCGATTGCTGAACGTCCTTCAGAAGCTTCTCGTACTCAAGCCTGAGGTCACTGTTGACTAGCAGAAGCGAAGTGCGCTCGCTTGGCACCACTTCCTCATAGCTTTTCAGGACTACTAGCTCCGACGCAGCAATGTCAGCGCCGCCCTCGTCCTTTATCTCTCTCTTCGTCACGCGGTCAGGGAAGATGCGGTCAACCGTCTTCTTATTCGTAGCGACGTCTTTGAACGTCTCCGCCAAGGATGATTTCATAGCGCCGTTAGGCGCATAGATCGCAACAGCGCGCGTTTCCGAAAAATTGAACGTCGCCTGCAGCTTCCTAATGCCGTAGCAGTTCTCCAGATCAACTGATAGCTGTTCCATCTGCTCCCCCCCTCGTGGTGTCCAGTTCGCATCTTCGCCTGACTCGCCCGCTGCATGTTGCCCGTCTCGATTTTCCAAACCGCAGTCTCACCAACCGCGACCAGCATCGGTTGTTGGGCCTCGCGCGACAACACAAGATCTATGGCATTGATTTATTTGCTTTTTTATCAACCCCACCCATCCACTGACCGGCAGCCTTGGTTGCGGCAAGATGCTGCTGGCCTCACGTCTGTGTGCTGCCGAATACCCATTTGGCCGGAATTCCCTAGCCGTTTCAGCGGCGATTCCCGATGGCGCCCTAGGGGCCCCTGCCCCACCATCAAGCGTCCCTCCGCAGGAATCCCTTCATGAGCCTGGCGCTGGTCCACAGCCGTGCCCGCGCCGGGGTCGATGCCCCACTAGTGCGGGTGGAAGTGCATCTCTCCGGTGGCCTGCCCGCCACCCAGATCGTGGGCCTGGCCGAAACCAGCGTGCGTGAATCGCGCGAACGTGTACGTGCCGCCCTGCTCTGCGCACGCTTCGACTTCCCGCAGCGGCGCATCACCTTGAATCTCGCCCCCGCCGATCTACCCAAGGAAGGCGGGCGCTACGACCTGGCCATCGCGCTGGGCATCCTCGCGGCCAGCGGACAGGTCGATCCGCAGTCGCTGCTGCAATACGAATTCCTGGGCGAGCTGGGCCTGACCGGCGAACTACGCCCGGTGGCCGGTGCGCTGCCCGCCGCGATTGCCGCCGCTGACGCCGGGCGCATTCTGGTGGTGCCGCCCGGCAATGCCGCCGAGGCGGCGCTAGCCGAGCACGCCGATGTGCGGGTGGCGCGCACGTTGCTGGAATGCTGCGCCGGGCTGGGCAACCCGCGCCTGCTGCCGCCCGTGGAACGCGTGGACACCCCACCGCTGCCGCTGCCCGATCTGGCCGACGTGCGCGGGCAGGGGCATGCGCGGCGTGCGTTGGAGGTGGCGGCGGCCGGTGGCCATCATCTGCTGCTGATCGGTAGCCCGGGCTGCGGCAAGACGCTGCTGGCCTCACGCCTGCCCGGGCTGCTGCCGGATGCCGAAGAGGCCGAAGCGCTGCAGCTGGCTGCGATTGCGTCGGTGAGTGGCGAGGGGTTGGACCCGAAGCGTTGGCGGCAACGGCCGTTCCGCTCTCCCCACCATAGTGCGAGCGCGGCGGCGCTGGTGGGCGGCGGCAACCCGCCCAGCCCCGGCGAGATATCGCTGGCCCATAACGGCGTGCTGTTCCTGGATGAACTGCCCGAGTGGAACCGCAGCGCGCTGGAAACGCTGCGCGAGCCGCTGGAGTCGGGCCATATCCGGATTTCACGCGCGGCGCGCAGTGTGCAGTACCCCGCGCGCTTCCAGCTGGTGGCGGCGATGAACCCCTGCCCCTGCGGCTGGGCCGGTGACCGCAGCAATCGCTGCCTGTGCAGTGATGAGCGCATCAACCGCTATCGTGCACGGGTGTCAGGGCCGCTGCTGGACCGTATCGACCTGCATATCAGCGTGGCGCGCATGGATGCGGTGGAGCTGCGCGAGAGCACACCGCTGGGTGAGCCCAGTGCAACGGTGCGTGTACGGGTGGAAGCCGCCCATGCCCGGCAACAGGCGCGCGGCGGGCTCAATGCGCATCTACCGCCCGCCGCGCTTCGCGCGTGCACGCGATTGAGCGAGGCCGATCAGGACTTGCTGGAGCAGGCGATTGAACGCCTGCAACTGTCCGCGCGGGCGATGCACCGGATTCTGCGGGTGGCGCGCACGATTGCGGATCTGGCCGGTTGCGAGGTGATCCAGACCGCGCATCTGGCTGAGGCGATCGGGTATCGGCAGTTGGATCGGGGGAAGCCTTAGCAGCACTGGTTGGAGAGGGCGTTGGTAGAGTCGACTGTTAGTCGACTCGCGCGCGAAGCGCGATCGCCTGCGAGGTGGATGCGAAGTGCAGTCGACTAACAGTCGACTCTACCAAGAGCAGGTCATGCCAGCGGATAGGCAATGCCAGCACAGGTCATGGCAGCGGATGGTGCGAGGGTGCCAGGGCGGTTCACGGCGGTCCGGCGACGCCAGCGCCATCCCGGCATCACGCGGCCGTACCCAGCCGCCCACGTCTGGCCAGCACCGCCACCCGACGGCTGACCAGCGCGTGGAGCTCCGCCAGCTCCGACGCGCGGTCAGCCGTCATGTTCCCGCCGAACACCACGCGCGACAGTGCCACCTCGTCACTGTCGTGCGGGTACTGCCAGCGGTCGCGATAGACCTTCTGGCAGACCAGCCAGGCCAGCCGCAGCCCGCCACCGGGCAGCGGCTGCACCACACGCTCGTACACCTGCCAGAACTGGTATTCGGCCCGCAGGTCGATCGCAGGCGCCACGGACAGCGCCTGCCGGGGCCGTCCTGGGCCCCGGATGCCGAACAGCGGTGATTGCGTGTGGTGCTGTGCCATGCCAACAGGATGACGCAGCAACATTGTGGGAACCTTGCGCCGCCGCCAGAAAATCCCTGTTGATTGCGCAAGGCGGGTTTCCGGGTGGGTTTTGGGGTCAGAGCCCTTTGCTGCGCAAAGGGATCTGACCCCGATCACGACCCCGATCACGGGATGGCAGCGGGGTCGGATCCCTCTGCGCAGCAGAGGGCTCTGACCCCGTCCCTGGTGGCATCAGAACGCCATCGACGTGCTGAACATCAGCTGCCGGGGCGCACTGCGCTGCAGGGTCTGGTAATCGCCCGAGAACGACGAGCCGGCGATGGTGGCGGTGCCGATGTTGTGGCGGTTGAACAGGTTGCTCACGTCCAGCCGCAGCTCCAGTCCCGGCACCGCGCTGTCCGCGCCGAACCGGTAG
The DNA here is from genome assembly GCF_030291075.1 of Stenotrophomonas sp. 57. Classification (NCBI taxonomy): domain Bacteria; kingdom Pseudomonadati; phylum Pseudomonadota; class Gammaproteobacteria; order Lysobacterales; family Lysobacteraceae; genus Stenotrophomonas; species Stenotrophomonas sp. 57. The sequence goes on from NZ_CP127407.1 coordinate 4,124,422, forward strand.
GCGGCGTAGGTGTTGACCTGCCAGAACGTGGGAACGCGGATGTCGTTCTCGTAGGTGAAGGGCTGGCGCAGGTACGAAGTGCTGGTGGCGCCGAAACGCCAGTCGCCGAAGCGCGCGGAAAGATCACTCACCAGCGAGATCTGCGGGTAGCCCGGCTGGGCGTTGCCCTTGATCGGGTACACGGTGTCGCCCACCACGAAGTCGCTGTCGTAGTACGAACGCGCCACGGCAACGCCCTGGTAGAACTGCAGGTGGTCGGTCAGGTCGGCGGTGATGCCAAGGTCGGCGCCGATCACGTGCATCTTCGGCATCAGCCGCACGGTGTTGATCTGCGCGAACTGGGTACCGATGGCGGCCGACAGCAGGCGGTTGCGGATGTCGTTGTAGAACACGTCACCGGTGATTGTCAGCCGGTCGAAGCGATGCGATGCACCCACGGTCAGGTTCCAGTTCTTTTCCGGACGCAAGGTGCCCGCCACGCGGTCGAACTCTTCCTGGTCAGTGATGGTCCACGCCGAGGCGGTGTAGCCGATGTTGCCGCGCTGGGCGACGCGGTAGCCGTTCATGGTGTTGGCCAGATCGATGAAGGCATCGGTGGATTCAGTCGGGCTCCAGAACAGCGAGACGTGCGGCAGGAAGTTGCTCTTCGCGCGCAGCGTGCCGTTCACCGGCCGGTCCTCGGCATCGCCGAGGCCGCCACCGCTGGTGCGGAAGTCCACGGCCTTGAAGCCGACACCCAGCTTCAGCGTGTCGTTCAACACGATGTCGTCCTGCAGGTAGAATTGGCGCGAGCGGGTCACCCAGCTCGATGCGTTGTCGGTCTTGAACGCGGGACCATACACGTCGAACGGGCCGGTGGCCTTCAGCGGCGGGCCTTCGCCCAGCAGCGGCTGCTGGTACCACTCGGTCTTGGCCGCAGCCTTGCTCTTCTCCTGCCAGAAGCCGGCCGTGAAGGTGTGCGCGCCGGTCTCGAACTGCAGGTTGAGCATGCCACCCCAGCCGATTCACACGCGGTGTCTGCACCTGTTCGGAGAACGGCGCGCCGTTGGGCGACGCTACGGTCGGGTCGGTCAGCGTGGCCTGGGTGTGGCTGTTGGCGTTGTACAGCTGCACGTTGCCGCTCAGTGCCGGGGTGATCTGGAAACGATGATTGATCGAGGACACCCGGTCGCGGGTGATCTGGCCGGTGTCGTACGGAATCAGTTCGGACAGCTCACCGCAGGTGTAGGCGCCGCAGGACTTGTCCGCGTTCTCCGGCGAGGCCACGTACCACGCCCACGCATAATCGGGATAGAAGATGTCGGCCTTCCAGCCCAGCTTGCGGATCATGTCGAAGGAGATGTTGTTGTAGCCCCAGACCTTGGCCTTGCTGTCGGAGAGGAACACGGTGAAGTCGCCCCAGGCCACGTCCTGCTGCAGCTTCAGGTCGCCGCGCAGGAAGTTCTGGGTGCCCTGGCCCTGGTACTTGTCGGCGGACACGCGCTGCAGGTCGACCAGCACTTTCGGGCCCTGCTCGCCGAGCTGGCCGCTCTGCCCGGATACGGTGGTGACCAACGTGCTGTTGCTGCCCACGCCCTGCTTCACGCGCAGGCTGGGTGTGTCCTGCAGGTCGCGCAGGCGGTATTCCAGGCTGCCGCCGTTGACGCTGCTGGAAAACACGCTGACCGGCGCCCCCCCGGGGCTGACTGTGATCGCGCCGATGCCATCGGGCACGCCCACGTTCACCACGCTGGTGCCGGTAAGCGAGAGGAAGCCGTTGTCGTTCAGCGGCACGCCTTCGAAGGTGATGCCCATTTCGTTCATGCGGAAGCCGCGCACGAACAGGCTGGTGGCCGAGATATCCAGGCCCAGCCCATCGGTGGCGGTGTAGCTGGCGCCGGGTACCTGCTTGAGCATGGCCAGGCCGTTGTTGCCGGTGACCACCGCGTCAAGGTCTTCGGCCTTGATGATGTAGCGGTTCGGGCCAACCACCTGGGTCGGTGCAACGGCGGCGCCGCGCGGTGTGGCGATCACCTGCAGGGCGTTCAAGGTCGTGGGCGTGTCGTGCGAGGTCTCGGCCGAGTCGGCGGCATACGCAGGGGCGGCAATGGCGGCGAGGATCGCCAGGGCGAGGCGCGTCGTGGGCGGGGTGTTCATGAGCAGATCCAGGGTGCAGGGGGAGAGCAGCGCAGGCGCACGCCCAGCGCGGTGCAGCACCGGTGTCGGCGCCCTGGCTGGCGGTGCGATTGCGTTGAGGGAGTGACGGCGCAGCGCGCGCCGGTCAGCAGATGAAGACGATCATCTGCCGTGAGACTCGGCGGGGTGATTTCGACGTGCGAAATTCTTGCATCGCACTGCCGCATCCGCCATTGCACCGTGGTACAGCGCCGATGGCGGTGGAGATAGGTGGGCTATACGCGGGTATAGCCCCTGATCGGCGCTTACGGCCTGCGTGTGCCAACCAAGGTGGGCAGCCACCAGAGCAGAGGGACGCGCGGTTACTGCAGGACGAAACGCTCGATCGCGCGCGCCACGCCTTCATCGGCATTGCTGGTGGTTTCGAATCGCGCCACCGCCTTCACCGCGTCGATGGCATTGCCCATCGCCACGCTGGTACCGGCGTACTGCAGCATGGTCAGGTCGTTCTCCTGGTCGCCGATGGCCATCACGTTGGCGCGGTCGATGCCCAGGTGCTCGGCCAGCTTCTGCAGGCTCGGGCCCTTGCCGGCGCGGCGGTCGAACACTTCCAGGAAGAACGGCGCGCTCTTCAGCACTGCGAAGCGCTCGGTCAGTTCGCTGGGCAGGCGCGCGATGGCAGCATCCAGCACCTCGGGCTCGTCGATCATCATCAGCTTGATGAAGGACATCGACGGGTCCATGTCTTCCACGCGGCGATAGGACAGCGGCATCCTCGAAAGATGCGAATCGGCCACGGTGTAGTAGCTGATGTCCTGGTTGGGCGTGTACATGCGCTGGCTGTCCAGCGCCTGGAAGTGCACGCCCACTTCGCGGGCTACCTGCTCGCAGAACAGGAAATCGTCGAAGCTGAGCGGATACTCGACCACGGTTTCGCGCGTGCCGACGCGCTGCACCAGGCCGCCATTGCAGGCGATGCAGTAGTCGTCGCCGCCGGTGATGCCCAGTTCGTGCAGGTACGGCGCCAGGCCCGGAACCGGGCGGCCACTGGTCAGCACGATGTGCACGCCCAGCGCCCGCGCCTGCGCGATGGCCTTCCTGGCGCGGGGGGTGAGCTGGTGCGATGGGTCCAGCAGGGTGCCATCCATGTCGATGGCGACCAGTTCGATGGTCGATTGCCGGCGGCCCATGTCCATTGCGGTCAACTCGTGCGGGGCACGCCAGTTTACCCCCTCATGCCCGGTTCACCTCTTTGCCCACGCTGGCCGGGATACTGCAGGAGCCTGTGCGTCCCCCACCGCAGGACGGCCCGTTGACCGCCCTTCCCTGGAGAACCTTGCGACGCATGACCTACCGTGCCCCCGAAACCAATGACAGCGCGCCCTTAGCCCAGCAGATCGAGCAGATGATCGACGAGCTGCCCGGCGAACAGGTCAGCGTCGGCACCCTGCTCAGCGCGCTGGGTGATGAGGGCCTGCTGCTGATCGTGATCCTGCTCTCGGCCATCTTCATCATTCCCGTATCGATTCCCGGGCTGAGCACCGTGTTCGGCGCCTCGATCCTGCTGATCGGCCTGAGCCGGGTACGCAACCGCCCGCTGTGGGTGCCGCAGAAGCTGGCGCGCCGTGAGATCGCCACCGACAAGCTGAAGGCCAACCTGGGCCGTGCGCTGAAATGGGTGCACCGCATGGAGCGGCTGTCGCGGCCGATGCGGCTGGCGGTGATGGTGCGCTCGAAGAAGATGATGCGCCTGAACAACCTGGCGCTGGTCGTGGCCACCCTGCTGCTGATGGCGCCTGCCGGGCCGATTCCCTTCAGCAACACCCTGCCGGCGTTGGCGCTGATGTCCTTCGCGATCGGTTTCATCCAGCGCGATGGTGCCGCGGTGGCGGCCGGTTACGCCTTCGTGGTGGCCACGATGGTGTATTTCGGCGTGCTGCTGGGCGGCGTCGGGTTTGCTGCCGAGTCGGTGTTCAGCGGGTTCCGCAGCGGTACTGCGGAACTGTAGAGCCGAGCCCACGCTCGGCTGCTCGTCGACCTGTACGCGGAAACCCCGCGCTTCGCGCGTAAGCCGAGCATGGGCTCGGCTCTACAGAGCTACTTGGCCGATACACGCCACACCACGTCACCCACGTCGTCGGCCACCAGCAATGCACCCTCGGCGTCCATCGCCATGCCCACCGGGGCGCCCATCAGCGTCTTCTCATCCTTCGATGCAAAACCGCTGACCACGGTCTGCGGCCGCCCGGTCGGCTTGCCGTCCTTGAACGGTACGTACACCACTTCGTACCCGCTCAGCGGCGAGCGGTCCCAGCTGCCGTGTTCGCCGATGAAGGCACCGCCGTGGTATTGCGGCGGCAGCGCCTGGCCGGTGTAGAACAGCAACCCCAGCGGCGCCACGTGTGAGCCGATGGCGTAGTCGGGCACGATCGCCTTGGCCACCAGGTCCGGCCGCTGCGGCTGCACGCGCTCGTCCACGTGCTGGCCGTAGTAGCTGTAGGGCCAGCCGTAGAAGCCATCCTCCTTCACTGAGGTGAGGTAGTCCGGCACCAGGTCGGCACCAATCTCATCGCGCTCGTTCGCGACTGCCCACAGCTGGCCGGTGCTCGGCTCCCAATCCAGGCCGGTGGGGTTGCGGATGCCCGAGGCAAAGATGCGGCTGCCACGGGTGGCTACGTCCACTTCCAGCACCACTGCGCGGCGGTACTCGACGGCCAGGCCGTTCTCGGTGATGTTGCTGTTGGAGCCCACGCCCACGTACAGCTTGCGGCCATCGCGGCTGGCCAGCAGCTCCTTGGTCCAGTGGTGGTTGATGGTGCTGGGCAGGTCGGTGAATTCGCGGCCCTTGTCGGACATGCGGGTTTCACCGGGCACGTAGTGGTACTGCATGATGTTGCCGGTGTTGGCCACGTACAGCGTGTCACCAATGAGCTGGATGCCGAATGGCGAATGCAGGCCTTCGATGTAGACGTGCTGGGACCAGGTGTTCGTGCCCGGCGTGCGACGCAGCAGGGTGACCCGGTTGCCGCCCTTACCGGCCTTGCCCGAGCGCGCCTTCACCTTGCCGGCGATCCACTGCTTGGGCGTGGTGACGGGTTCTTCGCCGGGGCCGTTGCCTTCCACCACCAGTACATCGCCGTTGGGCAGGGTCAGCAGGCGGCGCGGGTGCTGCAGGTTGGCGGCGATGCGTTCGATCTTCAGGCCCTCGGCAACCGACGGCGATTGACCCTCGGCCCAGCCGACGCCCTTGGGAACCTGCATGGGCGGCATGAGGAAGTTCTTCGGTGCCGGCAGCGGCGGCTTCGCGCCGGACTGGTCGCTGGGGTGGTATTCGGCCTTGCCCGCGCAGGCCGACAGGGTGACGGCCAATGCCAAGGCGACGACGGTGGGCAGGGTGTGCTTAGCCATGACGACCTCCCTGCAGCACCGGCGGCTGCAGCGACAGCAGGATCAGGCCCAGGGCGATCAGGGCCACGGTCAGCGCGGACAGGATGGTACCCGGCACTGCAACGGCGTAGGCATCGCGGCTGTGCACGAACGCGTTCCAGATCGCCAGCAGCACCGCCACCAGGTTGAGGAAGAAGTCGATGCGGTCGATGCGGGTGGCCGTGCCGTTGCGGCGCCAGACCGCAAACAGGTTGATCAGGCGCGGGATGATGGCGATCAGCAGGCCGAAGGTGATCAGCCATGCGGCGGCCTTGCCCCACATCACCTCGGCGCTGTTGAGATAGATCGCGTCGAAGATCAGTGCGCCGACGAAGAAGCCGAAAGGTATCGGGTTCAACAGGCTGAACAGCGTGGTGCCAAGGCCGCGATGGGCCTGGGCGAGCGGATTGACCATCATCGTGCTCCGTGCGGAAGGGTGCACGGGCTGTAGTAGCACAGCCGCGTGTGAAGCCACGCGATGACACCGCTTGTGTAGAGCCGAGCCCATGCTCGGCTGCTTTACACACGGGACCGTCCGATCAGCCGAGCAAGGGCTCGGCTCTACAGGAATGCGCAGTCGTCATTACCCCACGGCATAAGTGTTTGTGACGCAATCGGCACATCTGCAGATTGGGTGTGTGAAGAGGTAGGGGGTTCTTCGTTGTGTCGCGTTTCGCTCGTTGCGATGGGGCAGTTCCGCCCCGCCGTCCTGCCATGCCGATTCACAACAGAAGGATTCGTGTATGAAGCGACACACGCAACGCACTGCGCCACCGCGCTCCGCGCGCCTGGCCCTGGCCACTGCCCTGGTGCTGGGCAGCCTCGCCGCCACCGTCCAGGCCCAGCAGGCTGATCCGCTGGCGGGTATCCAGTGGCACCTGCTCAACACCGGGCAGACGGTTCCGGCCGACACACTGCCGGTGGCCGGCAACGACCTGAACGTGGATGGCCTGTTCCGAAATGGCATCCGTGGCCAGGGCGTCACCATCGCCATCGTCGATGATGGCCTGCAGATCGCCCACCCGGACCTGGCCGCCAACATCGCGGCGGTGGCCGGCAAGAACTTCACCAATGGCTCGAACAACCCTACCCCGACCAACCCGGACGTTGATAACCACGGCACCATGGTCGGTGGCATCGCCGGCGCGGTGGGCGCCAACAACCTGGGCGTGCGCGGTGTGGCCCCGGCGGCGACGCTGAAGGGTTTCAACCCGATTTCGCGCTCGGCCCTGGGCAACCAGCAGAGCAACATCGAGTACGCCTGGTGGGACGGCGCGGAATCGGCCGACGTGCAGGTGTTCAACAACAGCTGGGGCGCCGGCCCGGGCAATCCGAACCTGCCGCTGGCGTACAGCGAAAACACGATTCGTTCGTACGAGCAGGCACTGTCGGGCACGCGTGGTGGCCGCGGCGGCATCTACGTGAAGTCGGCCGGCAACAACTTCAACAATGCCTCGATCAGCCAGACCCAGGATGTCTGCACCACCGACACCAAGAACCGCAACACCGGCTGCGTGCCGGCCGGCCGCGATCCACGCAACAACCTGTTCAACGTGATCACCGTAGGCGCGGTGCGCGCCGATGGCGTGCGCTCGTCTTACTCCTCCACCGGCCCGGCGCTGTGGGTGTCGGCCTTTGGCGGCGAGTACGGCCTGCAGGCGCAGTACGCCCCCGGCCTGGTGGCGCGCGCCTACGACCCGGCCATCGTCACCACCGACGTGACCGGGTGCGTGCAGGGCAGCAACAAGAACACCAACCGCCAGAACACGCTGGACAGCAACTTGTCGGCCATCGACAGCACCTGCAACTACACCGCCAAGATGAACGGCACCTCGGCGTCGGCGCCGATGGTATCGGGCGTGGCGGCACTGGTGCTGGAAGCCAATCCGAACCTGTCCTATCGCGATGTGAAGTACATCCTGGCCACCACCGCCACCCGCAACCATCCGAACCAGCCGGCGGTGACGCTGGCCGACGGCCGCACGCTGGTGCCGGGCTGGACGGTGAATGCGGCCAACCGTGCCTATAGCAACTGGTACGGCTTTGGTGTGGTCAACGCTGCGCGTGCAGTGCAGGTCGCCGAGAACTTCCAGTCGCTGGGACCACTGGTCGACAGCGGCTGGCGCAACACCACGCGCACCGTGGCCATCGGCAACACCTCGGCCGCCGCCGCACGCCTGACCTTCCAGTTGGCCAATGGCGCGCGCAACATCGAAAGCGTGCAACTGGGCTTCCGGGTCAACCACCGCAACACACGCCAGCTGCAGTTCGTGCTGGTGTCGCCCAGCGGTACCCGCAGCGTGGTGCAACCGGCATTCACCGCGATCGGCTCAGGCACGGGTGGCGCGCAGAGCAATTTCACCAGCTGGGACCTGCTGTCCAGCAATGCCTTCCTGGATGAGAATGCCAGCGGCACCTGGACGCTGGAAGTCACCGACATGGGGCAGGCCGCGACCGCAGCATCGCGCGGCAACCTCGAATTCTTCAAGATCCGCGTTCTGGGGCACTGATGATGAAGACGACCATTCTGTTGAGCACGCTCGCCTTCGCGGCGATGACCTTCCCTGCCTGGGCACAGAGCTCGGGGCAGACTCCTCCGGCCAGGACTCTATCGACCGTGGATGCGCAGGAACTGAAGGCGTCCGCTACCGGCCGCTCGTTCGATGTGGGCGGCACGCGCTTCCAGCTGTCTCCCTCGACCACCGTGAAGCAGGCCAGCGGCGGCCAGTTCACGATCACCCCGCAGGCGGCGGCGACCACCAGCTCGCGCACCAAGCGTTCGCTGGATGGCGCAGCGGCGGCGCCTGCTGATGCCGGCGCCGGCAAGTTCGCGGCGGCGGTCTCACGTGACGGAGCGCCGGTGGTGGCGACGTCGCGGGTCAAGGTGTTCTTCACCGATGCAGCATCGGCCCAGCGCGCGGCAACTGCCACCGGTGGCACCGTGGTGAAGGTGTCGAAGGCTTCGGGCCAGGCCATCGTGGAGTACCCGTCGGTGAACGCGGCGCTGGATGCGACCACCAAGCTGCTGTCCACCGCCGGTATCCGCGCGACAGAGCCGGACGTGGTGCAGTGGGAAGAGACCAAGTAAAGCGTTGAGTGGTGCCCCGGCCGGTTGGCTCTCCTGGCCGGCCGGGGATTGACACTGGGGGAGATGTGCCGACCAACGGTCGGCACCCACCGGGGCGGCGAGCATGTAGAGCCGAGCCTATGCTCGGCTGCTGTTTGCAGGCTGCGCGGTAAGCACGGAGCCGAGCATGGGCTCGGCTCTACAGCTGTGCCAACCAAGGTTGGCACCTACCAAGAGCAGATCCAGACGTGCCAACCCACTAGGAGCAGTGGTCGGCACACACCAGCGTCAGCGCGCGGCGATCGTGTCGCTGTGCTTGAGGCTGCAGCTGGCCAGCGCGTCGTTACCTGCCGCTGGATGGGCCGGTTCCAGCAGCAGGCGCTGCACGTCAGAAAACAGTTCGTCCACCGGCATGCCGTAGGGCGCGAACAGGCGCAGGCGGCCCTGGCGGTCGAACACGTAGCCACCGGCGATGTGGCTCACGGTGTAGGTATGCGGTACCTGGCCGGGCTCTTTTTCGTAGAACGCCTTGAAGTCACTGGCCATCGTGGCCAGCTGCGCTTCGTTGCCGACCAGCGCGATCGCCTTGGGGTCGAACGCTTCCACATAGGTGCGGGCGACTTCGGGCGTGTCGCGTGCGGGATCGACGCTGACGAACACCACCTGCAGCTGGTCGGCATCCTTGCCCATCAGGTGCTTCACCTGGCTCAGCTCGACCATGGTGGTCGGGCACACATCCGGGCAGCTGGTGAAGCCGAAGAACAGGTAGGTCACCTGCCCCTGCAGGTCCTTCGGGCCACGCACGGTGCCGTGGCTGTCGGGCATCGACCAGTGCTGGCCAAGTTCTTCGCAGGCGATGTCCCTGGAATAGAAGTCCATGCGCGACTGCGCGCTGCAGCCGGCCAGCAGGCCGATGGCCAGGCCTGCCAGCAGCGGCAGACGGAAACGGGGAGAGAACAACGAACGGGCAACAGCAGCAGGACGCTTCACGGGTACCACCAACGCAGATGCGGGCGGGGTCTCGGTCAGGCCTGCCCTTGTGGGGAAAGAAGGCTGAGGTGCCGGGGTGATCGTGCGGTCCATGCCGATCACCCCGGCCACGATCAGTTGATCATCATGTGGTAGTGCATGCTCCAGATGATCCAGACCGACAGTGCGACGACGATGAACAGGATCACCAGGGTGAATACGAAGCTGGCCAGGTTCCAGCCACCTTCGGATTTGCGGTCCATGTGCAGGAAATAGACCAGCTGCACCAGGATCTGCGCCACCGCGAAGCCGACCAGCAGGAACAGCGTGAGCGGCCGCGACAGCACCGGGTTCATCACCAGCGCGAACGGCACCACGGTCAGCAGCGCACACAGCACGAAGCCGATCAGGTAGGACTTGGTGGAACCGTGCGCATTGCCGGCGCGCGAAGTTTCGACGTGGGCCATGTCAGAAGGCTCCGATCAGGTAGACGAAGGTGAAGACGCAGATCCACACCAGGTCCAGGAAGTGCCAGAACAGGCTCAGGCACGAAACGCGGGTGATGTTGGTCGGGGTCAGGCCACGGCGGTAGACCTGGTGCATGACCACGGCCATCCAGATCAGGCCACTGGCCACGTGCAGGCCGTGGGTGGCGACCAGCGCGAAGAACGCCGACAGGTAGGCACTGGTGCTCGGGCCGGCACCTTCGTGGATCAGGTGCGAGAACTCATAGATCTCCATGCCGATGAACGAGGCACCGAGCACGAAGGTCACGCCCAGCCAGCGCAGCACCGCCGAGGCATCGTGGCGATGCATCGCCAGCACGGCCTGGCCGTAGGTGATGCTGGACACCAGCAGCAGGAAGGTCTCGGCCATCACGAACGGCAGCGAGAACAGGTCCTTGCCGGTGGGGCCGCCGGCGTAGGCGGTGCTGAGCACCGCATACGAGGCGAACAGCGAACCGAACAGCACCAGGTCGGACATGAGGTAGACCCACATGCCGAACACCTTCATGCCGCCCTGCTCGTGGGCGTGGTCGTGCGCGTGGTGGTCCTCGTGCGCCTGGGTGTCGCTGGCCAGCTCGGGGCGGGTCAACAGGTTCATGCGCGTACCTCCTTCAGCTTGGCCAGGTTGGCCGCTTCGGTGCGCGCCACCTCTTCGGAACTGACGTAGTAGTCCACGTCCTCGTCGTAGGACCGCACGATCAGGGTCACGATCATCGCGATGAAGCTGGCCGCGGCCATCCACCAGATGTGCCAGACCAGGGCGAAGCACAGCACCAGGATCCAGATGTTGAGGATCAGCGGCACGCCGGTGTTCTTCGGCATGTGGATCGGCGCGTACGTCTTCGGCGGCGGCGGCAGGCCACGCTTCTTCGCTTCGTGGAAGGCGTCCAGCTCATCGGCCTTGGGCACCACGGCGAAGTTGTAGAACGGCGGCGGCGACGGCGTGGCCCATTCCAGCGTGCGTGCATTCCACGGGTCGCCGGTCAGGTCCAGGTTGTGCTTGCGGTCGCGCACGCTCACGTAGATCTGCACCAGCATCAGGATGATGCCCGCGAACACGAACAGCGCGCCGATGAAGGCGGCGATCAGGTACGGCGTCCACGCCGGGTTGTCGTACTGGTTCATGCGGCGGGTCATGCCCATGAAGCCCAGCATGTACAGCGGCATGAAGGCCAGGTAGAAGCCGATTACCCAGCAGGCGAACGACCACTTGCCCAGGCGCTCGTTGAGGGTGAAGCCGAACACCTTCGGGAACCAGTAGGCGAAGCCGGCCAGGTAACCGAACAGCGCGCCGCCGATGATGGTGTTGTGGAAGTGCGCGACCAGGAACAGGCTGTTGTGCAGCAGGAAGTCCGCGCCCGGGATGGCCAGCAGCACGCCGGTCATGCCACCGATGGTGAAGGTGACCAGGAAGGCGATGGTCCACAGCATCGGCACGCTGAACTCCACGCGGCCACCGTACATGGTGAACAACCAGGTGAAGATCTTCACGCCGGTGGGAATGGCGATGATCATCGTCATGATGCCGAAGAAGGCATTGACGCTGGCACCGGAACCCATGGTGAAGAAGTGGTGCAGCCAGACGATGAACGACAGGATGCCGATCGCCAGCGTGGCGCCGACCATCGACTTGTAGCCGAACAGCTTCTTGCGCGCGAACGTGGCGGTCACTTCGGAGAAGATGCCGAACGCCGGCAGCACCAGGATGTACACCTCCGGATGGCCCCAGGCCCACACCAGGTTCACGTACATCATCGGGTTGCCACCCAATGTGTTGGTGTAGAAGTTGAAGTCCAGGTAGCGGTCCAGGGTGAGCGCACCCAGTGCCACGGTCAGGATCGGGAAGGCGGCGATGATGATCACGCTGGTGACCAGCACGGTCCAGGTGAACACCGGCATCTTCATCAGGGTCATGCCCGGCGCACGCATGCGCAGGATGGTGATGAACAGGTTGACGCCGGTCAGCAAGGTGCCGATGCCCGAAGCCTGCAACGCCCAGATGTAGTAATCGACACCGACGCCTGGACTGAACTCGATGCCCGACAGCGGCGGATAGGCCACCCAGCCGGTCATGGCGAATTCGCCCACGCCGAGCGAGATCATCATCAGCGCGGCGCCGACCACGAAGATCCAGAAGCTGAAGGCGTTGAGGAACGGGAACGCCATGTCGCGCGCGCCGATCTGCAGCGGCACGATGATGTTCATCAGACCGACCACGAACGGGGTGGCCACGAAGAAGATCATGATCACGCCGTGCGCGGTGAAGATCTGGTCGTAGTGCTCCGGCGGCAGGAAACCGTCACTGCCCGGCCCGGCCGCGGCCAGCTGCGCGCGCATCATCAGCGCGTCGGCGAAGCCGCGCACCAGCATGACCAGCGCCACCACCACGTACATGATGCCGATCTTCTTGTGGTCCACGGTGGTGAACCAGTCACGCCACAGCGGGCCCCACAGCTTGAAGTACGTCACCGCGCCGAGCAGCGCGATGCCACCCAGCACCATGGCCGCCAATGTGACCACGACGATCGGCTCGTGCAGCGGCACGGCCTCCCACGTCAATTTACCCAACATGTTCGTTACTCCTGGGAAACCTGGGCACCACCGGCAGCGCCCGCCGGGGTAGCAGCAGCGGTGTTCTCACCGACGCCGATGAACTGGTCGATGACCTTCTTGAACAGCAGCGGTTCAACACTGGAGAAGTGCTGCACCGGTGCGTTCTTCGACGGCGCGGCCAGCCCCTTGAACTGCGTGAAGCTGAGCGCGTCGGGCGCGCTGCGCACCTCGGCCACCCAGCGATCGAAGTCTTCGTTGCTGCTGGCAGTGGCGATGAACTTCATGTTCGAGAAGCCATGCCCGCTGTAGTTGCCGGACATGCCACGGAACTGGCCGGGCTCGTTGGCGATCAGGTGCAGCTGCGTGCGCATGCCGGCCATCGCGTAGATCTGCCCACCCAGCTGCGGGATGAAGAAGGTATTCATCGTCGAGTTGGAGGTGATGTTGAACGCCAGCGGGCGGTTGGCCGGGAAGTTGAGCTGGTTGACCGTGGCGATGCCCAGGTCCGGGTACACGAACACCCATTTCCAGTCGGTGGCGATCACGTCCACGTGCAGCGGTTCGCCGGCCACGTCCAGCGGCTTGTACGGGTCCAGTTCGTGGGTCGACTTCCACACGATCACCGCCAGGCCGGCAATGATCAGCAGCGGCACGCCCCAGACCACGATCTCCACCTTGGTGGAGTGCGACCAGTCCGGCGTGTATTTCGCCTTGGTGTTGCCGGCACGGAAGCGCCAGGCGAACACGAAGGTCAGTACGATGGCCGGTATCACCACGATCAGCATCAGGCCGATGCAGATCAGGATCAGGTCGCGCTGGGCGAGCCCGACCATGCCCTTCGAATCCAGCAGCACCCAGTCACAGCCCGACAGGCCGACGCAGGCCAGGGCGACCAGCGCCAGGCGGATGCGGTTCCAGCAGATATTCATTGGAGGTCAACCCTGTTGAAGAAGCGCGCTTGATCGGCTCGCCTGCGCGCAGCGCCCGGGCGTGGAGCGGCTACACTGTGGGTACGAGGTCGCCTACAAGAGGGCGAACGACTCCAATCAAGCCCATACAAGATACATCATTGTATGGACTTGTGCACCTGCACGTATGGAAAAACCTGACCGATGACACCACCTGCCGCCGGCCGCCGCCTGAAACACCCCAATCGCACCTGGGTTCGCCCCTTCCGCGAGGGCGCCGGCCCGCTGTACCTGCAGATCGCCCAGCAGGTGCGCGAGGCGGTGGATGACGGCGTGCTGCGCCCGGGCGACCGGCTGCCGCCGCAGCGCGACCTGGCCCAGCAGGTGGGCGTGGACCTGACCACGGTTACCCGGGCCTTTGCCGAACTGCGCCAGGCCGGCCTGCTCGACGCGCAGGGCGCCGGCGGCACCTTCATCGCGCTGTCGGCCGGCAACCGCAGCACCTCGGTGGACCTGAGCATGAACATCCCGCCGCTGCTGGGCAGCGCGCCGTTCGCGCAGGGCATGGAGGCCGGCTTCCAGCACGTAGGGCAGCAGCTGGGCCAGGGTGAACTGATGAGCTACCACGTCGGCGCCGGTACCCGCGAGGACCGCGCCGCCGCGGTGCAGTGGCTGGCGCCGATGCTGGGCACGGTGGGCGCCGACCAGGTGGTGATCTGCCCCGGCGCGCAGACCGCGCTGTGCGCGCTGATCCTGGCCCGCACACAGCCGGGCGAACTGATCGCCGCCGAACAGCTGACCTACCCGGGCCTGCTGGCCGCCTCGCGCGTGCTGCAGCGGGGCGTGGTGCCGGTAGCGATGGACGCCGAAGGCATGTTGCCCGATGCGCTGGAAGAAGCCTGCCAGGTGCGCCCTCCGCGCCTGCTCTACCTGGTGCCGACCATCCAGAATCCAACCACGGCAACGATGTCGGCACAACGCCGGCAGGCTCTGCTGGCCGTCGCCAAGCGCCACGATCTGACCGTGATCGAAGACGATCCCTACTGGTTGCTGGCTGGGGACGCCGCGCCGCCGCTGGCCGCGCATCGCGACGCCGGCTGCCCTGTCTACTACATCTCCACCCTGTCCAAGTGCCTGGCCCCGGGCCTGCGCACCGCTTACCTGGTGGTGCCGGCCGGCGAGCCGATGGAGCCGGTGCTGGACGCCCTGCGCGCGATCGCCCTGATGCCGACCCAGTCGATGGTGGCGGTGGCTTCACAGTGGATCCGCAGCGGCCAGGCCCAGGACATGGTGCAGCGCTTCCAGCAGGAGCTGCGCGAGCGCCAGGCGATTGCCGCGCAGTACCTGCCGTCCCGTGCCCAGGCGCACCCGGCCGGCCTGCACGTGTGGCTGCCGCTACCGCTACGGCTGGACCAGTACCGGCTGATCCAGGCCGCACAGGAACAAGGCCTGGGCATCGCCAGCTCCGATGCCTTCAGCGTGGAAGAGCCGCCGCCGGGCAACGCGATCCGCCTGTCGCTGGGCGGTGCGGTTGACCAGGGCGCGCTGGCCGGAGCGTTGTCCAAGCTGAACGAGATCCTGTCTGAAGCGCCCGAGGCCCGGCACAGCGCCATCGTCTGAGTCGTCGACGTGGCGCGAGATCCATACAAGATGATATTTTGTATGCAATGTATGGATGAAGGGACGTGCGTCAATGCGCACCGAGAAAGTGAAATTCCACGTGGTGATGGCCGGTTGCGGTGGCTTTGTCGTGCTGATGCTGGCCGCGCTGGCCTGGGTCTGCCTGCAGCCGCAGACCGTGGATGTGCAGGCGGCCGAACGCCATGCCATCGAGCAGTGCGTGCAGCGCAGCGAGGATCCGTCGCGTAGCGAGATCCAGCGCCGTGCGCAGGCCGATTCCTGCCGCGAGATGCGCAAGCAGTACGAGCACAAGTTCGGCGGGGACGCGTCCTGATGGGCGCAGCCGCGCCGCGTCGCCGCTGGCTGCTGCCGACGATGATCGCCCTCGCCTGCCTGTTCATGGCCGGCGTGGCGGCTGCGCTGTGGCAGTACTTCGGCTACAGCGCGCAGTCCACGTTCACCGAACAGGCCATCGTCTTCGACGACTCGCAGCTGCGCCTGCCGGCCGATCTGGCCGGAGATACGGGCCGCATCCGCGTGGTGCATTTCTGGGACCCGGCCTGCGGGGTGTGCAACCGCGAGACCGGTGCGCACCTGAGCTACCTGATCAGCATGTACCGCCGCGCCGGCATCGACTTCTATGCGATCCGCCGCCCGGGCACGCAGGGCGAGCTGCCCGAGCCGTTGCGCAGCAAGGTGATCAACCTGCCGACCATCGACGGCATCGAGAACATCCCGGCCAGCCCTGCCGTGGCGATCTGGGACCGGCACGGCCATCTGGCCTACGCAGGGCCGTACAGCATCGGCATGGTCTGCAACTCGGCCAACAGTTTCGTCGAACCGCTGCTGGACAGACTGGTGCGTGGTGAAACCGTGCGCCCCAAAGGACTGCTTGCCGTGGGCTGCTACTGCCCGTGGCAGGCCAAGCGCTGAGGACGCGCAATGACATCACTGGCTCTGGGTGGCGCGACCGCCGCAAACAACAACGGCGGTCACCTGTCCGAACCGACCGATGGTTATGGACAGGCGCCCGCCGTTGGACGCAACGATACGCCCCGACATGCTCCGTACATGCCGCGACCGGATGTCGCAGCGCGCGAGTGGGTGCAGGACGTGCTCGCGCACAGCGGTCCGATCTACCTGCGCATCGTCAATTCGCTGGAGCGCACGGTGCGCCGTGGTGGTCTGGCACCCGGACAGCGCCTGCCCTCGCAGCGCGCGTTGGCGCAGCAGCTGGGCATCGACCTGACCACGGTCACCCGCGCCTTCGATGAAGCACGCAAGCGTGGCCTGATCGAAGCGCGTGGACCACAGGGCAGCTTCATCGCACCGCCCAAGGCCGGCTTCGACCAGGTGGTGGACCTGAGCATGAACGTGCCGCCGGTGCCCGATGCCGACGCGCTGGCGGAGACGCTGCGTCGCGGCGCCGCCGCCGTGCTTGCGCGCAGCAACGCACCGAACCTGATGACCTATCACCTGGGGGGCGGCAACCCCACTGATCGCCATGCCGCGGCGCGCTGGCTGCAGCCGATGCTGGGCGCCGTGGATGACAACTGCCTGCTGCTGACCGAAGGCGCGCAGGTGGCGCTGGCCGCGATCCTGGTCAGCCAGGGCCGCGATGGCGATGCGATCCTGTGCGATGCGCTGGTCTATCCGGGCCTGCTGCAGGCCGCAGCGGCGCTGGGGCGTCGGCTGCTGCCGGTGGACGGCGACGAACACGGCATGTGCCCCGAGGCGCTGGCGCGGCAGGCACGCGACAGCGGCGCGCGGCTGGTGTATCTCAACCCCACCTGCCAGAACCCGACCGCGCTTACCCTGCCCCTGCAGCGGCGCGAGGCGCTGGCGCGGGTGCTGGAACGCGAAGGCCTGCTGGCGATCGAGGATGATCCGTACTGGCACCTTGCCGAGGACGCGCCAACGCCGCTGGCGACACTGGCGCCGCGCCATGTGTTCTACGTGGCGACGCTGTCGAAGGTGATCAGCCCCGGCCTGCGCACTGCCTTCGTGCACTGCCCGAGTGCCGCACGCGCCGAGGCGATGACGGCCGCGCTGCGGGCAACGCGGTTGATGGGCCATCCGCTGGTGTCGGCGCTGGCCAGCCAGCTGCTGCTGGATGGCTCGGCGCAATCGTTGCTGGCGCAGGTGCGCAGCGAAGCACGCGAGCGCGTGCGCATGGCACGCTATCTGCTGGCACCGTCGCTGCTGCAGCGTGCCGAAGGCCTGCATGCCTGGTGCCGGATACCGGCGCCGTGGACCGACGCGACCCTGGTTCGCACTGCGCAGCTGCAGGGCTTGGCGATTGCGCCGTCATCGGCGTTCTGCCCGCCCGGCGTGTCGCACCCGAATGGGGTGCGCCTGTCACTGGGGCTGGCAGCCGACCGCAGGCAGCTGGAAAGCGCGTTGCGACGGATTGACCGATTGCTGTTGTCGGATGCGTTGCCGGCCATCGAACGGTAGGTGGAGAGCATCCACGCAGGGCGTGGATCTACGCGATCCGCTTCGGTAGATGCCAACCTTGGTTGGCACCTACCGAAGCAGGGTCAGGCCAAGACGGAAAGGGCCTGCACCAGCGCGTCCATCTGTGCTGGCCGGGTGAACACCGACGGCGTCACCCGTACACAGGCACCCGATTCCAGGCCATCGCGGTACGTGGTGAAAATCCGATGTTCATCCACCAGACGCTTCTGCAGTGCCTGGTTCTGTTCCACCGAGGTGTGGCCGCGCAGGCGGAAACTGGCCAATGCACTGGCCAGCGCCGGATCCGGCGAGGACAGCACTTCGATGTGCGTCATCTGCCGCGCGGGTACGGTCCAGCGCTCGCGCAGGTAGCGCAGGCGCGCCTGCTTGTTGGCCACGCCGATGCGCTGGTGCAATGCGATCGCCTCCGGCAGCGCCAGATAGGCGGCGAAGTTGACCGTGCCGGTGTGCACGCGGCTGCCGACACGGCCATCGTCGGCCTCGCCCATGTACGGGTCGAGGTCCGCCACACGTCCCCTGCGTACGTACATCGCGCCGACACCAACCGGCGCGCCGATCCACTTGTGCAGATTGATGCCGACGAAATCAGACTTCAGCTGCGGCACCGCGTAGTCGATCTGGCCGAACCCGTGCGCGGCATCGACGATCACCTCGATACCGCGCGCACGTGCACGTTCGGCAATCGCGGCCACCGGCAGCACCAGCCCGTGGCGATGGCTGACCTGGGTCAACAACACCAGCTTCAGGCGTGGCAACCGCGCGAACGCAGTCTCGTAGACCTGCAGAATCTGCGCGTGGTCCGGCACCGCCGGCAGCGCGATGCGCTCCACCTGCACGCCACGGCGCTGCTGCAGCCAGCGCATCGCACCGATCATGCTGTCGTAGTCGATGTCCGCGTACAGCACCTGGTCGCCGGGCTGCAGGCGGTTGTAGCCACCGATCAGCGCCAGCATCGCCTCGGTGGCGCCCCGCGTCAGCGCGATCTCATCCGCACCCACGCCCAGCAGCTCGGCCACCTGCCGCTGTACTGCCATGTACTGCGCCGGGAATTCACGGCGGCCGTACCAGGCGTTGCCACGGTTCACGTCAGCGGTGTGGCGCTGGTAACTGGCCAGCGTCTCAAGCCCCATCGCGCCCCAGTAGCCGTTCTCCAGATGGTTCACTTCGTCGGTGATGTCGAACTGGCTGGCCACGGTGGCCCAGTAGTTTTCATCGCGGGCCAGCACGTCCGGCGCCACGGTCGTTGCGGGAATCTCCATCGGCGCAGCGTAACGCGTGGCAGCCATGGCTGGCAGTGAAGACAGTGCCACTGCGGCCGGCAGCAATGCACCGGCGCGCAACAGGGAGCGACGACAAGCGTCCATCAGAAGGTCAGCCGGTACTGCGCGTACAGGTTGGCACCGTCGGTGTCGTACGGCGCGTTGCGCGAGTAGACCAGGCCACGGCTGGCCTGGAACGTGGCCTCATCCGGGTAGCGATCGAACACGTTGTCGGCACCCACGCGCAGGCTGTGGTGCTCGTTGATGCGATAGCCAACAGCCAGGTCGAGGAAGCTCATCGCACCGAAGCGCTGGTAGATGTCGCCCACTGCATTGCCGCTGGAATCGGTCCAGGCGCCGTAGTAGCGCATGCGCACCATCAGCGACCAGGCGCCGACGTCCCAGCTGCCGGTGAGGCTGCCCTTGTGCTCGGGCAGGCGGTCCTCGAACAGCACGCGCTGGGTTTCGTTGGTGGCCACCGAGGTGCTGCCGTTGTCCACACGGGTGCGGTTGTAGTTGTAGGCCAGGGTCAGCGTCATGCGGCCGGCGCCGAGATCGCGCAGGTAGTTGCCGACCACGTCCACGCCGGTGGTGGTGGTATCGAAGTCGTTGGTGAAGTAGTTCACCGAGGTGTAGCCCAGTGGGTTGGGCGTACCGGCCGGAATGGCGAAGCTGGCCGACTGGCTGAAGCGGTCGGTGAGCTTGATCTGGTAGACATCCACCGAGCCGGACAGGCCCAGATCGCTGCGCCAGGTCAGGCCCAGCGAGGCGGTGCGCGATTCTTCGGGCTTCAACGGCTTGGCCCCAAGCAGCTGCGCCAGCGGATCGTTCGGCGACAGGCGGCCACTGGTGAAGATCTGCAGCGTGCGCGTGTCCAGGCCCTGGCTGGTGCTGGTGGTGTTGAGCTGCGCCGGCGTCGGTGCGCGGAAGCCGGTCGACACGGTGCCGCGCAGGGCCACGTCCGGGGTGATCGCAAAGCGCGCCGACAGCTTGCCATCCAGCGTGCTGCCGAAGCTGGAGAAGTCCTCGTAGCGGCTGGCCGCGCCGATGCTCCAACGCTCGCCCAGCGGCACTTCCATGTCCACGTAGGCGGCCTTGCTGCGCTGGCTCCACTGCCCGGCCTGACTGGCCGAGAAGCCCGGTGCGCCATTGGAATTGGCCTCCAGGCCCGCCACGGCGCCCGGACCCACCGCATACGAGGCCGGATCACCGGCACGCACCTTGTAGGTCTCCTGGCGGAACTCGCCACCAAAGGCGACGTTGATCGGCTTGGACAGCGCGGCCACGTCCCATTCGTAGTTGAAGTCGGCGTTGGCGTTCTTCTCGGTCTGGGTCAGGCGGCCGAGGTCGAACGCGGTCGGGCTGGCCGGACCCAACGAGGCATTGATCGAGTTCTTCAGGTTGTAGTCGATGGCGTTGCGACCATACGAAGCACTGACATCCCAGCGCAGCTTCGGCGTGATCTCGCCACGCAGGCCGCCGACCAGCTGCAGATCGTTCTGCACGTTGCCGTACTGCGGGCTGAAGCCGACCGGGTACAGCGAACGCAGGTTCCAGCCCGGGAAGATCGACGTGGTGCGGTAGGCACCGGTGGTGGTGTCCGGGTTGCGCCAGTTGAAATCGCTGACGCCATCACTGTGGCTGTAAAGTCCGAACGCGTACAGCTCCAGCGCCTCGCTGGCGTTGGCCTTCACGTTGAAGCCGACGCGGCGGCTTTCCAGGTCCGGCTGGCCCCAGCGCTGCACCGGGTTGGGCACGTCCAGCTCCGGATGGGCCGCTTGGAAGGCGATGGCATCCGGGCGCTGGCGGGTACGCGACGTGGCATCGGAATTGAACGACTCGGCGAACAGCACCAGGCTGCCATAGTCGCCCAGCGACCAGCCGGTGCGCGCACTGAAGTTGCGCGAGGCACCGTCGCCCTGTGCGTACTGCGAGTAACCGGCGGTGATCTCGGTGCCCGGGCCGTCTTCGAGAATGATGTTGATGACGCCGGCGATGGCATCCGAGCCGTACTGCGCGGACGCACCATCACGCAGTACCTCGATGCGCTTGATTGCACTGGTCGGAATCTGCGCCAGGTCGGCGGCCTGCGCGCCACGGTTGCCGAGCAGCGCGCTGCGGTGGAAGCGGCGGCCGTTGACCAGCACCAGGGTCTGGTCCGGCGACAGGCCACGCAGGGTGGCCGGGCGCACGAACACCTGGCCATCGGCCATCGGCAGGCGCTGCACCACGAACGACGGCACCAGCTGGGCCAGCACGTCCTTCAGGTCGGTGGATTCAACGGACGTGATGTCTTCCTTGGTGAACACGTCCACCGGTGCCAGCGTTTCGAACTGGGTACGGTTGGACGCGCGGGTGCCGGTGACCAGCATCGCATCGAGCTGGGTGGGCATGGCGCGGCTGCCGCTGCTGGCATCGACCGCATCGGCCTCCGCTGCGATCGCGCCTCCTGCGCCGGCCATGGAAAGGGCAAGGAGGATGGAACGCGAAAGCTTCGAACGATGCACGGCAGGGCTCCGGGAGAACGCGACAGGGCCAGCGCCGGTACAGACGGTGCGGCGCTGGACAAGGCGCGCAGTCTCGGCGCGATCTGTGAAGGAGGCATGACGTCAGTGCGACAGCTGGGTGCCAGCCATGCGCAAGAACTGCTAAACGCCGCGCCCGCTGATCGGCTACTGTGCCCGCATTGGAACTGGGGGACGGCAGGATGAGCGCGGCGGGCAAGGCGTTGTGGTACATCGAGACCCATGCGGAGCAGCCGTTGGCACTGGCTGATATCGCGGCAGCGGCCGGGCTGTCGCCGTTCCACCTGTCGCGCCTGTTCCAGGCCCGTACCGGCACCTCGGTGATGCGCTACCTGCGTGGACGGCGACTGACCGCTGCCGCGCAGCGCCTGGCCAGCGGCGCGGGCGACATCCTGCAGGTGGCGCTGGGCGCCGGCTACACCACCCACGCCGCGTTCACCCGCGCCTTCTGCGAGCAGTTCGGGCAGACGCCCGAGCGGGTGCGTGAGCAGGGCACCGGTGGACTGGCCCTGGTGCAGGCGATCCGCGTGGACGATGCGCCGGCGGCCTGCGGTGAGGCACCACGCCTGCTCGACACCCCTGCGTTCCAGGTGGCCGGGATCGGCAGGCGCCACACGCGCGACAGCGGCGGTGCGATTCCCGGGCAGTGGGCACAGCTCAATCGCGAATGGCCGGCGCCGGCCCCGATCAGTTTCGGTGTGTGCTGCAACAGTGATGACGACGGTGGCTTCGACTATGTCGCCGCGCTGCCGGTCGGTTCACTTCGCCATGTGCCTGCGCACTGGCAGCGCGTGGATGTACCCGGGCGGCGCTACCTGGTGGCTTGGCATGGTGGGCACATCTCGGCCATCCGCTCCACCTGGTTCTGGCTGCTGGACCATTACCTGCCCGGCTCCGGCCTTACCCTCGCGGAGGCACCGGACCTGGAGCGCTACGACACCCGCTTCGATGAGCACACCGGCAACGGCGGCGTGGAGATCTGGTTGCCGGTGGACGAATGCCCCTGCTGACATGGAGTTGAAGATGCGCATGACCACGGCGATGACCGGCTTGCTGCTGATGGCAGCGGCGTCCTCCGCCCACGCAGATGGCAGCTGGACAGCCGGCGAGCGCCATGGCACCACGACGGTGGCCAGTGCCGCCGTGCGCGACGCAGCGCAGCGCGACGCGCTTCGCTACACGGTCTGGTATCCGGCACCGGCCAGCAGCCGGGAGACTGCGCTGACCATCGGCCCACCCGACGCGCCGCTTTTCGACGTCGGCCGGTCGGCCAAGGATGCACCGGTCGCGGGTGATCGCCTGCCCACGCTGCTGCTGTCACACGGCAACGGCGGCAGTGCACGCATGATGGGCTGGTTGGGCACGGCGCTGGCGCGGGAAGGCTATCTGGTGATCGCGGTGGATCATCCCGGCAACAACGGTGCCGACGAGATGACGCTGACCGGCAGCATGCTGAGCTGGCTGCGCGCGGACGATCTGCGCACCGCGTTGGCGGCGGTGAAGGCCGATCCGAATCTGGGACCCCATGTCGACGCTGGACGACTGGGCGTGGTCGGCTTCTCCGCCGGCGGTTACACGGCGCTGCTGGCCGCTGGCGCACGCCCCGACTTGCAACGACTGCTGGCGTTCTGTCGCGCGCATCCAGATGACGGCGTGTGCCAACCACAGCAGGAAGCGGCCACGCACACAATGGAAGCACGCCTGGCCGCTGCGTCTTCGCCCGCGCTCGCTCCCTGGATCGCCGAGGCCGACAGGTCACGCGCGATTCCCGGTGTGCGGGCCGTGTTCCTGCTGGCTCCAGCCATCGTGCAGGCATTCGCGCCTGAACAGCTGTCCTCCTTGCAGCAGCCGGTGTCGATCCTGCTGGGCGACGCGGACAAGGTTGCCCCACCGGCGAGCAATGGCGACGCTGCGCAGGCAGTGATTCCGGGTGCGACGCTGACACGCCTGCCAGATGTTGGCCACTACGATTTCCTGTCCGAGTGCACTGCGCCCGGCCGGCAACGACTGGCGGCGCTGTGCAGCACCGCCGTGCCGAAGGCGCAGACCCACGCACAGGCGATTGATGCGACAGAACGTTTCTTCGGCGACGCTCTGCGCTAGTGGCCGATTGGCAGGGTGCAGCGCTACAGTGGATGCATACAGGGAGGATGGGCCATGCGTCTGCTGCACCTCACGCTGCCGGTTTCCGATGTGGTCGCGGTCGCTGCGTATTTCCACGACGTGCTGCAACAGCGCGTTGTCGGCCACCATGTACACATCGGCTGGAGCACGATTCAACTGCAACCGGCCGAGGGGCGACCAGTCGGTGGCGTGCACCTGGCCTTCAATGTACCGGACAACCGTTTCGGCGAAGCGATGGCCTGGTTGCGCGAACGCACGCCCCTGCAGCGCAATCCTGCCGGGCTGGACTACTTCGCGCTGGAAAGCAGCTGGCAGTCGCAGTCGGTGTACTTCACCGGGCCTGACGGCCTGATCCTGGAACTGATCGGTCGTCGCCGTCTGCCCACCAGCACGCGCGAAGGCGTGTTCCATGGCAGTGAACTGACCTGCCTCAGCGAAGTCGGCCTGCCCAGCCACGATGTCGATGCAGTGCGCGAGCAGGCCAGCCAGCGCTTCGGCCTGCAACCGATCAGTCCGCCTTCGCCGCAGTTCGCACCGATGGGCGATGACGAGGGTCTGCTGATCGTGGTCGCCGCGGAGAGGCGCTGGTTCCCCGAGCAGAAAGATCTACCCAATGGACGGGGGCTGACGCTGCAGGTGGGCGACGTGACCGGCCGAGGGGAGCTGCGCGACGAGGCGCAGGGCTGGCAGGTAGCGGCGATCTGACACGGCGCGCTACGGCGCGGACAGGTTCTGCGCCACTTCGATCCGCGCATGCAATGCCTGCAACTGCGCAACCGCCTGGTTGAACACCTGCAGATCGGCATCCACCAGGGCCGTCCAGTCCGGCGTGTGCCCCAGCAGCTGCGCCACCTGTTCGTTCGGCGCGCGGTCGAAGCCTTCACCCAGCACGGACAGATAGCGCTGGCGGAACCCTTCCGGATCGCGCTGGTCCTGTACATAGAGCTGCACCGCCAGCAGCCCCGCATACAGGTAGTTCACCAGATAGTTCGGGTCGTCATACATCAGGCGCTTGGCGATCCAGCTGTTGCGCAGCTGCGGGTAGCGCTCCGGCTGCTGGCCGAAGCGCGCCAGCACCTGGCCGGTCAGCTCATCCAGATCGTCGGCCGTGCCCAGCGTGCCGGCGGCAACGCCCCGATAGATCGACTGCTCCAGCTGCGCTTCCTCGGACGAGGTGAACAGTTGCAGCACCATGTCGTCCAGCAGCGACTTCAGGTAATAGGCCTTGGCCCGCGGGTCCTGTGCCTGCTGGTACAGCTGGTCACGGAAACGCAGCTCGTTGTAGATGGCGAACGCCTCGGTCAGCCATGGGCTGCCATTGCGCTGCAACGGCGAGGCATGGCCACGCTGCATCCACTCACCATGCAGGGCGTGCCCGGCTTCGTGCGCGATCTCGACATCGCTCTCCAGATCACCACTGCGCACGCCAACGAACAACATCGCGGGTGTACCGGGGGCGTTCAACGGGAATGCATCCTGGCTCCGGTCACCACGTTCGGTGGCCAGGTCCACGCGGTGGCTGGCCGGATCAAGCAACGCGCGCAGCTCGGCGACGTACGCCGGCCCCAGGTGCTGCATGGCGTCGGCGGCGGTGTCGCGCAGCTGCGCCAGCGACAGCACCGGCGGCGCGTAACCGGCATCAGGCACCGTGGTATCCCAGATCTGCGGCGCGTCGATGCCAGCGCGCGCGGCGTGGCGCAGCAGCATGTCCTGGTAGGCGCTTCGATCTCCTGCATGGAGTTCGATCGCCAGCAACGTTGCGTCTACTGTTGATGCTTCCACGCCCATGTGCTGATAGCCGCGTGCCGGCGCCGGACCGTCCCCCTGCAGGCGCGAGGCGGCGTCGTTCACCTGCACCAGGCCCAGCAGCACCGAGGCCATCGGTTCGCGGCGCGATTGCAGGCCTTGCCAGTACCCCTTCCAGCCCGCCTCGCGCAGGGCACGGTCTGGATGCCGGGCCAGCGCCTGCCTGTCGCGCCCCGTATCCCAGCGCCGCCCATCGCGCTCGACCTGCGGGTACGCGGCCGTGCGCAGGATCTGCCCGCGCAGGCGCGCGAAACTGTCCAGCGCCGGATCCGCCAATGCATCCACCGCTTCATCCAGCGTGGCATTGGCTGGGGCGGCGGCCTCCTTCACTGCGCGCGTGCGCAGGAAGGCATACGGTGCGGCCCAGGCTGCGTCCGCAGGCGCCTCGCGCAGCGCGGCGCGACCGGTGCGGGCAATGCGGCTGCACAGCCCCATCACCTGGTCCAGTGCCTGCGCCGGTCGATGATCGCGCGCATTGCGGGCGGCCTGCAGGTGCAGGTAGCTGTGGTGGCGCAGGCACTGCGCCTCCATGGTTTCGGCCTGCTGGAAGCGTTCCGCGGGCGCCATGCCGGCAGCGTGCTGCAGAACGTCCGCCTGCCTGCCCAGCGCATCACGCGCGCTCTGTTCCGCCGCGGCGCTGGCGAAGTAGACGCGATCGTCGGCGTGCAGCGAGTGCGCATGCAGGCTGGTGAAAGGCACCATCGCCAGCAGTGTGGCAATGGCGGTGGTGGTGGTACGCATCGTGCGAATCTGCATCGGCCTCTCCCTGCCTGGTTCAGGCCTCGAGCGTAGCAGCCGCTCCGCCACCGTGCCTGTGCCGGATCAGGCCTCAGATCGACTCATCCTCACGCTTGACCAAGGTCCAGCACGGTACCTGCGCGAAGGTATAGGTCTGCTGGTCGCTGCTGTCCGGGGTACGGATCTGCACCTGCCGCTGGCCATCGGCCAGCGTGTTGACCTGCAGCTCGCGGCCCTGCCCGGCCAGTGCGGCGGGATCCGGCATCACCGGCCACTCGACATCGGCCAGCGCCAGCCGGCTTTCCACCTTGCGCGGTTCCGGCTCGGCCTCAGCATCGATATAGCTGTCCAGCAGTGGATCGGCAGTGGCCTTTTCCTGCAGCGTGATCTCATTCCCGAAGTGCTTCAGGAAGGCATCGAATTCCGGGTAGGGGCATTCATTGCGCGCAGGCACCGGAGCCGGCGTGGCCGCTGCGGCCGTGGTGGCCGGCGCAGCGGGTTCGGGATCGACGGGCATGGCCTGCGGCGCGGGCTTGCAGGCAGTCACTGCCACGCTGCAGGCGAGCATCAGCATGACGAGAGAGGGGTATCGACGCATGGGCTCATCCTGAATCCGGTTCGGTCGCCCCATGCTATCGCGCACCCTACAATTCCGGCATTCCGCCTGTCCGAGACTGTCCATGCATCGCCTCCTGCTCCTGATCGGCCTGCTGCTGCCCGCCCTGTGGCCGGCCGTGGCGAGGGCCGTCGATGTCCACGAAGGCGACCTGCTGTTCGTGACCGCCGGCCGCAGCGGCCTGAGCGCGGCCATCGACGATGCCACCGGCAAGCAGGGTTCGACCAGTTTCGATCACGTGGCCCTGGTGGCTTCGGCGCCGAAGGGCTGGGAGGTGCTGCATGCGGACGAGGAGGGATCGCGCCGGCAGTCGCTGGCCGAGTTCCGCCAGGACGCGCGTGCCAAGCAGCGGCAGATCGTGGTCTATCGCCTGCGTGCGCCGCAGCAGGCCGCCATCAAGGATGCTGTCGCGACCGCGCGCACGATGCTGGGCAAACCCTACAACACGGCGTATGTATTGAACGAGGACAGCTACTACTGCTCCGACTTCATCGAACGCGCGTTCCGTGCGCACCACGTGTTCCAGCTGCAGCCGATGAACTTCCGCAACGTGCAGACCGGGCAGATCGCCCAGCACTGGATTGATCTGTACCGCGGCATGGGCATGGAGGTCCCACAGGACCAGCCCGGCACCAACCCGAACGACATGTCCGCGGCACCGGTACTGCAACGCATCGGCGTGCTGGAGTAAGCGAAGCCCCGCACGGGGCGGGGCTTCATCGGTCACGTTGCACACGCAACGCGGTCATTCTTCTTCGTCGTGGCCGCCCTGCTGCTGGTTCTGGTTGCGCTTCTGCTGTTCCTGCTGCTGTTGCTGCTGCTGGTCGCGGCCACGGCCCTGCTGCTGATCCTGCTGGTTCTGCTGGCCCTGCTGCTTCTGGTTCGGGTTCTGGTTCTGCTGTGCCATGTCCGTTCTCCGAAAGCCACTCGCGGAATGCGGTGGACGGGGCCATCGTCTGCAGCGATTGGTTAATCACGCGTGGGTGGCCGGCTACATTCGTGTGTACGACTGTGAATGAACCCGCGCAGACCCTTGCGGCACAAGCGCCTGAAGGATTCATGCAGGTTCGGCATATGCTCATGCCGTGGTCAGCACGGCGCGCATTCATGGCACTCGCTGGCGGAAACACGCGCTGAAGGTGGCTGGCTTACCGGGGCGCGAAGGGAAGCCCGCCCTGCATTCAGGGCATCACCGGCGGCACATACACCAGGGTCATGCCCAGCAACCACAACAGGCCCAGCACCAGCGGAATGTGCACCAGCAGCTGGATGAAGGTGAAGCCGACGATGTCGCGTGCCTTCAGGCCGAGCACGCCCAACAGCGGCAGCATCCAGAACGGATTGATCAGGTTCGGCAACGCCTCGGCGGCGTTGTAGACCTGCACCGCCCAGCCCAGGTGCGCCTTCAGTTCGTTGGCGGCCTGCATCACGTAGGGCGCCTCGATGATCCATTTGCCTCCACCAGAGGGCACGAAGAAGCCCAGCACCGCCGAATAGACCCCCATCACCAGCGCGAAGCTGTCGGTGCTGGCCACGTGCACGAACAGGCTCGACAGGCGGTGCGCCAGCGTCTGGCCATCACCGCCGGCCGCGTGGGTGAGGATCATCGCGATGCCGCCGTACAGCGGGAACTGGATCAGCACGCCGGTGGTGCTCGGTACTGCCTTGGCCACCGCGTTGAGGAAGCTGCGCGGCCGCCAGTGCAGCAGCAGGCCCAGCGAAATGAACAGGAAGTTGTAGGTGTTGAGGTTGGCGATGGCGGTGACCACCGGCTTGCTGGCGAACTCGTTGAACAGCCAGCCGAACGCCAGCAGCGAGAGCAGCACGGTCAGCAGCGGGCTGTATTCCAGCCATTCGCCCGGGCGCGTGCGCTGCAGTGGCTCCGGTTCGGCCTGCGCGGCACCGGGGAAGTCTTCGGCGGTACGAGCGCTGCCGGCGGCCGGCGCCGTCAGCCAGGCGATCAGCAGCGAGACCAGGATCAGCACCGCGGTCAGCGCGATCGACTGCCACAGGAAAATGGTTTCGGTGAACGGCAGCACGCCAGTGATTTCGACCAGCCCGGGCGGCATGCTGGCCGGGTTGGCCTGCAGCTGTGCGGCCGACGAACTCAGCCCCATCGCCCACACCGCGCCCAGCCCCAGATAGGCCGAAGCACCGGCCGCGCGGTAGTCCATGCGCAACTCGGTACGGCGGGCCAGCGCGCGCACCAGCAGGCCGCCAAACACCAGCGAGAAGCCCCAGCTGAGCAACGAGGCCAGCATGCTGACCAGGCCCACGTACACCACCGCACCACGGCCGGTGCGCGGCACCCGGGCCAGGAAGTCGATGAAGCGCGCGACCACTGGCGCGGTCGCCACGGCGTAGCCACCGATGACCACGAAGGCCATCTGCATGGTGAAGGGAATCAGGCTCCAGAAGCCGTCGCCGAAGGCACTGGCGGTGGCCTGCGGAGTCGAGCCGAAGCTCATCGCAGCAAGTGCGACGATGACCACGCCCAGCACCGCGAACACGTACGCATCGGGGAACCATTTTTCCGCCCAGGCGGCCGAGCGCAACGCTGCGCGCGCCATCCAGCCGTCCTGTACTGCTGCCGTCGAGGCCATCGCCTACCCTCCCAGGTTCGATCGCCCGATTCTGGGCGGTAGGGTGCGGGCTGTCTGCCACCTATTGGTCGTAGATGGCGACAGGCCCGGCGCTGTGCGACGCCGCCCGGGCATGGGCTCGGGCGCTACAGAAGCACTGTCAGCTGTAGGGCCGAGCCCACGCTCGACTGCGCGTCTCAACGCAGCGCCAGGTCCACCGCGATGCCGGCAAACAGCGCGGCACCCACCCAGTTGTTGTGCAGGAATGCCTTGAAGCAGGGACCGCGCTCGCGGTTGCGGCAGATCCAGAACTCGTAGACCACCAGCACCGTGGCCACGGCCACGCCAGCCAGGTAGTAACCGCCCAGCCCGCCGCGCACGCCGACCAGCGCCATGGTGGCCAGGAACAGCGCGTACAGCACGCCCTGGATGACCAGATCGAGATCACCGAACAGGATCGCGGTGGAGTGCGAGCCCATCTTCAGGTCGTCCTCGCGGTCGACCATCGCGTACCAGGTGTCGTAGGCGGTGGACCACAGGATGTTGCCGGCGTACAGCAGCCAACCCAGCATCGGCACCTCGCCCTGCACGGCGGCGAAGGCCATCGGGATGCCCCAGCCGAACGACATGCCCAGGTAGACCTGTGGCAGATGGGTGTAGCGCTTCAGGTAGGGATAGCTGGCGGCCAGGAACACGCCGATGAAGCTCAGGCCGATGGTCAGCCCGTTCAGGGTCAGTACCAGGCCAAACGCCACCAGCATCAGCACCGCGAACAGCGCCAGTGCGGCGCGGCCACTGATCGCACCGGTGGCCAGCGGGCGCGCCTTGGTCCGCTCCACATGCGGGTCGAGCCAGCGGTCGGCGTAGTCGTTGATGACGCATCCGGCCGAGCGGGTCAGCCACACGCCGGCGGTGAAAACGAACAGGGTCCACAGCGGCGGCAGGCCGCCCGCGGCCAGCCACAACGCCCACCAGGTGGGCCACAGCAGCAGCAACGTGCCGATCGGGCGATCAGCGCGCATCAGACTCCAGTAATGCCGCCAACGCGGCGTCGCCGGCGACTGCGGCGAAATGAGGGGGGTATCAGCCATGGCGATAGGATACTCCTGCCCCTCCGGCGGGGCTTTGCCCGGCGGGGGGAGATTTGTTCGGCGAAACTGGATAGAATGCCCGTCCCGCACCGCCTCATGGCGCTGCGATGCCCGCCCCGGCTCAGGTCGACGGCGCGGCGGTTCTACAACGCGCCCGTAGCTCAGCCGGATAGAGTAGTGGCTTCCGAAGCCATTGGTCGGGGGTTCGAATCCCTCCGGGCGCGCCATCTTCCCCAGCTCCGCCCCGTTCCTGCACCTAGGGCATACGTCGAGCGTAGCTTCGATTCGGATCCGGTGTGGCGCGGCAGATCCGGCTGCGTGCGTGCCTGATCATGCCGGGCAGCCAGCACAGCACCGCCGCCAGCCAGAACCATCGACCCAAGGTGGAGGCCCAGATCAAGGGAAATACAGCCAGCGTGGCGATGAACTGTGCGTACAGCAGATAGAGCGTGTGCATGCCCAGACGTGGGTCCGAGCGCAGCACCACACCACACCCGCGGCAGGCCGTCCTCGCTTGGCGTTTCCCTGCGGAGTGCAGTGGAAACCGCTGGCCTGCGGCGGCGCAGAGCGGGCAGGTGAAGGTCATCAATCGCATGCGCTGTCTGCCCTTACACATCCTGATGGATGCCAAAGCATACGGCGGATGCAGCAACGCCGGGCAAGGCCCGGCGTTGCCGTTGGTGTGCAGATCAGTATCTGCCGTCGAACGCAAAAATCGGCTTGCGCTGCTTCCACGCACCAGCGGTAAAGTCCGGGAACTCCAGCGTCTGGAAACCGTTGGCGATCGACTGCTCGCTCAGCGGCGTGATCGCACTCCAGGTCACCGCATCGTAGATGTCGATCGGCATCGGCGCCTTGGCCTTCAGCGCTTCAACAAAGGCATGGATGACGAACCAGTCCATGCCACCGTGGCCGGCGCTGGCGGCGGTGTCGGCATTCTGCTTCCACAGCGGGTGCTCGTATTCGTCCTGGTACTTCTTGAACTCTTCCCACTGGTGCGGCGGGCTGCGGCCTTCGATGTGGATCGAGTGGTTCACGTCCATCCACAGGCCCTTGGTGCCCTGCACACGGAAGCCCATCGAGTACGGGCGCGGCAGCGAGGTGTCGTGCTGCAGCAGGATGGTCTCGCCGTTCTCGCAGGCCAGCGTGGTGGTCACAATATCGCCCAGCTTGAACTTCACCTTGGTGCTGGGGTGGGTGGTGCCGCCGCTCTTGGCCACGGTGTATTCGTGCAGGCCGCGTGCCTTGGTCGCGAAGGCGTTGATGTGGGTGAAGCGGTTGCCACGGTTGATGCCGGTGTACATCGCGCACGGGCCGATGCCGTGGCTGGGGTACAGCTCGCCGTTGCGCTCCACCGAATGCTCGGTGCGCCAGCGTGCTTCGCTCCAGCCCTTCGGCCCGAATTCCACGCCGCTGTCGTAGGGCTGGTTCGGGTCGCCGGAATTGAACTTCACGCCGCGCAGGTCGTGCTGGTAGCCGGCCTGCAGGTGTACCAGTTCGCCGAACAGGCCCTGGCGCACCATCTGCAGCGCCGCCATCACGTCGCGGCGGTAGCAGACATTCTCCAGCAGCATGTACGGGGTGCCGGTGCTCAGCTGGGTCTTCAGCACGTCCCAGTGGTCCTGCAGGGTGATGCCGGCCACCACTTCGCAGCCCACGGCCACGCCGGCCTGCATCGCGGCAATCGCCATCGGCGCGTGGTACTCCCACGGCGTGGCGATGATCACGCCATCGATCCCCTTCTGTTCCAGCAGGCGCTTCCACGCATTGGTGTCGCGGTCCTGGCCGTAGGTCTTCGGGGCCGGCTTGCCGGCCTTGGCCACCATCTCCATGGCACGGCCGAGCATGATCGGTTCGATGTCGCACAGGGCGACCACCTCGACGTCGTCGCGGCGCACCAGCTCCTTCAGCAGCACCAGGCCACGCATGCCGGTACCGATCATGGCCAGGCGCACCGTGCGCCCGCGCGCCCATGCCGGGGTCTGCGGCAGCAGGCTGCTGGCGGCGACAGCGGCACTGGCCGCGATGAATTCCCTACGCTTCATGGCAAACATCTCTCCTCTTGGCAGCGAGCCGGCCGTAGCCGGCCCGCCGGGTCACGCAAACGGAATTACTTGAAACGGTAGCCGATGGTCACACTGTAACCACGGCCGAAGATGGTGGCGTAGTCACTGGAGTCACCCAGGAAGCTGTTCGGATCGTAGAACGGCAGGCGATTGAACAGGTTCTTGACGGTGAAGCTCAGGTTCCAGGCATCATCCGGACGCCAGGTGACGCTCATGTTGGCGGTCCACCACGACGGCGCACCATCACACTTGCTCTTCTGCAGGGCCAGGTAGCCGCCGGTGCAGGTTTCCTTGTTGTTGCTTGCCTCATCGACCTGGTCGGTGGCCCACTTGGTGCCGCCCACGTAGTTGACGAACATGCTGGTGGTCACCTGCTTGTAGGTCCAGTCGGCATTGAGCGTGGCACGCAGGCGCGGGTTGTTGTAGTAGCCGACCACGTCGCCGTAGTACCAGCCGTTCTCGGCGTCCATGTAGAAGCGGTTGCGGTTGGCGATGGTGGCGGCCAGACCGATGTTCAGGTTGCCCCAGTCACCCAGCGAGAAGCGGCTGCGCGCGTCGATGTCGAAGCCGTCGATCAGCGTCTTGCCACGGTTCTTGTACTGGCCCACCACGCTGGCCACGTTGCCGGCCGAGTAGCCCGGCAGCACCGACGGGCAGCTCACGCCACTGGCCGGGTCGGCACACATTGCAGCCAGCTGCGCCAGGTTGGCGCGGTCGCTGTCGGTGATCGGCGAGCGCGACATCGAGATGATGTCTTCCATGCGGCGGTAGTCCGGCGCAACGATTTCATTGTTGCGGTAGATGAACCAGTAGTCGGCCGACACCGACAGCCAGGTGGCCGGCTCGTAGACGAAGCCGAGGGTGGCGATCTTGGCCTTCTCCGGCTTCAGGTTCTTGTTCGGCTGGGTCATGCGGGCCACGGTGCGGCTGCAATCGACGTTCAGCAGGTTCTTGCCCAGGTCGACATCGCCCGGACGCTGCGAGCGCAGCAGCAGGTTGGCGATGGCGTTGGTCTCGTTGCAGCGCAGCTCGTCGCGGTAGCCACCCAGCTGCGCGAACACGCCGCCGTTGCCGGATTCGGCCAGGCTCGGTGCACGGAAACCGGTCGAGTAGGTACCGCGCAGCATCAGCTGGTCGAAGGCCTGGTACTTGAAGCCGATCTTCGGTGCCACGTTGGCGCTGAAGTTCGGGTACTTGTCCACGCGCACCGCCGCATCCAGTTCCAGCTTGTCGGTGATCGGCGCCACGGTCTCGGCAAACAGCGCGTAGGTGTTGCGCTTGCCATCGAACCACGAACCACCCTGCTGGGTGATCAGGCCGTTGGCGGCGTCGGCGTTGCCCGGGGTGTAGAAGGTTTCGCGGCTGGCGTTGAAGCCGAAGGCCGCACGCATCTCACCGGCAGGCAGCTGGAACAGCGGGCCTTCGATCTTGCCGTCGAGGGTGTGCAGGCGGGTCCACGACTGGATGTCGAAGGTCGGGAACGCTTCGCGGATCAGCGCGGCGTTGGCTTCACTGATCTCGCCGAACTTGTACGCCGGGTGGTCGGAGATGATGACCCGGCCGGTGCCCGGATCGATCGTGTACGGACCGAAGGCCTTCTCGAAGCCCTTGGTGTTGACGTTGATCGTCTGGTAGGTGGTGGAGTGGGTACCGGCGCTGGCAAACGCGGTCTCCCAGTTCCAGTCACCGCGGCTGCCACGCGCACCGGCCAGCACGCGGTAGCTCTTGTCGGTGTTGCGCTGGCCGAAGTAGCTCGGGCCGGCATCCTGCAGCAGGTAGGTCAGGCCGACCACGCCGCCCATCATTGCCTTCATCTGCGCGCTGGCGTGGTTGTACTCGTTGTTCGGGCCCAGGAACGGGTACAGGAACTGGTTGACGGTGTTGCCGGTGTTGCGCGAGAACCAGCTGGTCGGGTTGCCGGTGGTGGTGCCGTAGGTGCGCGGCGTACCGCCGTTGGCGCGCAGGTCGATGTCGGTGTAGGTCGCCTCGGCGAAGATCTCGGTGCTGTCACCCACCAGGAAAGTGCCGTTGAGGTAGGCGGTATTGCGCTCGGACTTGGCACCGGCATCGATCTCGTTGTTCATCCAGGTTTCCCAGACGCAACGCGGGCCGGCCGCTTCACTGGTCAGCACGTTCTTGCAGCCCGGCGCAGCTTCCTGCACACGGCGGCCGGTGACCGGATCGAAGGCGAAGTAGCTGCCCGGGTTGAACTCGCCCGGCTTGCTGCCCACGCCCAGGCGCAGGTTGTTGAGGTAGTTCGGGTTGTTGACGTAGTACTGGTCGGGGCGCTTGTCGTAGAAGTCGCTCAGCGGAATCGCGTCGCGGCGGTACATGTTCACCGCGCCGTAGATGTTGAAGCGGTTTTCGGCCAGGTCACCGAAACCGGCGGTGATGCTGGCCTGGCGCTCGCCGTAGGAGTCGATGCGCGAGGAGGTGTCGTTGGTGAAGCTGACCTCGGCACCCTGGAAGTTGCGCTTGGTGATCACGTTGATCACGCCGGCCACCGCGTCGGTGCCGTACACCGCCGAGGCGCCGTCGGTCAGCACTTCCATGCGCTCGATGGCCGCGGCCGGAATCGCATCGATGTTGACGAACTGGGTCTGGAAGCCGGCCGGTGCGCCGTAGTACGACAGGCGACGACCGTTCAGCAGCACCAGCGTGCCCTGCGCGCCCAAGCCACGCAGGTTGGCCTGCGAAGCACCATCGGAACCGGTGAACAGCGAACGCGCGTCCTGCTGCGCTGGACGTGCGGCTGGGAGGTTGTCCAGCACCTGCAGCAACGTGCGCGCACCCATGTTCTGGATGTCCTGCTTGCTGATCACCTGTACCGGGGAGGCGGTTTCAACGTCGGTGCGGCGGATGTTGGAGCCGGTGACCTCGATGCGGGCAAGGTCGGTGGCCTTGTCCTTGCTCTCATGGGCGAAGGCAGGAACGGCGACCGACAGCAGCACGCCGGCGATGGCCAGCGACAGCGGAGCGATCGAACGACAGGGGGGGCGGTGGTGGCGGACGGGCAACATCGGGGTTCTCTCCTGGCAGGGGTGCGGCGCGAATGGTGAATCGGCGGGCAAAACGCTCCCGGGCCACGGCCATGAGGGCCGTAGTCGGAATGGGCGGGGGAGGAGCGGTGTTACGAGGGGGTCATGGGGCGACGATGCTGGCGGAGTCGCCCTCCTGGCCGATCAGCACGGCGTTGGCCCAGTTGGCACAGACCTGGGCGGGTTGGCTGCCCTGCGCACCCAGCGTGCGCAGGCTCAGGCTGGAAAGGCCACGGATGTCCAGCTCCGGCTTGACCACGCCGGGTGCCTTCACCAGGCCGCTGTCGTACAGCAGGCGGTTGTCACCCCAGACCTGGAACTGCAGGCCACCGGCGCTGCGGCAGGCATCGTCGATGCCTAGGTCGGCACGCAGCAGGTGCCAGCCGCCCTGCAGGCGCAGGTCGATGCGGCTGTTGGCGCCGACGCCCAGGCCACGGCGGAACTGCAGGCCGTTCATGCGCATGCCGGCGTCGCCACGGAACGACTGGTCGGCGCGCACCTGGCTGGCCAGCGCGGCCGGCACCGGCAGCTCGGAGAGATAGCGCTGCCGGGCCGGTCGCTCCGGTTCCTGGTGTTCGAGGATGTGGAAGGTGGACAGTGCGATCGGGCCGACGTCGCGCGGCTGCAGCGCATCAAAGGCGCGGGCACTGCCCTGTGCGGCCGTGACCATCGGGTCGGTGCTGCTGGCGCCGTCGCCTTCGGGGTTCTGCACGCTCAGCACGCGGAAGCGCAGCAGGCGGCCGGCATGGGCCGGGAACGCGATGCGCTGCACGCCTTCCTTCAACTGCAGGCGGCCGCGGGCGATCGGCTCGCCCCACTCGCCATTGCTGTCACCCAGGTACACCTCGTAGTCGCGTACCTGGCCGTGTTTCCAGTTCTTGTCATTGCGCGGCGCAATGTCGATGCCATCGATCATCCTGCGCTCGCCCAACCCGATCACCCATTCGTGGGCACCGGTGCGCACGGCCTGGTTGCGCACACTGCGGAACCAGGTGCCGGGGTCATCATCGAAGGCGTTTTCCAGCGCGTGGCCGGGCTCTTCGGCCGGGCGGTTGACCACCAGCAGGCTGTCGGCCGGCAGTTCGCGGCCGAGCACCGGTGCCGCCGGATAGGCGTCGTCGGCAGCGGCGGCGGCGACCGCGAAGTCCAGCTGCAGCTGCAGCGGCTGGCGGATGTCCTGGCTGGCGGTGCGCACATGCAGCGTGCCGCGTCGTTCAGCGGCATCGAAGTACCAGCCTTCAGCCGCAGCGTTGAACGCAGCGGCATCAGCCAGCGCCGGCAGCGGGCGGCCGGCGGCCTGCACCGCACGCGGCGCCTGGCGGCTGAGCACGCGCAGGCTGTAGCGGCGCTGCGGCAGCTGGCCGTTGTACTGGCCCTGCACCGCATCGATCTGCACCTGCACCGGGCCACTGCCCTGCGCTGGCGCCTGCACGCGGATCACCTGCGTGCTCGACTCGCCCTGCTGGTAGCGGCGCGTGTTGCCATCGTCTTCGTACAGCGTGTACTGCGACTCGCCCTGCGGGTACAGGTCGAAGGTCACTTCATCGAGCGGCTTCTCACCGTCGAACAGCATCGACGGGTACATCGGCAGGATGGCTCCTGCACGCACGAACACCGGCAGCGTGGCCAGGTCCACCTGGCGGTCGAGCTGGCGGCCATCGGCGCCAGCCTGCACACGGCGGCCATCCCAGTAGTCGATCCATCCACCGGCCGGCAGGTGGATGTCGCGACGCCAGCCACGGCTGGCGGCCTGGCTGCGGTACACCGGCGCTACCAGCAGGTCGCGACCGAGCAGGAACTGGTACTTGTAGGTTTCATCCTGCGCGTGCGGGTCGCGCGGGTTGTCCCACATCAGGCCACGCACCGGCGGCGCACCGGTCTGCGCGGCCTCGTGCACCAGCCCGTACATGTACGGGGTCAGGCGCATCTTCAACTTCAGGTAATCGCGGTTGATGCTGCGGTAGGGCTCGTCGTACCACCACGGATGCTTGCGTGCGTTCGACGACCAGCCGCTCATGCCCATCAGCACCGGGGTGAACGCCTTCCACTGCAGGTCGCGGGTGAAGGTCTCGGCGCTGCCGCCGAAGATCGCATCCACATCGCCGCTGGCGTAGGCCATGCCGGACAGGCCCGACCCGACCAGGGTCGGCACGTGCCAGCGGATGTAATCCCAGCTGCTGCTCTGGTCGCCGGTCCAGGCCACCGCATAGCGCTGGATGCCGGCCCAGCCCATCACCGTCCACAGGAACGGGCGCGAATCGGAATTGTCGAGGATGCCGTTGAACGCCTGGCGGTTGGCGTCCATCGCGAACTGGTAGCCCTTGCCGGTCCAGGCCACGTCCAGCTTCTGCACGCGGCTGCCGGCCTTGCCGACTTCCCAGGCGATCTTGTCGACACCGTTCTCGGTCCAAAGGCCGGTGCGGAAGCCGTAACCGGCCAGGCCTTTCACGGTTTCCGGCAGCTGCTTGTAGCCACAGCCATAGCCATCGTTGGGCAGGATCCAGCCACCGGGCATGTCGTGGGCGCGGTACTGCTTGGCCACGCTGTCGATCACGTCGGGCGTGGTGCCGGTCGGGCCGTCGCTCCAGCCTTCGGGCACGGTGCCGGGCTTCTTGCTGTTGTCGCCGTCGTTGTAGCAATCGGCGTCGCCGTAGGACAGCGCCCAGCGCGCGACCATGTTCGGGCGGCCGGTCAGTTGGGTGTAGCGCTCGATCAGTTTCGGCAGATCGGCGCCGACGAAGTAATAGGCATCGAAGCGGTCTTCGCGATGCAGCAGCGTGGCCTGGTCGCTCTGGCGCAGGTCGTAGCTGCCATCGCTCCAGGTATTGCGCAGCATGCCCCAGCCACGGCTGCTCAGCAGCATCGGCGCCGGGCTGGGGCGGTCGCCCTCTTCCCAGCCGCCGGAATAGGACACGTCCAGCTCGCGGCCCTTGAACTGGTAGCGGCCGTTCTGCTGGCCACCGCCGAAGTAGCTTTCATCGGCCTGCGAGGACAGCACCTGCACGCTCTGCGAGGCATCCAGGTCCAGCGACTGAAGCTCCTGCCACAGGGCGGTCGGCTGGCCGTTGTCCAGGCGCTCCAGGCGCATGCGCAGCGGCTGACGCTGTACGTGCAGCACCAGTGCCTCGGTCCGCACGCGGACCTCCTGCGCGTCTTCTTCCAGCTTCGCCTGCACGTTGGCCTTGGGCTGCGGCAGCACGATCGGTGCAGCCTTGTCGCCGGCACCGGTCAGCGTGCCATTGCGGCCTGCCTGCACGCGGATGATGTCGGCGGCCGGCAGTTCGATGCGGATGCGCGCGCCCTTGTCGGTCTGCAGGTCCCAGCCCTGCACGCCGTCGCGGCTGGCGCTGGCGGCAACCGAACGCAGATTGCCGACCGGCTCGGCATGGGCCGACGTGGACGCCAGCATCAACGCCGGCAACAAGGCCAGCAGCAGCGGCGAGCGACGAACGCAGTTTTCCACGCGGACTCCCAACCCGTTCACCGGGCGTTTCGAAAGCGATTGGGCCGACTCTAGGGCAGCGATTCGAAAGATGTCAACAAATTGAAAGGAAAAAGGAAGATATATTCTGTTGAAACGAAAGTTTGTGCGTCGCAGTACTTTGCGTAATCGCTTGCAGCTGCCTGTTAAGCATTGTGCGATACGGCATCCGGACGTTTCTTTCGTTTCCATGGACGGGCAATGCATGGGAAGTCGCACACCATATTTTCTTTCTTTTTGCTTTCGGTATTTGACATTTCGAAAGAAAACACAGATGGTGCGCTGGCCCAACTGGAACCTCCGAATGGACGTCACCCTGCTTTCCGATGTGTCCGCCTGGCAGCGCCTGGGCGGAGCCGATACCGCTACCGAAATCGCCCAGCAGCCTGCGCTGTGGGACGCCCTCGCCCAAGACCTGGCGCGTGCCCGCGACCGCCTGCAGGCCTTCCTCGGCGACAGCCTCAATGACCCGAGCCTGCGCGTGCTGTTCACCGGCGCCGGCAGCTCCGGCTTCATCGCCGAAATGGTGGCCGACGCGATCAACGCGCAGTGGCCGGCCGAGGTGCGCGTGGTGCACACCACCAGCCTGCTGACCCACCCGGCGCTGTACCTGCAGCGCGACCGCCCCACCCTGCTGGTCTCGTTCGGCCGCAGCGGTTCCAGCCCGGAAAGCGTGGCCGCGGTGGACCGCGTGCGCAGCGATGTGGATGACGCGCGCTTCCTCGACATCACCTGCAACGCCGACGGCGAACTGGCCCGTCGTGGCGCCGGCCGCGCCGATACCTGCACCCTGCTGATGCCGTCGGCCAGCTGCGATCGCGCCTTCGCCATGACCAGCAGCCTGACCTGCATGCTGCTGGCCGCACTGACCGTGTTCGATCGTTCGCCGTGGGATGCGCGCGTGGCGCGCCTGAAGCAGATCGCCGCGCTGGCCCGCGAAGGCCTGGCGCAGTGGGATGCACCGGTGGCGGAGCTGGCGCAGCGCCCGTTCAACCGCATCATCTACCTCGGCAGCGGCCCGCTGGAAGCGCTGGCGCGCGAGTGCGCGCTGAAGGTGCTGGAGCTGACCGCCGGCCGCGTGCTGGCGTTGGCCAATACGCCACTGGGCTTCCGCCATGGCCCCAAGTCGACGCTGGATGGCAACACCCTGGTGGTGGTGCTGCGCAGCGTGCAGCCGCTGGCGCGCCGCTACGAACAGGACCTGCTGGAAGAACTGCGCCGCGATGGCGTGGCCGGCCAGGTGCTGGCGATCGGCCCGCATTCGGATATCGGTGCCGAAGACGAGTACACGCTCACCGTACCGGCACTGGACGACCCGTGGCTGGCCCCGGTGTGGCTGGGCTTTGCGCAGCTGTTCGCGCTGCAGCGCTCGGCCGCGCTCGGCCTGACCCCGGACAACCCGTTCCCGGACGGCACCGTCAACCGCGTCGTCAAGGGCGTCACCATCCACCATGGCTGAGCTGATCGCCCACGCCTGCTACGGCATCGACATCGGCGGCACCAAGATCGAGCTGGTGGCGTGCGATGCGGCGACGCAGGTCACCTGGCGCCGCCGGGTCAGCACGCCGCAGGGCGACTACGACGGTTTCCTGCAGGCGGTGGTGACCCTGGTGGCCGAGGCCGATGCCGC
Source organism: Stenotrophomonas sp. 57 (assembly GCF_030291075.1). NCBI lineage: Bacteria > Pseudomonadati > Pseudomonadota > Gammaproteobacteria > Lysobacterales > Lysobacteraceae > Stenotrophomonas > Stenotrophomonas sp. 57. Next base: position 4,165,020 of record NZ_CP127407.1, read on the forward strand.
GCTGGGTCGCAGCGATGCGGCCATCGGTATCGCCCTGCCCGGTGTGCGTGATCGTCGCAGCGGCCGCCAGCTGAGTGCGAATGTGCCGGCATTGACCGGCCACAGCGTGGCCGCCGACCTGCAGGCTCGCCTGCAGCGTCCGCTGCACTTCGGCAATGACCTGCAGTGCTTCGCCCTGTCCGAGGCACGTGGCGGGGCCGCCGCCGGTTACCCCAGCATGTTCGGCGCCATCCTCGGCACCGGCGCTGGCGGTGGCTTCTGCCTGCAGGGCCGCCTGCTGTCCGGCTTCAACGGGCTGGCGGGCGAATGGGGCCATTGGAGCGTGCCTGGCCACCTGCTGCAGCGCCACGGCCTGCCACTGATCGACTGCGCCTGCGGCCTGCAGGGCTGCGTGGAGCGCTACGTGTCCGGCAGCGGGCTGGCAATGATCGAGCGTCACCTCGGTGGCAGCGCCAACGATGCCAGCGCAGTGATCGCACTGGCCGAAACCGGTGATGCACGTGCGCGCAAGGCGCTGGACATCCATCGCGACCTGCTTGGCCACAGCCTGGCCGCGCTGGTGCTGGCGCTGGACCCGCACGTGATCGTGCTCGGCGGCGGCCTGTCGCAGTACGCGCCGCTGTACCAGCAGCTGCCGGCCGCGATTTCCGCGCATCTGTTCAACGGCGTGCAGGTACCGCCGATCGTGCCGCCGCGTTTCGGCGATGCCGGCGGCGCTCGCGGTGCCGCCCTGCTCGCCTGCCAACCCTCGTTTTCCTGATCGACCGGAGCCTGACCATGTCCCCGTTGCAGACCCTGCTTGCCTCCCACCGCGCCGGTGCCAATGTCGGCCTGTACAGCGTCTGCTGCAGCAACGAACAGGTGCTGCGCGCGGCCATGCACGTGGCACTGGCGCACGGCACCATGCTGCTGATCGAGGCCACCTCCAACCAGGTCGATCAGTTCGGCGGCTACACCGGCATGACCCCACCACAGTACCGCGACTACGTCGGCGTGCTGGCCGATGAGGAAGGCTTCCCGCGCGAGCGGCTGGTTCTGGGCGGTGATCACCTCGGCCCGAATGCCTGGCAGAAGCGCCCGGCCGCCGAGGCGATGAGCCACGCGCGCGTGCTGATCGAAGCCTACGTCGCCGCCGGTTTCCACAAGATCCACCTCGATTGCAGCATGTCCTGCGCCGATGACCCGGTGCCGCTGCCCGATGCCGTCGTCGCGGCGCGTTCGGCGGAACTGGCCGAGATCGCCGAGCGTACCGCTGCGGATCATGGCCTGCCGCCGCCGGTCTACGTGATCGGTACCGAAGTGCCGATTCCCGGCGGTGAAGCCTCGCTGGCCGAAGGCCTACAGGTGACCACGCCCGCTGCTGCGGCGCAGACCCTGGCCATCCACCAGCAGGCGTTCGATACACCGCAACTGCGCGATGCGTGGCAGCGCGTGATCGCCATGGTGGTGCAGCCGGGCGTGGACTTCGACCACAGCAGCGTGCACGAGTACGACGCAGCGGCCGCGGGGGCGCTGGCCGATTTCCTCGAACAGCAGCCGCGCATCGTGTTCGAAGCGCATTCCACCGATTACCAGCGAGAAAACGGCCTGCACGCGCTAGTGCGCGACCACTTCGCCATCCTCAAAGTCGGCCCGGCCGCGACCTTCGCCTACCGCGAGGCGCTGTTCGCGCTGGCCGCAATCGAAGCCGAACTGCTGCCCGCAGCGCAGTGCTCGCGCCTGCCGCAGGTGCTGGACGAGGTGATGGTGGCGCAGCCGAAGTACTGGCAGTCCTACTACCAGGGCGATGAGGCAGCGCTGCGCCTGCTGCGCCGCTATTCCTTCAGCGACCGCTGCCGCTACTACTGGGGCGAGCCGGCGCTGGTACAGGCGGTGCAGACCCTGTTCGCCAACCTGGAACAACACGCGCCGCCGCTGGTACTGCTCAGCCAGTACCTGCCCGAGCAGTACCGCGCCGTGCGCGAGGGCACCCTGGCCAATACGCCTGCCGCGCTGGCACAGCATCGCGTCGGCCTGTGCCTGGACGAGTACGCCCGTGCATGCAGCGCCAACCAGGCCGGAACCCGCCCGCAGAACGCAGGCTCGGCTGCTGCCGCTGCTGCGAACGGCTAATCTCTACCTTTCCCCGCGACACCGAGAATGGCCATGCGCAACACCCGCTCCCGCCGGCAACAGATCCTGCAGCTGCTGATCGAGCACGGCTCGGTGCAGGTGGCCGATCTGGTCGAGCGCTTCGGCGTGTCGGCGGTGACCATCCGTGCCGACCTGACCCACTTCGAATCGCAGGGCCTGGCCAACCGTACCCACGGTGGCGCCACGCTGGTGCGCACGCCGCCGCAGGAACAGGACATCCACGAAAAGGACGCACTGAACCTGCCGCTGAAGGAATCGATCGGCGCGTGTGCCGCGCGCCTGGTGCGGCCCGGTGACAACATCATCATCGACTCCGGCTCGACCACGATGACCCTGGCCCGCCACCTGCGCACGCAGCGCGACGTGACGGTGATGACGAACGGGCTGAACATCGCCTGGGAACTGGCCAACGCGCCCGGCATCAACGTGCTGCTGACCGGTGGACTGCTGCGCCAGCAGTCGCTGTCGCTGCAGGGCAGCCAGGCCGAAGCCAGCCTCAACTCCTACAGCTTCGATACCCTGTTCCTGGGCGTGGACGGCCTGGACCTGCAGTTCGGGCTGACCACGCACGACGAAGCCGAAGCCCGCCTCAACCACCGCATGGTCGAGCGCGCACGCCGCATCGTGGTGCTGACTGACGCCTCCAAGTTCGGGCGCGTCAGCCTGCACCGCATCGCACTGCTGGATCAGATCCACACCATCATCACCGATGCCGGCATCGACGACGCCTCGCGCGAGGGCCTGCAGCGGCTGGGCATTGAAGTGATCATCGCCGAGCCCGCCGCATGACCGACACCCGCTCCCTGCATGGCCGCATCCTCACGCCGCTGGGTTGGCGGCGTGGCCAGGTCCACTTCGATTCCCACGTGCGCCAGCTGCAGGTGGATGACCACAGCGGCGCTGGCGATCTGCAATTGCCGGTGATCCTGCCCGGCTTCATCGACCTGCATGTGCACGGTGCGGCGGGCGTGGACCTGATGCAGGGCGGTGACGTGGCGCGCACCATCGCCCGCACCCATCTGCGCTTCGGCACCACTACGCTGCTGGCGACCACCATGACCGCCGGCCTGGACGAGATCGAGCATGCGCTGCAGGGCGTGGCCGCCACCATGGCGGCGCCCGATGCCGATGCGGCCTGCATTGCCGGTGTGCATCTGGAAGGACCGTTCATCAGCCCGCAGCGGCTGGGCGCACAGCCCAACCGTACCATCGAAGCAACACTGGCGCTGGTGCAGCAGCTGCACGCGCTGGCACCGATCCGGGTGATGACGCTGGCGCCGGAGATCGGCGAGCACACCGCGCTGATTCCCGCGCTTTCCGCGATGGGCATCCGCGTGCAGCTCGGCCACAGCGCTGGCACTTACGAGGACGGTGTGGCCGCCCTACAAGCCGGCGCTTCCGGTTTCACCCACCTGTTCAACGGCATGACCGGTGTCGACCACTATCGACCGGGCATCGCCGCGGCGGCCCTGGCGCACGCGCAGTACGCCGAGATCATTCCCGACCTGCAGCACATCCACCCCGGCGTGATCCGGCTGGCCGCGCGCGCGATCCCGCGCCTGTACGCGGTGACCGACGCCACCGCCGCCACTGGCATGCCCGATGGCGAGTACGCGCTGGGCGAACAGCGCGTGCACAAGTGCGGCGGCTGCGTGCGCCTGGCAACCGGTTCGCTGGCGGGTAGTGCTCTGACCATGGACCAGGCGCTGCGCAATCTGGTGCAGGTGGGCCTGGAGCTGGCCGATGCATCGCAACGTGTTTCCACCTTCCCGGCCGACTACCTGGGCCTGGGCGATCGCGGCCGCATCGCGCCCGACGCCCGCGCCGACCTGGTGGTGCTGGATGCCGAGCTGCGCCTGCAGCAGGTGGTTGCCGGCGGGCATGTGATTGATCTGAACTGACACACGCGATGCGGCCCGGACGCCGCGCGGGCTCCCTGTAGAGCCGAGCCATGCTCGGCTCACCGCGCGAAGCGCGGCATGGGGGACCTCGATATCGGAACGGAAAGCAGCCGAGCATGGCTCGGCTCTACAGAAAGCACTCTGCGACGAACCGCCGCCGGGCGTGGCCCGGCGCTACCACAGGAACTGCCGATGTCCGCAAGCACCGCTCCGCGCTGGCCCGTACGCTACCTGCTCTTCATCGGCGGCCTGGGCGGCCTGCTGTACGGCATCGACATCGGCATCATCGCCGGTGCCCTGCCCTACCTTGAAGCGACCGCCAGCCACGCCTGGCAGCTCAGCAGCCAGCAGCTCGGCTTCGTGGTGGCAGCGGTGCTGCTGGGCAGCGTGTTGTCCTCGCTGTTCGCCGGCATGATCGCCGACCTGATCGGCCGCCGCGGCGCGATGCTGCTGGCCGGCCTGCTGTTCACCGCCTCGATTCCGATCATGGCACTGGCCTCCGGCTACACGCCGCTGCTGCTGGGACGCCTGCTGCAGGGCATCAGTGGCGGTTTGATCGGCGTCGTGATTCCGCTGTACCTGGCCGAAGTGCTCAGCCCCGAACGACGCGGGCGAGGCGCGGCCATGTTCCAGCTGCTGCTGACCGTTGGCCTGGTGCTGGCAGCCCTGATCGGCCTGTACCACGCCCATGCCGTGGATGCCGCCGCCGAGGCCGTGCGCTCGCTGCCGTTCGCGGAGCAGGCGCAGGAACTGTTCACGGTGAAGGACCACGCCTGGCGCACCATCTTCTGGACCTGCCTGGCGCCAGGACTGCTGTTCTGCGCCGGCATCTTCTGGCTGTCCGAATCGCCACGCTGGCTGGTGCGCCGCGGCCGCATCGACGAAGCGCGCCGCAGCCTGCAGCGCGTCCTTCCCGCCGCAGAGATCGAGCCCACGCTGGCCCAGATCCAGGCCCCGGAATCGAGCAGCAGCGACGGCAAGCGGGATCCGCTGCTCAGCCGCCGCTACGTGGTGCCGTTCCTGCTGGCCTGCGTGGTGCTGGCCTGCACCCAGGCCACCGGCATCAATTCGGTGCTGGCCTACGCAGTCAACATCCTCAACCAGGCCGGTCTGTCCGGCTCGGTGGCCAACGGCGCCGACGTAGCGATCAAGCTGCTCAACGCGGTGATGACCGTGGTCGCGCTGCTGCTGGTCGACCGCAAGGGCCGCAAGTTCCTGTTGATGCTGGGCAGCGGCGGTATCTGCGTGGCCCTGCTGGCCGCCGCCACGCTGTTCTTCCAGGCCGAGCGCGGCCGCGCCGATGTGCAGCCGCAGTTGCAGGCGGCGGTCAGCCGCGATGGCCTGCAGCTGGTGCTGGATGACGCACAGTGGCAGCGCCTCGGCGCAGGCATCGACAGCGAAGGCCGGCCGATGCAGCTGACCGTGTCGTATGCCTACGGTGACTTCACCAATGTGCGCGCCCTGCGCAGCGACAACCTGACCGATCGCGAGCTGCGCATCGAGCGCGCCGGCACCGTGCAGCCGGACAGCGTGATCGGTGCGTTCTTCCGCAAGCTGCACCTCAACCCGTTCGCCGACCCGGCCAGCGCCGAGCAGGCGCCGCTGCGCATCGAACAGGCCCGCATCGGGCCGGTGCCGCCGCCCGCACACGGCTGGGCGGTGGCCACCTGCATCCTGGTGTTCGTCGCGTTCTTCGCCGTCGGGCCCGGCGTGTGCGTGTGGCTGGCATTGTCTGAGCTGATGCCGAACCGCATCCGCTCCAACGGCATGAGCATCGCGCTGCTGATCAACCAGTTCGTCTCAACCACCATCGCCGCGATCTTCCTGCCCACGGTGGGCCACTACGGCTACGCCAGCATGTTCGTGTTCTGGGCGGCGTGCACCTTCGTGTTCTTCCTGGTGGCCGCGTTGTGGCTGCCGGAAACCAAGGGCAAGTCGCTGGAAGAGATCGAGGCACGGTTCGCGGGAAGGCGGAGCTGACGGCACCGGTTCCTGGCGTCGGCCATGCCCTCACATGACATGCCAACCGTGCGCGCCTGACGACCGGGTGTGGGGTATCGATGGGATGTTGCCTGCCGACGAGGTGTGGCCTACCGATAGGCATGGCCTGCCGACTGGGTAGAGTCGACTGTCAGTCGACTCCACCGCCTCCGGTCATTTCCCGGTGATGTGCCTGGCCAGTTCCCGCGCCTCGTCCTTGCCCGGCAACCCGCTCAGACCCATCGATTCAGAAAATGGTCCCTGTACCGTTGCCACCGTCACCACACGGCCGTCCACGCTGATGGCGATGCGCTGACCGACCAGCGCCGCCGTGCCATCATGGATGCGCCGGTGCGCCTCGGGACGATAGCGGATCTGCAGCACCGTCAAACCATTCCCATCCGGCACCGCGCGCACATCGGCGATGTCCGCGCTGTTCGCGATCGGGGGTTGCCGAAGCGTCAGCCACTCGTCCTGCCACGGCACCCCTGCGTCCTTCCCGGCCACGTCAACCGCACTCAGGCGGACGTCCACGCCGGGAAGCGGCGGACGGTCCGCTCCCCCGGTCGTACCCGGCGTGGTGCCTGACATGCATCCGGTCAGGCCCAACGCCGTCGCCAACAGCAGCGGACAGGCCGCCCTCACTTCAGCTTCCGCAGCTTGAACGCCACCAGTACCTGCAGCAGGCCGTACAGCAGGCTGCCGATGCCGATCCACAGCGTGGTCACCGCCACGCCCGCATACGGGTTGGCGGCAAACAGCAGGCCCAGCACCACCGCCAGTACGCCGCTGAGGATCAGCAGCCACTCACCCTGGATCTGCCTGCGCACGCGGATCGCGAACACGATGCGATAGATGCCGGCCACCAGCAGCCACGCGGCCAGGAACAGCACCAGCACGCTGGCCGTTGCCAGCGGATTGATCACCGCCAGGATGCCGAAGCCCAGCGAGGCGATGACATACAGCGCCAGCCAGCCACGCGACGCGCCGCTGCCGCCGCTGACCAGGGCGAACAGGCTGATCACGCCCTCGACAATGGCCATCACGCCCAGCGTCCAGGCCAGTGCCATCGCCGCCGACAGCGGCCAGCCAATGGCGATGATGCCGAAGCCAAGCGCAACCAACCCGTACAGCAGCAGGATCCACCAGCTGCGCCCGACCCCCGACAGCAAGGGAGACAAAGGGGAATTCATGGCCACTCCTTCGATCCGGAATCGGCCCCATCCTAGTCCCTGCGCATGAAAGCGGCGATCACGGCACGCGCGCGCAGACCCACACGCGCACCTCTTCAGTCCCTACCAGACGCAAGGTCTCGGCGATCTCCATCACCGTGCTGCCGGTGGTCATCACGTCATCCACCAACGTCAGCCGCACCGGCGCTGATCCGCGCGTGGCGAATGCGTCGAAGAGGTTGTCCCGGCGCTGTTCGGCGCTGCGCTCCGACTGCGGTGCCGTATGCCGGCGCCGATACAGGCCCTGCCAGACCGGCATCGGTAGCAACCGGCACAGTTCGGCGGCCTGGTTGTAGCCGCGCTGGCGCAGGCGGCGGTTGTGCAGCGGCACCGGCACCAGTGGCGCGCACGACCAGGGCGGCGGTGCGCGCTGCATCAGCTGCACGAGCAGGCGGCCGGCCGCCAGGTCCTGGTGGAACTTGTAGCGCACCAGCAGCTGGTCGACCGGCGGCAGATACAGCAGGCTGGCATGGGTGGCGGCCTGCGGCGGCACTTCCTCACGGCAGGTACCGCAGACGATCAGCGCGTTGTCGGGCAGTGGCAGCGCGCAACGCAGGCAGGCACGGCCGGCCCACGGAAGTTCCGCGTAACACGCCGCGCAGAGATCCAGGCCATCGTGGCCGTCATCGTTGCAGACCAGGCATCGCAGCGGCAGCAGCACGCGAAGCAGCGCGCGGGAGACACGGGTTGCCGTATGCCAGAGAGGGATGCGCATGCCCCAGTTTTCCGCCGCGCTGCGGGCATCGCCATCACCGGAATGCCTGCTGCGGTGTCGGCGTTATCCGTTGCCGCACCGTCCATCAGGCTGAGCGTTCGCGATGCCCTGCATCCGACGGCGCCAAGGCCGGCACCATCAACAGCTCCGCCAGACCGCGATAGATCGGCACGCGGCACACCAGCCCGGATACACCACGAGCAAGCAGCACCGTGGCCAGGATCGGCAACAGCAAGTCACCACTGTCGGTCAGTTCCAGCGAGATCACCGCCGAGGTCAGCGGTGCCTGGGTGACGCCGGTCAGGTAAGCGCACATGCCCAGCAGCACGAATGCGCGCGGGTCCACGCCCGGCATCAGCACTGACAGGTTGTGGCCCAGTCCCGCGCCGACCGCCAGCGCCGGCGAGAACAGACCACCGGGAATACCCGCCACGTACGACGCCAGGTTGGCCAGCAGCTTCATCAGCCCGAATTCGTGGCCGACCATTGCCTGGCCCTGCACCAGGCTGCGCGCCTGTTCGTAGCCGGTGCCGAACGCGCCTTCACCGAACACCATCGCCAGCACGACCACCGCCAGACCGCAGCCTGCGGCCAGCAGGACCGGATGGCGCTGCCGCAGTTGCCCCAGCCAGCGCGGGCGGCCCGCAGCGCTGGCCAGCACCGCTCGTGCGAACAGCCCACCCAGCAGGCCTGCCACCACGCCGCACAGCAGGATCGCCAGCCAGCCCTGGCCCAGCGGCAGGCGTGCGCTCACATGACCGAAATAGGTGTAGTTGCCCAACAGACCGAGCGATACCACGCCACCGACGATCACCGCGGTCAACAAGGTGCCGGAGAAGCGATGTTCGAAACGGCCGCTAAGCTCTTCGATGGCGAAAACGATGCCCGCCAGCGGCGTGTTGAAGGCCGCCGCAATACCCGCAGCGCCGCCAGCCAACAGGAAGTGCGAGAGCTCGCGGGGATCCTTGAAGCCGAACCAGCGGCCGAACAGGTACATCAGGCTGGCGCCCACATGCACCGTCGGGCCCTCGCGGCCGACCGATGCGCCCCCCAGCAACGACAGCGAGGTCAGCAGCAGCTTCCCGGCCGAAACCGCAGGTGACAGGTTGGTCTTCCGGAACGGCTCATCCGCCTTGTCCAACGCAGCGATGACCTGCGGAATGCCGCTGCCGCGCGTAGGCTTCAGCACGCCAGCGGTCAGCCAGGCCAGCAGCGCGAAAATGCCTGGCGTAAGCAGCAGGGCCCACCACGGCGAGTGCGCGGTGATGCGCTGGAACAGATGGAAGGCCGCATCGCTGGCCTTGGCGAACAGGATCGCCACCAGCGCCACGGCCACGGCACCGCCCCAGAGCGCGGCGCGGCGGCGCCAGGCCTCGCTGAGGACCAGCGCGCTGATGCGGCCGCGGAGACGATGGAGATCGGTCATGGGAAAGAGTCTGCGCGCCAGCGCTTCCGTTGGGCAGCGGCCACTTTGGCCGAAGCCCTTGCAGGATGCGGTGAAATGCGGCGCTTCTGACAAGCGCGATCGGAGCGGCCTTCCGTAAACCAACATAACTCTATTTAGGTTGACAGCGTTCATCAACCCACCCACACTGCCGCCCTCGCTCCATTCGTACCCAAGGTCCCGCCATGGCTGCTGCCATCCGCCACGACTGGCAACAGGACGAGCTGCAAGCGCTGTTCGAGCTGCCGCTCCCTGAGCTGCTGTTCCGCGCCGCAGCGGTCCATCGCGAGCACTTCGACCCGTCGCAGGTGCAGGTATCCACCCTGCTGTCGGTGAAGACCGGCGGCTGCCCGGAAGACTGCGCGTACTGCCCGCAGGCGCAGCGCTACAGCACCGGGGTGAACGCGCAGAAGCTGATGGACACCGATGCGGTACTGGCCAAGGCACGCCAGGCCAAGGCCGCCGGTGCATCGCGCTTCTGCATGGGTGCCGCGTGGCGATCGCCGAAGGACCGTGACATCCCGAAGGTGGCGGCGATGATCGCCGGGGTGAAGGCGCTGGGCCTGGAGACCTGCGCCACGCTCGGGATGCTCAGTGGCGAGCAGGCGCGTGCGCTGAAGGATGCCGGTCTGGACTACTACAATCACAATCTCGACACCGCGCCGGACTACTACGATTCGATCATCCACACGCGCCAGTACCAGGACCGCCTGGATACACTGGAACACGTGCGCGATGCCGGCCTGAAGACCTGCTGCGGCGGCATCGTCGGCATGGGCGAGACGCGCGCGCAGCGCGTCGGCCTGCTGCTGGCGCTGGCCACGCTGCCGGCGCATCCGGATTCGGTGCCGATCAACAAGCTGGTGCAGGTGGCGGGTACGCCGCTGCATGGCAGCGCCGAGCTTGACCCGTTCGAGTTCGTGCGCATGATCGCGGTGGCGCGCATCGCCATGCCGCGCTCGATGGTGCGGCTGTCGGCCGGCCGCGAGGCGATGAGTGACGAACTGCAGGCGCTGTGCTTCCTGGCCGGTGCCAACTCGATCTTCTACGGCGACAAGCTGCTGACCACCGGCAACCCGGAAAGCGAACGCGACCTGGCCCTGTTCGCGCGGCTGGGGCTGCAGCCGATGGCGGTGCAGGTGGATGCCGAAGGCCACGACCACGGCGGCACCGTGCACGCCGATATCAGCGCCGACGCGCCCGGCTGCGGCTGCGCTCACGCGGCCTGAGACGGGCGGCAAGCAGGCGCCGCGGCAACGCGCTACCCTAGCCGCCCCGTCGACGCATTCAGCCACCATGGCCCGCCCCGACCTGACCGCCCGCCTCCACGCCCAGCGCGCTCTGCGCGATGCCCAAGGCCGTCGCCGCCCGCGACGTACGGTCGCCCGTCGCGATGGCGTGCGCCTTGAGGTGGACGGCCAGTGGCTGACCGGCTTCTGCAGCAACGATTATCTGGGCCTGGCGCAGCAGTTCAGCGTGGTCAATGCGCTGCAGGACGCCGCTGCGCGCGAAGGTGCCGGTGCCGGTGCATCGCATCTGGTCTGTGGCCACCACGCGATGCACGACGCACTCGAACGCGAGGTGGCCGAGTGGCTGGGTTACCCGCGTGCATTGCTGTTCGGCAGTGGCTTCGCCGCCAACCTGGCGGTGCAGCAGGCGCTGCTGAGCGAAGAGAACGACGTCTGCGTGCAGGACAAGCTCAACCACGCCAGCCTGCTCGATGCGACGCGGCTGGCCGGTGCACGCCTGCGCCGCTACCCGCACCTGGACGCGGAAGGCGCGATGCGCCAGCTCAAGCACGCACCCGACGGCGCGGCGATGCTCGCCACCGACGGTGTCTTCAGCATGGATGGCGACATCGCGCCGCTGCGTGCGTTGTCGCTGGTCGCGCGCCTGCAGCAGGCGTTGTTCTACGTCGATGACGCACATGGCGTGGGCGTGGTGGGGGACGGCCGTGGCGCCGTTGCTGCCGCCGGCCTGGGCGTGGACGACGTACCGGTGCAGCTGGTGACGCTGGGCAAGGCCTTGGGCGGTTCCGGTGCGTTGGTGCTGGGCCGCGACGACCTGGTCGAGCACTTGGCCGAAACCGCGCGCCCGTACATCTACACCACCGCCGTGCCACCGGCGATGGCCGCCGCTGCACTCGAGGCGGTGCGCCTGGCGCGCCGCGACAACTGGCGCCGTTCCAAGCTGGCTGACCTGATCGGGCTGTTCCGCAGCGAAGCACGCCGCCGCGGGCTGGACCTGATGGCCTCGGAAACGCCGATCCAGCCGCTGCTGTGCGGCGATGACCACAGCGCAATGGCGATGTCCAGGGCCCTGGAACAGGCCGGCTGGCTGGTCGGCGCGATCCGCCCGCCGACCGTGCCGGAAGGCAAGGCACGGTTGCGCGTCACGCTGTCCGCGCTGCACACGCCGGAACAGGTGCGCGGTCTGGTCGAGGCCATCGCCAGCGCGCGCGACCGCGTCAATCTTGCCCTGCATGAAGCCGCTCCGCCGCCGCTGCCCGCTTTTGCCTGAGTTCCGTGTCGTTGCCCATGCATATTGAAGTCACCGGCCGTGGGCCGGACCTGGTGTTGATCCACGGTTGGGGCCTGCAGGGCGGCGTGTTCGCACCGCTGGTGCAGCGACTTGCGGACCAGTTCACCCTGCATCGGGTCGACCTGCCCGGTCATGGCCACAGCCGCGAAGACGCCACCCCGCTGCGCCTGCCGTTCGTGGTCAGTGCCATTGCCGCGGCCACGCCGCCGGCGGTGTGGTGCGGCTGGTCGCTGGGCGGCCTGTTCGCACTGCACGCGGCGGCCACGCTGCCGAAGGTGCGCGGGCTGGCGATGATCGCCGCCACGCCGCGCTTCGTGCGTGGCGAGGACTGGCCGCACGCAGTGGAGCCGGCAGTGTTCGAGCAGTTCGGGCGAGAGCTGGCCAACGATTTCGGCGGCACGCTGGAGCGCTTCCTGGCACTGGACGTGATGGGCTCGGCGCACGCCCGCGAGGAGCTGCGCACGCTGCGCCAGCGCCTGGTCGAGCGCGGCGCCCCCACTGAACGCGCCCTGCTGGAAGGCCTGCGCCTGCTCGAAGGCACCGATCTGCGGGGCGCGCTGCCCACGCTGGGCAAGCCCAGCCTGTGGATCGCCGGCCAGCGTGACCGCCTGGTGTCTCCAGCGGCGATGCAGGCCGCTGCGGCGCTGGCCCCGGGCGCGCAGGCGCTGACCATTGCCCACGGTGGACATGCGCCTTTCCTCGGCCATGCCGATGAGGTGGCCGCCGCCCTGCAACACTTCGTTGCCGGCCTGTCACCGGCCGATGGCGGACAATGAGACCCCTCCGAATTCCGCAGGACTGACGCATGGATCTGGGTATCAATGGCCGCTGGGCACTGGTCTGCGGCGCCAGCAAGGGGCTCGGCCTGGGCTGCGCACGCGCGCTGGTGCGCGAGGGCGTCAACGTGGTGATCGTGGCCCGTGGCGAGGCTGCACTGCAGGTCGCTGCCGACGAATTGCGTGCACTGCCAGGTGCCGGTGAGGTGCGCGCCGTCGCCGCCGACGTCACCACCGAGGCCGGCCGTACTGCCGCGCTGGCCGCCTGCCCGCAGGTGGATATCCTGGTCAACAACGCAGGCGGCCCACCGCCCGGCGACTTCCGCAGCTTCGAGCGCGACGACTGGATCGCCGCACTGGACGCCAACATGCTGGCGCCGATCGCGCTGATCCGCGCCACCGTGGATGCGATGATGGAACGCGGCTTCGGCCGCATCGTCAACATCACCTCGTCCGCGGTGAAAGCCCCGATCGACATCCTGGCGCTGTCCAACGGCGCGCGCAGCGGCCTGACCGGTTTCGTCGCTGGCCTGTCGCGCCGCACCGTGGCCTACAACGTCACGATCAACAATCTGCTGCCCGGCCAGTTCGACACCGACCGCCTGCGTGCCAACTTCGCCCACAGTGCGGGCAAGGACGGCAATGCAGGCGAAGTGGCCGAACGCCGCCGCCAGCAGATTCCCGCCGGCCGCTTTGGCACGCCGGACGAGTTCGGCGCCGCCTGCGCCTTCCTGTGCAGTGCACAGGCCGGTTACCTCACCGGGCAGAACCTGCTGATCGACGGCGGCACCTACCCCGGTACGTTCTAAGAGACTTCTGCAATGCCGTCCCACTTCGATGCCCGCCATGTCCGTCGCGCGTTCGCGCGTGCCGCCACCAGCTACGACGCTGCCGCCGCCCTGCAGCGCGAGGTGCAGTCGCGGCTGATCGAGTCGCTGGACTACCTGGAGGCGCGCAAGCCCGAGGTGGTGCTGGACATCGGCGCAGGCACCGGCCACGCCACTGCGCTGATGAAGAAGCGCTGGCCGAAGGCGCAGGTGATCGCGCTGGACGTGGCGCTGCCGATGCTGGACCAGGCCAAGCGCCAGGCCGGCTGGTGGAAGCCGTTCCAGCGCCTGTGTGGCGATGCCGCTGCGCTGCCGCTGGCCGACAACAGCGTGGACGTGATCTTCAGCAACCTGTGCCTGCAGTGGGTGGACGACCTGCCGGCAGTGTTCGCCGGTTTCCGCCGCGTGCTCAAGCCAGGTGGCCTGCTGCTGTGCTCGACCTTCGGCCCGGAAACGCTGATCGAACTCAATGAGGCGTTCGCCGCCGCCGACGACCGCCCGCACGTGAGCCGCTTCGCGCAGATCGCGCAGTTCGGCGACGCACTGATGATGGCCGGCTTCCGCGACCCGGTGCTGGACCGCGATCTGTTCACCCTGACCTACGACGACCTGCCCTCGCTGATGCGCGAGCTGCGCGCGATGGGTGCGACCAATGCGCGGGTAGACCGCCGCCATACCCTGACCGGGCGCGGACGTTTCGCGGCGGCGGCGGCGGCGTACGAGCCGATGCGCCGTGCCGACGGCAAGCTGCCCAGCAGCTGGGAAGTGATCTACGCCCACGCCTGGGCCCCGGACCCGGGCGCGCCGATCCGCGAAGGCGGGCATGACGTGGCCTCGGTGCCGGTATCGGCGATTCCGATCCGGCGCAAGCAGACCTGATCGATCGATCACGGGTGATGCGCCGACCACGGTCGGCGGCTACCGACTCATGCACGGAACCCGCTCTGGTAGGTGCCGACCTTGGTCGGCACAATGCCGGCGGCATCGCGATCTGACAGATTGTGCCGACCAAGGTCGGCACGCACCCAATGCAGGCTTCCGCCTCAGGTGTTGGCCGGCGAACTCAGCGGCGGGCGCACCAGGTCACGGTGGAAGAAATAGATTTCCTGCACCAGGAAGCGCCAGCTGGTGTGGAAGCTGCGGAAGCGCGTGCTGGGCGTCGACGAGGCCAGCGCATCGATGCCCAGTGCCTTGCTCAGGCGCAGCGCGCGCGCCATGTGCAGCGGGTCGCTGACGATGATCACCCGGTGCAGGTCGCGCTGGTCCATCAAGCGCTTGGCTTCCACCAGGTTCTGTACGGTATTGCGCGAGGCGGTCTCGATCAGGATCGCCTCATCCGGCACGCCATGCTTCAGCGCATAGCGCCGCGCCACCTGCGATTCGGAGAAGCGCGCACCGGTGCCGCCATAGCCGCCGGTGAAGATCAACAGCGGCGCGTACCGGGCGTCGTACAGATCCAGGCCATGGCGGATGCGCTCTTCGAACACCGGTGACGGCTTGGCGTCGTAGGCGGCGGCACCCAGCACGATGATGGCGTCGGCCTTGGCGGCCTGGTCGCGTTCACCCACCCAGACGATCCAGGCGGTCACGCCCAGCAGCCAGATCACCAGCAGCACGAACAGCCGCCACAACCAGCCCAGCAGGCCGGTGCGTTCGCGGTGCCGCCCGCGGCTCACGCCGCCCCCCAGCGCAGGGCGGGCAGATCGACATTGCCACCGGACAGCACCAGGCCGACGCGCAGGCCGGCGAAGCGCTGCGGCTGCGCCAGCACCGCCGCCAGCACGGTGGCCGAGGACGGCTCGACCACCTGCTTGAGGATGTCCCACAGCAGGCGCATCGCTGCCAGCGTCGCGGTGTCATCGACCACGATCACCTCGGCACCGGCGGCGCGCAGCAGTTCGAAATTGGGCGCGCCGATCAGGGTACGCAGTCCATCGCAGATCGTGTCCGGGGTGAACGCGCCCTGCCGCTCGCCAGCGGCCAGCGAGCGCGCGGTATCGTCGGCTCCGGCTGGCTCGGCCAGCACCAGGCGGGTCTGCGGGCTGGCGTGCTGCAGCGCCAGCGCAGTACCGCTGGCCAGGCCACCACCACCCACCGGCACTACCAGCACATCGAACGGGCCGTCGCTGTGCAGCAGTTCCAGGGCCGCCGTGCCCTGCCCGGCCATCACCGCCGGGTCCGCATACGGATGGACCAGGGTCGCGCCGGTATCGGCCTGCACCCTGGCGCAGGTGGCCTCACGGTCGGCGATGGTCGGCGGGCAGCGCCAGAGCGTGGCGCCGTGGCGGGCGATGTTGGCCAGCTTGGCCGCCACCGCCCCTTCCGGCACCACCACATGGCAGGGAATGCCACGGGTGCGCGCGGCCAGGGCCAGCGCGGCGCCGTGGTTGCCGGAGGAATGGGTCACCACACCGGCACTGGCGCGATCGGCATCGAGCGACCACACCGCATTGCAGGCACCGCGGAACTTGAATGCGCCACCGCGCTGCAGGTGCTCGGCCTTGAACGCCAGCTGCGCGCCGGTCATCGCATCGAGCGTGCGCGAGCGCAGCACCGGGGTCACGCTGGCATGCGGGGCGATCCTCGCAGCAGCAAGCAGGACGTCGTCGGCGCGGGGCAACAGTGAATCGCTCATGACGCAAGATTAACGTATGGCCGCGCGCTGGCGACCCCGGCACAGGCCATGCCAGCATGAGGGCCTTCACCTCCATTCATTCTGGCCAGCGGAATTAAGGGCCGATTCAACGCCTGCGCCCGAAGCTGGCGGCACAACCCGTCCTCTGGGGGGACCCACCATGAAAATGCGCCTGTTGCTTGCCGGTGGCCTGCTGCTGGCCCTGACCGGCTGCACCACCTACGACTATGTAGGTGGTAGCCGCGGTGGCGGCTACTACCACGGTGCGCCGTCGGTGGAGTACCGCTACCCCGCCGGCTATCCCTACAACTACGGCTACCCGTACTACGGTGGCTATGGCGGCTATTACGGCGGCTACGGCAACCCGTACTACTCGCGCCCGATCTACCGTCCGCCGCACAACCACCGCCCGCCGCCGCGCCCGCCCGGCAACGGCGGCGAGAACCGTCCCCCGCCGCCGTCACGGCCGTCGTACAACGGCGGCTCGCCGTGGCGGAACATGGATTCGATGCGTCGCCCGCCGCAGTCGAACATGCAACCGTCGGCGCCGCCGCCGCAGGCCCGTCCGGCCCCGGCACCGAGCGCACCGAGGATGAACGGTTCCCCTTGGCGCAACATGGATCGTGCGACGCAGCGCACAGTTGAGCGCTGAACCGTCTTGCATTTCACACGGTCTAAGCCGCACTCTACGCGGACAGTGACGGCCCGCGTCACAAAGTGACAAAAACGACACGGGCCGCCGCAAAAGGCTCTGCGTCGATATCCGACAGGAACATCTGGATCCCCCCTGTTCCGGCCCTGTCGGATGTCGGCACCTCTGAAGGCAGACGGCCCCGCAATGCGGGGCCGTTTGTTTTGTTGGGTCGCCGACCGGCAAGGGCCCCAGCGTCAGTAGATCCACGCCATGCGTGGATGGCGCCGTCCCGACAGCTCCAAAAAAAACAGGGCCGGACAGTCCCCCGACTGCCGGCCCTCTGCTCCCCCACCGTGCGCCTGTACCGGCCCCTGTTCCAATTCCGGTCACGGGCGCCCACGGCGCCAGCCACGATGGGTGCTATTGGGTTATCTGCAAAAATCCTGCCAACTTTAGGGCTGATTTCGACACCGGTCGGCCGGCCCCGACGACCCGGCCCCGAATGGCGCTAAAATCGCCACCCCGGCGCCCCCCCCGGGGCCGCGCCCGCCCCCAGCTGAACAGCCTCCCATGAACCCGTCCTTCCATCGTTACGACGTCATCGTCATCGGCGGTGGCCACGCTGGCACCGAAGCCGCGCTGGCCGCGGCCCGCACCGGCGTGCGCACCCTGCTGCTGACCCACAACATCGAAACCGTGGGCGCGATGAGCTGCAACCCGGCCATCGGCGGCATCGGCAAGGGCCATCTGGTCAAGGAAATCGACGCCCTGGGTGGTGCGATGGCGCATGCCGCCGACCGCGCCGGCATCCAGTGGCGCACCCTCAATGCGTCCAAGGGCCCGGCCGTGCGCGCCACCCGCTGCCAGGCCGACCGCAACCTGTACCGCATGGCGATCCGCGCCATCGTCGAAGGCCAGGACAACCTGACCGTGTTCCAGGCCGCGGTCGATGACCTGGTGATCGAAGGCGACGCCGTGCGCGGGGTCATCACCCAGACCGGGTTGCGCTTCGACGCCGAGGCGGTGGTGCTGACCGCCGGCACCTTCCTGGCCGGCAAGATCCACGTCGGCCCGACCCAGTACGCCGCCGGCCGCATGGGCGACCCGCCGGCCACCACGCTGGCCGCGCGCCTGCGCGAGCGTCCGTTCCAGGTCGACCGCCTGAAGACCGGCACGCCGCCGCGCATCGATGGCCGCTCCCTGGACTACAGCGTGATGGACGAGCAGCCGGGCGATTCGCCGCGGCCGGTGATGTCTTTCCTCGGCTCGGTGGACGAGCATCCGCAGCAGGTCAGCTGCTGGATCACCCACACTACCGAGCAGACCCACCAGATCATCCGCGATGCCCTGCACCGCTCGCCGCTGTACAGCGGCCAGATCGAAGGCATCGGCCCGCGCTACTGCCCGTCCATCGAAGACAAGGTGGTGCGCTTCGCCGAGAAGGCCAGCCACCAGATCTTCGTCGAACCCGAAGGCCTGGGCATCGTCGAGATCTACCCCAACGGCATTTCCACCTCGCTGCCATTCGACGTGCAGCTGGAGATGGTGCGCAGCATCCGCGGCTTCGAAAACGCGCACATCACCCGCCCCGGCTATGCGATCGAGTACGACTTCTTCGATCCGCGTGGGCTGAAGGCTTCGCTGGAGACCAAGCTGGTCAACGGCCTGTTCTTCGCCGGCCAGATCAACGGCACCACCGGCTATGAAGAGGCCGCCGCGCAGGGCCTGCTGGCCGGCCTGAACGCCGCACGCCAGGTGCGTGGGCTGGACGGTTGGTGCCCCCGTCGCGACGAGGCATACCTGGGCGTGCTGGTCGATGACCTGATCACCCACGGCACCAACGAGCCGTACCGCATGTTCACCAGCCGCGCCGAATACCGCCTGCAGCTGCGCGAGGACAATGCCGACCAGCGCCTGACCCCGGCCGGCCGCGAGATGGGCCTGGTGGATGACCGCCGCTGGAGCGCGTTCGAGACCAAGCAGGCCGCCGTCGCCGCCGAGCGTGCGCGGCTGGGCGCGCTGTGGGCGACCCCGGCCAATGCACTGGGCCGTGAACTGCAGGACACGCTGGGCGTGGCGGTCAGCCGCGAAACCAACGTGCTGGACCTGATCAAGCGCCCGGAGCTGGACTACGCGCAGCTGATGCAGGTGCCGTCGCTGGGCCCGGCGGTAGCCGACGGCAAGGTGGCAGAACAGGTGGAGATCGGCGTGAAGTACGCCGGCTACCTGGACCGCCAGCGCGAGGAAATCGAGCGCCAGCAGCGGCATGAGGCCACGCCGATCGCCGAGGCGTTCGACTATGCGACCGTTCGCGGGCTGTCGGCCGAGGCGCTGCAGAAACTGGAGCGCGTGCGACCGCAGACCATCGGCCAGGCGCAGCGGATTCCCGGCATGACCCCGGCGGCGATCTCGCTGCTGCTGGTGCATCTGGAGCGCGCGCGCCGCGGGCGCGTGGCGTAACGCAGGACCGTCCGCTTCTGGTGGGTACCGACCTTGGTCGGGACATGACTCTGCTCTGGTGGGTACCGACCTTGGTCGGGACATGACTCTGCTCTGGTGGGTACCGACCTTGGTCGGCACGAATCATCCGATCGCGATGCCGCATGGCATCTGTGCCGACCAAGGTCGGCACCCACCGGAACGCACGCGCTACTGTGCGTCGGCGCCGCCGCCCAAGACCTTGAACAACGTCACCCGGTTGCCCGCTTCCTGCTGCTGGAGTGCGATCAGGTCCTGCTGCGCGGCATACAGGCTGCGCTGCGCATCCAGCGACTGCAGGTAGCCGTCCAGCCCGGTGCGGTAACGCGCGTCGGCCAGCATGTAGCTGCGCTGGCTGGTAGCGACCAGCGCGCGTTGCGCGTCCATCTGCACGGTCAGGTGATCGCGCGTGGCCAGCGCATCGGCCACTTCACTGAAGGCCTGCTGGATCGCTTTCTCATACTGCGCGATGCCGATGTCCCTGCCGATCTTCGAGGCATCCAGCGACGCCTTCAGTGCGCCGGCGTGGAAGATCGGCGCGGTGATGCTCGGCGCAAACGACCAGCCGCGGGTGCCGGCCGAGAACAGCGTCGACAACGCGGCGGAGCTATGGCCGTAGTTGGCGGTCAATGTCAGCGTCGGGAAGAATGCAGCGCGCGCGGCACCGATATCGGCATTGGCGGCCTGCAACGCATGCTCAGCGGACAGTACATCCGGGCGCTGCAGCAGCACGCTGGACGGCAGGTTGGCCGCCAACGGCGCCAGTGCCACGCTGCCATCCAGCGCCTGCGTGGTCGGCAGCAGGGCTGGATCCAGTGGCTCCCCCACCAGCAACTGCAACGCATCGCGATCCTGCGCCTGCTGGGTCTGCAGCTTGGCAAGCGCGCCGCGCGCGGCCTCCACGCTGGTCTGCACCTGCGACAGGTCCAGCCCCGAGGCCAGCCCCTGCGCATGACGCGCTTCGATGCGCTGCAGGGTCTGCTGCTGGCTGTCCAGGGTCTGTTGCGTGAATGCCAACGACTGCCCATCGGCCGCCAGCGCCAGCCACGCCGTCGCCACTTCGGCGATCAGGCTGGTGCGCGCCGCACGCTGGTTCTCGGCGCTGGCCAGCCAGTTCTGCAGGGCCTCGTTCTTCAGGCTGCGGATGCGCCCGAACAGGTCCAGCTCCCAGCTGCTGATGCCGACCTGCACGGCATCGGATCCGGTCACCTGGGTGACGCCGGTCTCGCTGTTGGCATCGCTCACCCGCGACCGGGTGACACTGCCGCTGGCATCCACCGACGGCAGCAGTGCTGCGCGCTGGATGCGGTACTGCGCGCGTTCCTTTTCCACCTGCAGCACCGCCACGCGCAGGTCGCGGTTGTTCTGCAGCGCCAGCGCGATGACCTGCTGCAGGCGTGGTTCCAGGAACACGTCGCGCCAGGCCGGCATCGCCAGCGCGGAATCGGCCTCGCCAGTGGCGGCATTGCCGAACTGTGCCGGCACCGGCGCCTCGGGGCGCTGGTAATGCGGCGCCATGCTCACGCAGCCGCCCAGCACGGTCGTCATCGTTGCGGCCGCCAGGGCGCGCAGCAGCATCGGCTTCATGGGCGTGCCTCCGGGGCAGCGGCTTCGGCCGGCGCGCGGCCCGGGAACATCCGGCGCACCAGCAGGTAGAACAACGGCACGAAGAACATGCCCAGCACCATCGAGGCAATCGTGCCGCCGGCTACGCCGGTACCCAGCGAACGGCGCGCGGCAGAACCGGCGCCGGTGGCGAACACCAGCGGCAGCACGCCCATCAGGAACGCCAGCGACGTCATCACGATCGGCCGCAGCCGCAGGTAGACCGCCTGCAGGATCGCCTCGCGGGTGGGCTTGCCCTGCTGTTCCAGGATGCGCGCGAACTCGACGATCAGGATGCCGTTCTTCGCCGCCAGGCCAATCGTGGTCAACAGGCCGACCTGGAAGTACACGTCATTGTTGAGGCCGCGCAGGTTCATCATCAGCACGGCGCCGAACACGCCCACCGGCACGGCCAGCATCACCGCGAACGGCACCGCCCAGCTTTCATACAGCGCGGCCAGGCACAGGAACACGAACAGCAGCGAGATGGCGTACAGCATCGGTGCCTGGTTGCCCGACAGCTGTTCCTGGTAGGCCATGTCCGACCAGGCGTGGCTGAAGCCTTCCGGCAGCGTGTCGGCCAGGCGCGCGATCTCGGCCATCGCCTCGCCGGAGCTGACGCCGGGCGCCGGCTGGCCGGTGATCTCCATCGCCGAGATGCCGTTGTAGCGCTGCAGCGCGGCCGGTGCGCTGGACCAATGCGCGCTGACCAGCGATGAGAGCGGCACCATCTGACCGGCCTGGTTGCGCACGCTCCAGCGCTCGATGTCCTGCGGCTGCATGCGCGCTTCGGCGGTGCCCTGGATGAAGACCTTCTTGATGCGGCCCTTGTAGATGAAGTTGTTGACGAAGTCGCCGCCCAGCGCGGCATTCAAGGTGTCGTTGATGTCCTGCGGATTCACGCCCATCGCCTGCGCCTTGGCGTCATCCACCTTCACTGCGTATACCGGCGCGTCCTCCAGGCTGGCATAGCGCACGTTGACCAGCTTTGGATCCCTTGCGGCCTCCTTCAGCAATGTGTTGCGCGCAGCCACAGCGGCCGCATGGCCGGCACCGCCTTCGTCCTGCAACTCCAGGGTGAAACCGCCCGCATCGCCGAGACCGAGGATGGCCGGTGGCGAGGTGATGAACACCTGCGCATCGGGCACGCTGGCCATGGCTTTGGTCAACCGCGCGGCGATGGTATCGGCGTCGTCCTTGCGGTCATCCCAGTCCTTCAGGCGGATGAAGGCCTGGCCGACATTCTGGCCGCTGCCGGTCACGCTGAAACCGGCGGTGGCCTGGATCGACAGCACGCCGTCGTCCTTCACCGCCACCGCACTGAGGCGATCCATCACCGCGCGGGTCTGCTCCAGCGTGGCGCCGGCCGGTAGCTTGACCAGTGCGTTGAGCATGCCCTGATCCTCATCAGGCAGGAATGCACCCGGCAGGTGCCACAGCAGCAGGCCGGTGGCCACGCTCAGCACCAGGTAGAACAGCACGCCCAGCGTGCGCCGGCCAAGGAAACCATCCACGCGATGGCGCAGGCCGTTGGAGGTGCGCTCGAAGCGGTGGTTGAACCAGATGAAGAACTTGCCCAGCAGGCCCGGTTCGCCGCCGTGGTCGCCGTGCGGATTGCCGCCCTTGGGAATCGGGTGCAGGATGCTGCCGCACAGTGCGGGAGTGATGGTCATCGCCACCAGCACCGACAGGATCATGGCAGCGGCGATCGTCACCGAGAACTGGCGGTAGATCACGCCGGTGACGCCGCTGAAGAACGCCATCGGCAGGAACACTGCGGTCAGCACCAGCACGATGCCGACCAGCGCGCCGGTGATCTGGCCCATCGCCTTCAGCGTGGCCGGCTTCGGCGCCAGCCCTTCGAAGGTCATTACCCGCTCTACGTTCTCCACCACCACGATGGCATCGTCCACCAGCAGGCCGATGGCCAGCACCAGCGCGAACATGGTCAAGGTGTTGATCGAATACCCGAATGCGGCCAGCACGCCGAACGTGCCGAGCAGCACCACCGGCACCGCAATGGTCGGGATCAGGGTGGCGCGCCAGTTCTGCAGGAACAGGTACATCACCAGCACCACCAGGATGATCGCCTCGATCAGGGTGATCACCACTTCCTTCAGCGAGATGGTCACGAACGGCGTGGTGGTGAACGCCACGTGGGCGGTGTAGCCATGCGGCCAGTACTTCTGCAGCTGCTGAAGCCGTGCATCGATGGCCTTGGACACGGCGATGGCGTTGGCACCGGCATTGAGTTCGATGCCCAGTGACGCCGACGGCTTGCCGTTGAAAGTACTGATGCTGTCGTAGCTCTCAGGGCCCAGGCCGATCGTCGCCACGTCGCCCAGATGCACCACGCTGCCGTTGGCATCGGCCTTGAGCACCACCTGCGCGAACTGCTCGGGGGTGTGCAGGCGGCTGCGCGCGGTCACCGTGGCGTCGAGCTGCTGGCCCTTCAGCGCCGGCTGGCCGCCGAGTTCACCGGCCGAGACATCGGTGTTCTGCGCCTGCAGCGCGCTCTCGATGTCCGAGGGCATCAACGCGTACTGGCGCATCTTCTCCGGGTCCAGCCAGATACGCATGGCGTACTCCTGGCCGATCGGCTGGATGTTGCCGACACCGCTGACGCGGCTGATCTGGTCGTCGATGCGCGCTTCCATGAAGTTGGCGACATCGAAGTTGTCCATGCTGCCGTCTTCGCTGGTGAACGACAGCACCTCGAAGATCGAACCACTGGACTTGGTGATGGTCAGGCCGTTCTGCTGCACCGCCTGCGGCAGCGTGGCCATGGCCGCCTGCAGCTGGTTCTGCACCTGCACCTGCGCGGTATCCGGGTTGGTGCCGGTGGCGAACACCAGGTTGACCTGCGCCGAGCCGTCGGAGGCACTGGTCGAGGTCATGTACATCAGGTGATCAAGGCTCTGCTGCGACTGCTCGATGACCTGGGTGACCGCGTTTTCCACGGTCTGCGACGACGCACCGGTGTAGGTGGCGCGGATGGTGATGGTCGGTGGCGCGATCTGCGGATAGCGGTCCACCGGCAGGATCAGGATCGCAAGCAGGCCGAGCAGGCTGACCGCGATGGCGATCACCCAGGCGAAGATCGGCCGGTCGATGAAGAAACGAACCATGTGCGGCAGGCCTCAGTGCGACTTTTCGTCGGTGTTGCCGTTCGGGTCGATCGCCGGCATCGTCGCCAGCTGCGCCGTCGTGGCCTGCACCGCCTTCACCTGCTGGCCGAGCGAAACCGCACTACCGTTGCTGACGATCACCCGTTCGCCGGCCTTGAGGCCGTCGGTGATCTGCCACTGGTTGCCGACCACCTGGCCGGTGCTGACCCGGCGCTCGATCACATGATCCCTGGCGTCGAGCAGGCGCAGCAGCGGCTCGCCGCGTTCGTTGCGCAGCACCGCCTTCTGCGGCACCAGCAGCGCGCGCGCGTCGGTGGCCATCGGCAGCACTGCCTTCAGGTACATGCCCGGCAGCAGCAGTCCGTCCGGATTCGGGATGACCGCGCGCAGCACCACGTTGCCGGTGCCCGGATCCACCGCACTGCCGACGAACTCCAGGGTGCCTTCATGCGCGTAAGTGCTGCCGTCTTCCAGCAGCACCTTCACCTGCGCCTTGCCATCGATGGCCTTCACCAGGCCGGCATCGAGCTGTTTGCGCAGCGCCAGCATCTGCGTGCTGGACTGGGTGACATCCAGGTAGACCGGGTCCAACCGCTGGATGGTGGTCAGCGCGGCGTCCTGCCCGGCCGCGACCAGCGCGCCAGCGGTGACGCTGGAGGTGCCGATGCGACCGTCGATGGGAGCGGTCACGCGGGTGTAGTCGAGGTTGATGCGAGCGGCCTGCAATGCCGCGCGTGCGGCAATCACGTTGGCCTGCGCCTGCTTCAATGCCGAGGTGGCATCGTCGGCGTCCTGCTTGCTGGCTGCATCCATGCTCACCAGCGCGCGGGTGCGCTCGGCCTTCGGCTGCGCCGACAGCACGGTGGCCTCAGCCTGCGCCAGCTGGCCACGGGCGGTATCGAAAGCCGCCTGGTACGGCGCCGGGTCGACCTGGTACAGCAGCTGGCCGGCCTTGACCTGCTGGCCTTCGGTGAACAACCGCTGGCGGATCAGGCCGCCGATCTGCGGCCGCACCTCGGAGATCTCGAACGGCACCGCGCGACCCGGCAGGGTCTGCTGCAGCGCCAGCGGCTGCGCGCTGGCGTTGATGATGCCCACTTCGGGCATGGCCGGGGCTTCAGTCCTGCCCGCCGAACAGGCCGCCAGGGCCAGCAGCAGGGGCAACAACAGCGGACGGGGGGTACGGGACAGCGGGCGCAGGAGGGACATGGGGGGGCGTGGGGGCCTTGCGTTGACCCGTGCACGCTGCCGTGGAACTGTGCAGAGAATATGGAGATTGTGCGACCGGCTCAGCTGGCGCTTGCTTTCGGCGCCGCATGCGCCGCTAATGGCCCCCGCGATGGCGAAGATTCGACTCAAATTCGGCCTGACCGCGAAGACCTTCCTCGCGATCTTCACCGCCTGCCTGCTGGTGCTGGCAGTGAATGGTATTGCCAGCCGCGTCGCCTTCCAGACCGGCTTCCTGGACTACCTCAACGACCAGGGCGACCTGCGCATGCAGCGGCTGATGCCGCACCTGCAACGCGAGTACCGCGAACATGGCGGTTGGGAACATCTGCACGGTGACAGCGACCGCTGGGCGCGGCTGCTGCGCCCGGAGCTGGCCCACGGCCATGAAGGACCGGTGCCGCCGCTGTCCGACCAGACCGGCGTACCATCGCGCCTGGGCCTGTTCGATGCACGGCACCGGTGGGTGGCCGGCAATCCCGACGCCACCAGCGACGACGAACCGCATGCGGTGCAGGTGGACGGGCAGACCGTCGGCTGGCTGGGCATGGTGCCGTTCCAGACCGTCATCGCCACCAACGACCTGAACTTCTACAACACCCAAGTGCGCGCGTGGTGGGTGATCGGCATCGCGCTGCTGCTGGTGACGGTGCTGCTGGCCTGGCTGGTATCGCGGGCGCTGCGCCAGCGCCTGGCCAAGCTGGCCGCGGCCACCCACCGCTTGGCCGCCGGTGACTACGCCACCCGCATCGAGCGCACCAGCGACGATGAGCTGGACGCACTGGTCAATGACTTCAACCGGATGGCGCAGGCGCTGGACGATACCGAGCGCAACCGCCGCGCCTTCATCGCCGACATCTCGCACGAGCTGCGCACGCCCCTGGCGGTGGTGCGCGCCGAGCTGGAGGCGATCGAAGACGGCATCCGTCCGCTGGACCGCGCCAACCTGGTGGGCCTGCAGGGCGAGATCCGCCAGTTGGGCAAGCTGATCGACGACCTGCACGACCTGTCGATGACCCAGTCCGGTGGCCTGGCCTACCGCTTCGCGCCGCTGGACCTGGTGGCGCTGCTGCGCAGCGAGCTCAACGGCATGCGCGTGCGCTTCTCCAATGCAGGCCTGGCGCTGGAAGAAGACCTGCCAGCCACACCGTTGCAGGTGTCCGGTGACGAACGACGCCTGCAACAGGTACTGGCCAACCTGCTGGAAAACGCGCTGCGCTATACCCACGGCGGGGGCCGCGTGCACGTGCAGGCCGCGCGCGTGCCCGCCGGCGTGCAGCTGATCGTGGAAGACACCGCGCCGGGCGTGCCGGCCGACAAATGCGGGCTGCTGTTCGAACGCTTCTACCGGGTGGAAAGTTCGCGCAACCGCGCCAGCGGCGGCAGTGGTCTGGGACTGGCCATCAGCCACAACATCATCCTCGCCCACCACGGCCACATCCACGCCGAGCCCTCGCCACTGGGCGGGCTGCGCGTGGTCATCACCCTGCCGGAGCCTGCATGAGCACGTCGCCCGCTACGTCCGCGAAGATCCTGATCGTCGAGGACGAGCCACGCTTGGCCTCGGTGCTGCGCGACTACCTGGCCGCCGCCGGCATGGCCAGCGAGTGGGTGGACGACGGTGGCCAGGTGATCGACGCCTTCGCGCGCTACCAGCCCGACCTGGTGCTGCTGGACCTGATGCTGCCCCAGCGCGATGGCGTGGACCTGTGCCGTGAACTGCGCGCCAGCAGCGATGTGCCGGTCATCATGGTCACCGCACGGGTGGAAGAGATCGACCGCCTGCTGGGCCTGGAGATCGGCGCCGACGACTACATCTGCAAGCCATTCAGTCCGCGCGAAGTGGTCGCGCGGGTAATGGCGGTGCTGCGCCGCTACCGCCCGGACCCCGGTGCGCGCGCCAACGGCGGCCTGCACATCGACGAGCCGGCCGCACGCGCCACCTGGAACGGCAAGGGCCTGGACCTGACTCCGGTGGAGTACCGCCTGCTGCGCACGCTGCTGGCCACGCCAGGGCGGATCTGGGCACGCGACGAACTGCTCGACCGCCTCTATCTGGACCATCGCGTGGTGGTCGACCGCACCGTCGACAGCCATGTGCGCAACCTGCGCCGCAAGCTGGCCGACGCCGGCATGGAAGGCGAGCCGATCCGCTCGGTGTATGGCATGGGCTACAGCTACGAGCCTTGAAACAACCGTAGAGCCGAGCCCACGCTCGGCTGCTTCTGCCCGAATGGTCGGCAAGCCGAGCGTGGGCTCGGCTCTACAACACACCACGCAGGTATCATCGTCGCGAATGCCCTGATTTGCGGAGACACCGATGAACCCGTTGCGCCCCTTCCGCGACAAGATGCCGGTCCTCGGCGAGCGCGTGTACATCGACCCGGCCTGCACCGTCATCGGTGATGTGGAACTGGGCGACGACGTGTCGGTGTGGCCGGGCACGGTCATCCGCGGCGACGTCAATTACGTGCGCATCGGTGCGCGCACCAACGTGCAGGACGGCACCATCATCCATGTCAGCCACCACAGCCCGTACAACAAGGCCGGCTGCCCGACCCTGATCGGCGAGGGCGTGACCGTCGGCCACGGCTGCATCATCCACGCCTGCACCATTGGTGATTACAGCCTGATCGGCATGGGCGCCTGCATCCTCGACGGTGCCCGCGTTGAACGTCACGGCTTTGTCGGTGCCGGCGCGGTGGTCGGCCCGGGCAAGGTGGTGGGCGAAGGCGAGCTGTGGGTCGGCAATCCGGCCCGGCCGGCGCGCACGCTGAGCGACAAGGAGATCGAGTCGCTGCATTACTCGGCCGACCACTACGTACGGCTGAAGGGCGAGTACCTGGGCTGAACGGCCAACACCGCCCGACGGCTCTGCTAAAGTCTGGGCCCGACCAGGACCTGTCGAGACCCCCCATGCCTGTGGCTGCCTGCCGGAGAGGACTCCGGCGCCCACAACGAAGGCCATCGCGCTGATGGCCGCACCGATGCTCGATACCTACCGCGAGGTGGTGACGCCGGAGGGCGTGCTGCTGCAGTTGCCGGCGGCTGGCCCGCTGCCGCGGGCGATGGCCTGGCTGGTGGACCTCGGTGTGCGCATCGCGGTGCTGGTGCTGATGTCGATCCCGCTGGCACTGCTGGACACGTTCGGCTCCGGCCTCTACTTGGTGCTGATGTTCCTGGTCTACTGGATCTACCCGATCGTCTGCGAGGCGCTGTGGGGCCGCACCCTGGGCAAGCGTGCGCTGGGCCTGCGCGTGCTGTCGCGCGATGGCGCACCGGTGGGCTGGATGGCAGCGATCACCCGCAACCTGCTGCGCACCGTGGACATGCTGCCGTTCGGCTATGCGCTGGGGCTGGTCAGCAGCCTGTTCGATCCGTATGGACGGCGCCTTGGCGACCTGGTGGCCGGCACCGTGGTGGTGCATGCACCCGCGCTGTACCTGCCTCCGCCGCCCACCATCGACAGCGTGCTGGCGCCGCCGCAGCCGCTGCGCCCGGAGGAACAGGCCGCTTTGATGGCCTTCGCCGAGCGTGCACCGCGTTTGTCCGCGCCCCGCCAGCAGGAGCTGGCCGGCATTGCCGAACCGCTGACCGGCAGCCAGGGCCAGATCGGCGTGCTGCGCCTGTATGCAATGGCCAACTGGTTGCTGGGGCGGCGATGAGACAGGAACAGTTCGTCGCCCGCTACCAGCAGGAGTGGCAGGACCTGGAGCATTGGCTGCTGCTGCGTGCCGGTGCCTCGCGCCGCGCGCGCCGCAAGGCCAGCGGCCTGGCACTGGACGATCCCGCCTTCCCACAACGCTACCGTCGCCTGTGCCAGCAATTGGCGCTGGCCCGCGAGCGCGGCTACAGCCCCCAACTGATCCAGCGCCTGCAGCAGCTGATGCAGCAGGGCCACAGCGTGCTGTACCGCACACGACCGACGCGCTGGCGCGCCTCGTTGGAATTCCTGGTGGCCGACTTCCCGCTGCTCGTGCGCAGCCAGGCACGCAGCATGTGGGTAGCGCTGGCGATGTTCGCGCTACCGGCCATCGCCTGCTTCGTGCTGGCGCAGGTCTACCCGGACCTGATCCACATGCTGATGGACAACCGCCAGATCGCCGCGATGGAGCGCATGTACGACCCTGCCGCTGAACGGCTGGGCCGCGACAGCGGCACCGACTGGATGATGTTCGGCCACTACATCATGAACAACATCAGCATTGCCCTGCGCACGTTCGCCAGCGGCCTGCTGGCCGGGCTCGGCACGCTGCTGGTGCTGCTGTTCAACGGCGTCACCATCGGGGCGGTGGCCGGCCACCTGCAGCACATCGGCCACGGTGGACCGTTCTGGCGCTTCGTGGTCGGCCATGGTGCCTTCGAGCTGACCGCGATCGTGATCGCCGGCGGTGCCGGCCAGCAGCTGGGCATGAAGCTGCTGGCACCGGGCCGGCGCAGCCGCCTGGATGCGTTGGTCGACGGTGGACGCATCGGTGCCCGGCTGTGCCTGGGCGTGGCGTTCATGCTCCTGGTCGCGGCCTTCATCGAAGCGTTCTGGTCATCGATCGCCGAGGTCCCCGCATGGATCAAGTTCAGCGTCGCCGGGGTGCTCTGGGCCGGCGTGCTGCTGTGGCTGTGGCGTGGCGGGCGTGGAGGCGGCGATGCGCATTGACCGCCTGGACGTGGTACTGCGCGCACGCAGTGGCTGGGAAGCGATGGAGCTGGGCAACGCCCTCACCCGCCGCCATGCGCGTGCGGTATGGGGCAGCTGGCTGCTGGCGAGCGCACCACTGTTCGTGATCGTCAATGCACTGGGCTGGTGGCTGGATGCCTTTGGCTGGGCTTGGCTGGCGATGTGGTGGTGCAAGCCACTGTTCGAGCGTGCGCCGCTGTATGTGCTGTCGCGGGGCATCTTCGGCGAGCCGGTGGGCGCATGGGCGGCGCTGCGGGCGCAGCGCCGCTGGGGCAACACCGGTTCCTGGGGCTACCTGGGCTGGCGCCGCTTCAGCGTGCTGCGCAGCCTGTGCCTGCCGGTGAACCTGCTGGAAGGCAATGCACCCGGCCAGCGCGGACCGCGCCGCCGCGCGGTGGCGGCCGGCGCCGCAGGCTCGGCACTCGTCCTGACCCTGACCTGCATGGCGTTCGAAGCGGTGCTGGTGTCCGGTGCCATCGGTGCAGTGTTCATGTTCATGCCGCTGGACCTGATGTCCGAATCCTGGCGCGCGGCGTGGGACATGATCGGCAAGGACACGCCGGCGTGGGCACGGCTGGGCTTCAACCTGGCGTGCTGGCTGGCCTCGGTGCTGATCGGCCCGTTCTTCGTCGGTGCGGGTTTTGGGCTGTACTTGAACCGGCGCACGCAGATGGAAGCCTGGGATGTGGAGATCGCACTGCGCCGCCTGCGCGACCGCCTGCTCCCGGCGGCGTCGACGCTGGCCCTGCTGCTGTGCCTGGCACTGCCGCTGGTCCCCGCACCAGTGCGCGCGCAGGATGCGGATGCCGAGCCCGAACGCGCGATGGGCAAGCCCAGCGACAGCGGCATCACCGCCGAAGACGACGACGAAGAGCCGGTCATCGACCCCGCCAACACCCCGGCCAGCATCTTCGGCAACACGCCCGTGGATACCGCCGGCTTCCGCCAGGCGGTGAATCGCGCCTACGAGGATCCGCTTCAACGCCCGACCCGCCAGGTCACGCACTGGAAGCCGATCGAGCAGGCCGAGGAAAAGAAGAAGGAAGACAAGACGCTGCAGAGTGACAGCAGCAACCAGGGCGAGCGCAAGGCACGCAAGGACGGTATCGCTTGGCTGGCACGGCTGGCCGAGTGGGGCCTGTGGGGCCTGCTGGGCATCCTGCTGCTGGTCCTGCTGCTGACCGCGCGGATGTGGTTGCCCTGGCTGCGCGGCAGCGGCCGGCGCAAGGCCGATGCAGCACCGCAGGTGATGGAGGAACAGGTTGAACTGCCCGTGGCGCTGCCGCCGGACGTGGCCACCCAGGCCGGCCTGCTCTGGGACCAGGGCCGGCCCCGCCAGGCGCTGGCCCTGCTCTACCGTGCCAGCGTGGTTACCGTGGGCGAGCGCAGCGGCATCGCGCTGCCCCCCGGCGCCACCGAAGCACAGTGCCTGCGCGCATCGCGCCGCATGCCTGACGCCATCGACCGTGACCTGTTCGCACGCATCGTTCGCATGTGGCAGTACGCCGCCTACGGTGGCCGCCTGCCCAGCCGCAGTGATTTCGACGCATTGGCCGCAACGCTGCGCCAGCAATACGGGTGGCAGGCATGAGCCCGCGCCTGTTCTGGTCGTTGCTGCTGGGCGTGCTGGTGCTGTTCGGCGTGCCGCTGACCATCCTCTACCTGCGCACGCATGAACGCGTGACCGAAACCATCCGGCTGCCGCCGCAGGGCGAGGCCGGTTACAACCCGCTGTACGTGCTCGGCCAGGCCCTGCGCGCCGACGGCATCGACGTGCATTCGCGACCACGGCTGGAACTGCAGCAGATGACGCTGGGGCCGCACGACACGGTGGTGCTGCTGCAGGACAGCAGCGAACTGCCGGCACCGGCCGCAAGACAGTTGCTGGACTGGGTGGACCGGGGCGGCCACCTGCTGGTGCGGACGCCGCCACCGGCCGAGGACGATGCCGGCAGCACGCAGGGGCCCTTGCTTGATGAGCTGGGCGTGGACAGCCTGTTCCAGCGCAGCGACTGCCAACCTTTCCACATCGACGACGACACCGGTCACAGCGAATTCTGCGGCGGCCGCCGCTTTACGCTGGGCTTTGCCGCGCGCGCGCAGGCCGAGCGTCGCTGGGGCAGTGACCGTGACCTGGTGTTCGCGCGCCTGCGTCATGGCCAGGGCAAGGTGAGCGTGCTGGCGGACATGGAGTTCATGCGCGGTGATGTCGACTCGCCTGCCGCGCGCCTGGCCGCGGCCGCCGGCGACGCCAGCGATGGCCTGCACGACAACGCCCACCGCGACCTGACCCGCTATCTGCTCGACCCGAACTATGGCAAGGGTGCGGTCTGGCTGGTCTACGCCAGCCGTCCGCCGTCGCTGTGGGCGCGCATGTTCTACCAGGGGTGGCCGCTGTGGGTGCCGCTGCTGCTGGCCCTGCTGGGCTGGCTGTGGCACCGCTCGCAGCGCTTCGGCAGCCTGCAGCCGTCGCCGGTGCTGGAACGCCGCTCGCTGCTGGAGCACGTGCGCGCCAGTGGCGAACTGCTGCTGCGCTTCGGCCATGGCGCACGCCTGTACGACGCCGTGCTCGCCCTGTTCCTGCACCGCCTGCGACTGCGTGCGCCGGTTGCCGCCGCGCTCGATGGCGCACCGCGTGAGCAGGCCATCGCCGCGCTGCTGCAATGGCCGCAAAGCCGCGTCGCCAGCGCGCTCACACCGCCTCCGCCGCACGATTCCTCCGCCCTGCGCGAGCGCATCCGCTTGCTGCTCCAGATGAGATCCCTGCTATGACCGAAATCCCCGAGCTGCCGGCGGCCGCCAATGCCCGCCTGATCGAACGCGTCGATGCCATCCGCGAGGCCGTCGGCCACGCCTTCATCGGCCAGGCCGATGTGCTGGACCAGATCCTGGTGGCCCTGCTGGCCGGTGGCCACGTGCTGATCGAGGGCGTGCCCGGGCTGGGCAAGACCCTGCTGGTACGCGCACTGGCGCAGGCGCTGGAGCTGGACTATGGGCGCGTGCAGTTCACCCCCGACCTGATGCCCAGTGACGTCAGCGGCCACGCGGTGTACGACCCGAAAAGCGAGAGCTTCAAGATCCGCCGCGGCCCGGTGTTCACCAACCTGCTGCTGGCCGACGAGATCAACCGCGCACCGGCCAAGACCCAGTCCGCGCTGCTGGAAGTGATGCAGGAAGGCCAGGTGACCATTGAAGGCAAGGCCTTCACCCTGGCGCCGCCGTTCATGGCGCTGGCCACGCAGAACCCGCTGGAACAGGAAGGCACCTACCCGCTGCCGGAAGCGCAGCTGGACCGTTTCCTGCTGAAAGTGCTGATCGACTACCCGCAGCTGGAGGACGAGAAGCGCATGGTGACCGCGATCACCAGCGGCCGCTCCGCCAGCGATTTCGACCTGAGCCAGGTACCGCGCGTACTCGGTGCCGGAGAGCTGCTGGAGCTGCAGCGCGCCACCGCGGCGATCACCGTTGATGACGAAGTGATCGACTACGCGGTACGGATCGTGGCCGCTACCCGGCAGTGGCCAGGCATCGCGGTCGGTGCCGGCCCGCGCGGCAGCATCGCGCTGGTACGCGCCGCGCGTGCGCAGGCGGTGCTGGCCGGTCGCGACTTCGTCACCCCCGACGACGTGCGCGACATCGCCCGCCCCGCGCTGCGCCACCGTATCGCGCTGGCCCCGGAGCTGCAGATCGAGGGCCAGGATGCCGACGACGTGCTGGGCGCACTGCTGGCCAAGGTGGAAGCACCGCGCCGATGAGGCCTGCCCCGCTGCTGCTGGCGCTGCTGCTGGCCTGGGCCACCCTGGGTGGTCTGGTGCTGGGCGGCCTGCTGCCGCGCTGGAGCTGGGCGCTGGCCGCGGTGGCGATTGCCGTGCCAGCGTTGATGGATCTGTGGCGGCAGTCACGGCGTCCCTCGCCGCAGATCCAGCGTGAGCTGCCCGAAGCGCTGGCATTGGGCGTGCGCCGCGAGGCCGCGCTGCGCCTGCAGGCGGACGCGGCGATGACGGTGCAGGTGTTCGATCTGGTCCCCGGCGGCTGGCCGCTGGAATCGCTGCCGCAGCGCGTGCGCCTGCAGCCCGGCAGCGCTTCCACCCTGCACTACCACCTGCAGCCGCTGCAGCGTGGGCACTTCCACTTCGAAGGCGTGCATCTGCGCATGCGCTCGCCGTGGCGGCTGTGGTGGCAGCAACGCACCCTGCCACCGGCGCTGGACGTGCGCGTCTACCCGAACTTCGTGCCGCTCACCCGCTTCGCGCTGTTCAGTGCGGACCAGGCCTCACGTCTGGTGGGTGCGCACGTGAAGCGCCGCCGTGGTGAAGGCACCGACTTCCACCAGATGCGCGAGTACCGCGTGGGCGACAGCCTGCGCCAGCTCGACTGGAAGGCCACCGCACGGGCACGCAAACTGGTCTCGCGTGAGTACCAGGACGAGAAGAACCAGCAGCTGCTGCTGATGCTCGACAGTGGTCGGCGCATGCTGGCCAGCGAAGGCGGGCTCTCGCATTTCGACCACGCCTTGAACGCTTCGCTGGTGGTGGCGTACCTGGCGCTGCGCCAGGGCGACGCCGCCGGCCTGTTTGCTGCCGGTGGCGAGCGCCGCTGGGTGGCGCCGCAGCGTGGCATGGGCACGGTCGAGCACCTGTTGCGTGCCAGCTACGACCTGCAGCCGCGCGCAGTGGCCACCGACTACCTGGCCGCTGCCACCGAGGTATCGCTGCGCCAGCGCCGGCGTGCGTTGGTGATGCTGGTCAGCAACGTGCGCGACGAGGACATCGAGGATCTGCTGGCGGCGGTGCGCCTGCTGCAGAAACGCCACCTGGTGTGCGTGGCCAGCCTGCGCGAACGCGAGCTGGACGGCGCACTGGAGGGCGACGTGCAGACGCTGGAGGATGCCACCCGGGCCGGTGCCGCCGCACTGTACCTGCAGCAGCGCGCGAAGGCGCACGACGCGCTGCGCAGCGAGAAGGTGATGGTGCTGGACGTGACCGCCGATGCCCTGCCCGGCGCGCTGGTGGAACGGTATCTGGCAGTGAAGCGCGAAGGGTTGTTGTAGCCCTGCGCTTGACCGGAGCCGAGCATGGGCTCGGCTCTACACGTGTTGTTCCGCAGAGCCGAGCCCATGCTCAGCTGCAGTGTCAGCGTTCGCCCTGCAACCGCTGTTGCAAACGCTCCACCGCACGCTGCAGCAGCACCCGGTTGCGGGCCAGTTTCATCCACTGCGGCAGGCGCGAGAACATCGAACGATGATGGCCGCTGCCTTCGCGCAGTCTGGCCGTGGCGTAGTCGTGCAATGCCTGCAGGTGCTCGGCGTTATACGCCCACAGCAGGCCAGCCGAGGTCTTTTCCAGCAACCTCAAAGGCAGGCCGAAGTCCGGGTCGATGGCCTCGTTGCCACGCCACCGCGACCGGGTGACCTCGACATCGCTGCTGCGCCCACATTGGCTGCAGTCCGCGGACAGCACCCGCAGCGCAGATGTCTCTCGAGCGCGGCGAACTTCAGCGCTTATCCATTTGTGGCCGCAGTAGCCGCAAGGACGGTAGCCGCAGTAGCGCACCGGCCCCACCCAGTCTCCGGAGCCACAGCGGCTGCAACCGCAGCCGCCGTTCAATGCCTGGCTGCAACCCAGGCACCGGAAGCGGCGTGAATCAGGCGTACCTGTCACCCAACCCGGCGTGTCACATCGATTGCAACGCACCGCCACCCGGTCTGCATAGCGCCGCAGGGAGTGACCGTCGTCCCGGTGGCGCCCTGCCACCATCAGACGTAGATCCGCGTCGGCGCCTCATCAACGATCGCGTGCGGCACGAAGCGCGCACTGTCACGGGTGATCGCGCTGTCGTCCTCGCGGATGCCGATGCCGCAGGCATGGTCACCGATCACCCAGCTGCCGATCAGCGGATAGCCGCCTTCGAAGCGGGTCAGCGGATGCGCGCGCTGGATGATCGCGGGGCCATCGTAGGGGCCGTCGCTGCGCTGGGTGCTGCCATCGGTGAGGTGCATCTCGATGTTGGCGCCCTCGCGTGAGAACAGCGGCTTGCGCACCCAGCCCGAGGCCAGCGTGCTGCCGTCATCGAAGTGCGCTTCCAGCAGGTTCGGATGGCCCACGTTGCGCTGCCACAGCAGCGGCAGGATGCCCTTGTTGCTCAGCACCGCCTTCCACGCCGGTTCCAGCAGCTGCATGCCCGAACCGGGAAGCGCGCGACCGAATTCCTCGGCCATCAGGTCTTCCAGCGGGTACAGCTTGAACAGCGTGCCGATCACCGAATCGTCCAGCGCGGTGAAGCGGCCGTCCTCGGACAGACCGATGTCCTCGACGGCGATGGCCTGGCCATGCAGGCCGGCCTGCGAAGCGCAGTCGCGCAGGTAATCGACGGTGCCACGGTCTTCTTCGGAACTGCCCACCGCGCTGAAGTACAGCGGCGGCGGCAGCTGCGTGGCCAGTTCGCCGAAGCGCTCGACGAGCGCTTCGTGGATCGCGTTGAACTGGTCGGCGTGCTGCGGCAGGCGGCCGGCGTTGCGCTGGTCCTCCAGCCACTGCCACTGGAAGAAACTGGCCTCGAACAGCGAGGTCGGCGTGTCGTAGTTCAACTCGTACAGCTTGGCCGGACCGGTGCCATCATAGGCCAGGTCCAGGCGGCCATAGAGATGCGGCTGGCGCTGGCGCCAGCTGTCGGCGATCCAGTCGCGGTAGTGCGACGGAATCGCCAGCTGGTCCATCAACCGTTCACTGGCGATGACATCGCCCACCAGGTCCAGCGCCATCTGGTGCAGCTCGGCGCTGGGGTCTTCGATGTCCTGTTCGATCTGGCGCAGGGTGAAGGCGTAGTACGCGCTTTCATCCCAGTACGGCTGCCCGTCGATGGTGTGGAAGCGGAAACCCGCCTCTTCCGCGCGTGCCCGCCACTGGGCACGCTCGGCAATCCGGATGCGCTGCATGGGTCGATCAGCCGCCGTAGCTGCCGCTGGTGCTGCGGCGCGCGCTGGTGTTGCCGAAGCCACCACGGCTGGCAGTGACCGCACGGTTCGGTTCGCTGGTGACCGGTGCCAGCCCGGCCTTGCCCGCGCCGATGCCGCTGGCGGTGTTCATGCCGCCGGTGCCGCCCGGGGCCGGGCGCGCCCAACCAGCGTTCTTGTCCTGGTAGGCCGGGGCCGACGCCGGCGCCTGCGGGGCCAGGCCGCCGCGGTTGCTCAGCATCTGCGACATGAAGAAGCCCATCATCATCGGGCCGATGAAAGAGGTACCCGCCGACGTGTGCTGCTGCACGCACTGTTCCGGCTTGTAGTCCTTCTCGCAGGCTTCCTTGCTGGCGTACTTCGGCGCCGCATCGGCGGCCTGCTTCTGCGCTTCGGCAAAGGCATTGCGGCACGACGACGGATCACCGGTCGCCTCGGTGCAGGCCTCGACCGAGGTGTACAGGCCTTCCTGCACCTTCACCTCCGGCTCCTTCTGGCAGGCGGTGAACAGCAGCGGCGCAGCGCTCATCAGCAGCAGCGCGGTGGTGCGGGAACGTTTCATGGCCTCATGCCCTGTCTACGGATCAATGCCCCAATGATGCCAAATCCGGGCCAGCAACCGGAATCGGCAAAGTGGGAAAGATGAACGGCCTTTCATTTTCGTCGTTCCCCATCATCCACGCATGGCATGGATCCATCGTGTCGACCAAGGTCGACACCTACCAAGAGCGGATCGCCGGCCCCGACACATCGCAGGAAACTGTCGAAGGCGGGGTGGGTCCGCTGGCGGGGGTGTCCGCGGCATGGATGCCGCAGCCAAGACCCCAAGCACGGGTTTACGGCGTCCCCCGCCAACGGACCCACCCCGCCTCCCGCAGGAAGCCCGCTGTTGCTTCGGCTGTTGCTTCGGCAGGTGCCGGGCGCAACCCGGCCGGACCATCTCCGGTGGTTGCAGCAGCAACCGAAAAAATTGTCCATGATCGGGCGACCCTCACGTCGTACGGCCCGCCCGTTCCGCCAGCCATGCCCGAATACCGTTCCCGCACCTCCACCGCCGGCCGCAACATGGCCGGCGCCCGCGCCCTGTGGCGTGCCACCGGCATGAAGGATGGTGACTTCCACAAGCCGATCATCGCCATCGCCAACTCCTTCACCCAGTTCGTGCCCGGCCACGTACACCTGAAGGACCTCGGCCAGCTGGTCGCGCGCGAGATCGAGCAGGTCGGCGGCGTCGCCAAGGAATTCAACACCATCGCCGTGGACGACGGCATCGCGATGGGCCACGACGGCATGCTGTACTCGCTGCCCAGCCGCGAGATCATCGCCGACTCGGTCGAATACATGGTCAACGCGCACTGCGCCGACGCACTGGTGTGCATCAGCAACTGCGACAAGATCACGCCCGGCATGCTGATGGCCGCGCTGCGCCTCAACATCCCGGTGGTGTTCGTCTCTGGCGGGCCGATGGAAGCGGGCAAGACCAAACTGTCCGAGCACAAGCTGGACCTGGTCGATGCGATGGTGGTGGCTGCCGATGACAGCGCCTCCGACGAGAAGGTCGCGGCGTTCGAGCGCAGCGCCTGCCCCACCTGCGGCTCCTGCTCGGGCATGTTCACCGCCAACTCGATGAACTGCCTGACCGAAGCACTGGGCCTGTCGCTGCCCGGCAACGGCACCACGCTGGCGACCCATGCCGATCGCGAAGCGCTGTTCCGTCGCGCCGGCCGCCTGATCGTCGAACTCTGCCATCGCTGGTATGGCGGCGAAGACCCGAGCGCGCTGCCGCGCGGCATCGCCACCCAGGCGGCGTTCGCCAACGCGATGGCCCTGGATATCGCCATGGGCGGTTCCACCAACACCATCCTGCATCTGCTGGCCGCGGCGCAGGAGGCAGAGGTGGACTTCGACCTGACCCACATCGACGCACTGTCGCGGCGCGTGCCGCAGCTGTGCAAGGTGGCGCCGAACACACCGAAGTACCACGTCGAGGACGTGCACCGCGCTGGCGGCGTGTTCGGCATCCTGGGTGAGCTGGACCGCGCCGGCCTGCTCGATACCTCGGTACCGACCGTGCACAGCGCCAGCCTGGCCGACGCGCTGGAACGCTGGGACGTGGTGCGCAGTGACAACGACACCCTGCATACCTTCTTCAAGGCCGGCCCGGCCGGTATCCCCACCCAGGAAGCCTTCAGCCAGGCCACGCGCTGGCCGACGCTGGACATCGACCGGGCAGAAGGCTGCATCCGTTCGCTGCAGCATGCGTACTCACTGGAAGGCGGCCTCGCCGTGTTGCGCGGCAACCTTGCCGTGGATGGCTGCGTGGTCAAGACCGCCGGCGTGGACGAGTCGATCCACGTGTTCGAAGGCCCCGCACGCGTCTACGAAAGCCAGGACGCCGCCGTCGCCGGCATCCTCGCCGACGAAGTGAAACCGGGCGAGGTGGTGGTGATCCGCTACGAAGGCCCGAAGGGTGGCCCGGGCATGCAGGAGATGCTGTACCCGACCAGCTACCTGAAGTCGAAGGGACTGGGCAAGCAGTGCGCGCTGCTCACCGACGGCCGCTTCTCCGGTGGCACCTCGGGCCTGTCGATCGGCCACGTATCGCCGGAAGCCGCCAGCGGCGGCACGATCGGCCTGGTGGAAGACGGCGATCGCATCCGCATCGACATTCCGGCACGCCGCCTCGACCTGCTGCTGGACGAGGCCATCCTGGCGCAGCGCCGCAGCGAGGCCGATGCACGCGGCTGGAAACCGCGTGCACCGCGCCCGCGCAAGGTCACCAGCGCACTGAAGGCCTACGCCCTGCTCGCCACCAGCGCCGACAAGGGCGCGGTGCGCAACACCGCCCTGCTCGGCGATTGAGAAGCCTTGGGGTCAGAGCCCCTCCTGCGGAAGGGCTTTGACCCCGGATCGCGGCAGGGGGTCGGATTCCTTTCGCAGAAAGGGCTCTGACCCCAGGCCAAGCCTCAGAACACGAAGGGCTCGCCATCCAGGTGAACCGCGCCCGCAGTAATGTGGACGGCGCCACCGGACTGCAGTTCGAACGCCACGCGCGCAACGCCTCCGGCGCGATCGTCATGCGCCATCACCTCGTTGATCGACGCACTCGCACCCCACGGTTCGCTTCTATCCAGCATCACGTGCTCGGCCGCTTCGAACTGCAAGCGGCGCTCTGCCTGGTCCGGATCGCGTAAGACGAGCTCGAAGGTGGCCGCGATCCAGTCACCGTGGATCGCGATGATTGTCCAGTCGTGCATGTGACCTCACTCGCTTGTGGCTGTAGGGGCCGCGTGTGGCAAGCTCATGCCGTCGTCGTCCTCGGCAATCAGCTCGATCTTCATGTGCCTGCTCCTTGCCTAGCTGGGCATATTAGCCTGGCGCCACTTGCCGCTGGGGTCAGTGCCCTTCCTGCGGAAGGGCTCTGACCCCGATTCCAGCCAATAGCGGTAAGGTAGGACGAAACACCAACACGGAGGTTGTGATGACGTTGCTTTCGCTTGCCCTGGCCGCTGCCATGGGCACTTCGGCAGAACCACCCAAAGCACCCGACTGCAGCTACGACCGTGCAGCAATGCTGGCGATGGAACCTGGCCGGTTCGATCAGGACCTGGCAGGTGGCTGGCGCCCGTTGGCCGACCGTGGTTGTACCCGCGAAGCTGCAGATCTGCTGTCCGCCTACGGCGCGCTGCCCAAGGCAGAAGGCAATGTCATCATCACGTGGCACGAGGGCCAGCTGCGCGCGGAGCTGGGGCAGACCGCGCAGGCGATTGCGCTTATGGAACGCAGCCACAAGCCGGTAGGCGGGGGCGACCCGGGTTACTGGAATGCCTACGTGGACGGCATGGTCGCGTTCCTGCGCCAAGACCGCAGCGCCCTGGAGATGGCTCGTGCGAGGCTGGTCGCGATACCGACGCCCAACGCGATGGCGGAGAACATCAAGGACGGTCGCTACCACTTCACCACCGAGGGCGGGCAGCAGGTGCAGATGCCGTGGCCGCCGAACCTGGACGTGCTTGATGGACTGCTGCGCTGCTTCGGCAAACCCTACGTGGAGGCCTATGGGCCAGGCTGCCGGAAGCCGGAGGGCGGTTGAGCGCCAGCGCGCGTGCTGGAGTCAGAGCCCTTCCTGCGGAAGGGATCCGACCCCGCCTCAGCCGATCACGCGCTTGAACGGCGGCAGGGCGTCGATGATGCGCTTGCCGTAGCGGCGGGTCAGCAACCGCGAATCGAGGATGACCACGCGGCCGGTGTCGGTGGAGGTGCGGATCAGGCGACCGGCGAACTGGGTCAGCGTGCGCAGCGCGTGCGGAATGGCGATCAGGTTGAACGCATTGAGCCCGCGCCCCTCGAACCATTCGCTGAGCGTGGCGGTCTGCGGATCGGTCGGCACCGCGAACGGCACCTGGGTGATCACCACCGTGGTGCAGGCTTCGCCGGGCAGGTCGAGGCCTTCGCCGAACGAGTTCAGGCCGAACAGCACCGAGCCCTCACCCGCCGCGACACGGCGCAGATGTTCGTCGATCAGCCGGGTCTTGGACATCTCGCCCTGCACCAGCACCTGCTTGCGGCGCGCGGCCGACATCAGGCCGGCCACCTTCTCCATCTTCCAGCGTGAAGTGAACAGCACCATCGAGCCCTTGGCCCAATCCAGTTCGGTGTCCAGGTAACGCGCCACTTCGCGCGGATGCCCTTCGCGGTCGTCCGGGGTGACCGGGAACCTGGGCACGATCAGTTCGGCCTGGTTGGGCAGGTCGAACGGCGAGGACAGCGAGACCATCTCGGCCTCTTCGGGGATGCCGTTGTCGATCGCCAGCGACTGGAAGTCGCCGCCGCCGGTGAGGGTGGCCGAGGTCATCACCACCGAATCCACTTCATCCCACAGCAGCTTGCGCAGCACGTGCGCGGCCGATACCGGCGAGCCGTGCAGCACCAGGTCGCCGTCGCGGGTGGCGGTGACCCAGCGCGCCATCGGCGGCGCGCCGTCCTTGTCCTCGCGCCGCCAGGCCTGCCACAGGTTGTACTGCTGTTCGATCATCTCCAGCGCCATGCCCAGGTTGCGCTGCAGGCGCTCGCGCGCGGCGTCGTCCGGCTTGCCCTTGGCCACCTGCGCGGTAGCGGCATGCGCCCAGTTGTAGAGGCTGCGGGTATCGTCGGCCAGCGCTTCGATCGGCTCGCGCCAGGCCTCGGGCAGGCGGCCGTTGGCGGCGCGCCACATCGGCTCCTCGTCGGCCGGTGCCGGCATCCACACCCGCTCGATGTGGTCACGGAACGCGCGCAGCTGCTTGGCCACGTTGCTGGCCACTTCGATCGCTTCGTTCGGCAGCAGGTTGCCAAGGCGGTCCTTGTCGACCGCGCGGTAAGCACCGGCGATCAGGATCTGCAGGCGGCCGGTGCGCTTGGCCATTTCATCCAGCGCCAGGCTTGCCGCGCCCTGGTCGATCGCCACGTTGCCAATGTGGTGGCCTTCGTCCAGCACCAGCAGCATGTCCGACGGCGGTGCGATCAGCGGCTGGCCATTGTCGCTGTCGCCGATCGACAGTGCCGACAGCAGCAGCGCGTGGTTGGTGACCACGATCTGCGCATCACGCACAGTATTGCGCGACCGCAGCACCGCACATTGCGCCGAGTAGGCGCAACGGCGCCCGGCGCAGCCCGAGGCCGGCGTGGTGATGCGGCTGCGCAGGCCGGGACTGATGGTTTCCGGGGCGTTGTCGATGTCGCCATCCCAGCTGCCGCCGGTGAAGGCATCGGTCAGGCGCTTGGCGATGTCCATCTCGATCGGCGCCAGCGGCCGGTCGAACAGCGGCGCATCATCCTCGAACATGCCGCCCTGCGCGCCCTCGCCCTGCGCCTCGGCGGCGTTGCGCGTGCACAGGTAGCGGGTACGGCCCTTGGCCAGCGCAACGGTCGCTTCCAGGCCGGTGGCCTTGAGGAAATTCGGGATATCGCGCTCGACCAGCTGCGACTGCAGCGCCACGGTGCCGGTGCTGATCACCAGCTTCTTCTTGCTCGCCAGCGCGATCGGCACGCCCGCGGTGAGGTAGCCCAGGCTCTTGCCGACGCCGGTGGGCGCCTCGACCACGCCGACGCCGCCGCTTTTCGACAGCGCGCGCGACACCACGCCGATCATCTGGCTCTGCGAACGGCGGGTGGAAAAGCCGGGTGTATTGGCCTGCAGCGTCGTGTACGCCTTGCGGATCGCATCCTTCAAGGTGTCATCGAGCGTGCGCGGAGCGGCAACGGTTTCGGTCACGCCGGGATTTACCGTGGCTGGATCAGGCCGGTCATTGTCGCATGGCCGGCCACGTTCCCCGCCGCTGGCACCCTGAACGGGCCAGCGACGACGCCTGGCGACGGTCACGGTCCAATGGCGGGACCGTCCCAGGGGCAGATACGCCGGGCCTGACCCGGCGCGACCGTTCAGGCGCCCGGGAGCGTACGGGTACGCAGCAGGCGCACCAGCGCCCACACCACCAGCACCACGCCGATGGCCTCGACCATCGCCAGCGCGAAATGCAGCACGCCGAGGATGGCGCTCAGGCTGGACACGGCACTGAAATCACCGCTGCGCACCATCCACATTGGCAGGATGCCCGCCGCCATGCCACCAAGGCTGGCCAGCAGCAACAGCAGCAGGCCGACCAGAGCGCCGGTGCGGGTGGCATCGCGCGGTGCGCCCACCACCCAGACCAGCCCGACGCACAGCGCGATCAGCACCGGCAGGCGCACGCCCACCATGCTCAGCACGGTCACCAGCAGGGTTGCGTTGTCCATCGCTCAATCCTCGCCGGCCAGTACCGCCGCACCCTCGCGCAGCGACTGGTAGACCTCATCGGT
Organism: Stenotrophomonas sp. 57; assembly: GCF_030291075.1. Classification (NCBI taxonomy): domain Bacteria; kingdom Pseudomonadati; phylum Pseudomonadota; class Gammaproteobacteria; order Lysobacterales; family Lysobacteraceae; genus Stenotrophomonas; species Stenotrophomonas sp. 57. The sequence goes on from NZ_CP127407.1 coordinate 4,208,740, forward strand.
CTGCGGGCGCACGCCGTGCCACTGCAGGAAGCTCTCGGCGGCCTGTTCGACCAGCATGCCCAGGCCATCGACGGTGTTGCGGCAGTTCGCTGCGCGCGCCCAGGCCAGGAAGGCGATGGCCGCCTCGCCGTAGTTCAGGTCGACGGCGGTGGTCATCGAATTGACCAGCGACAGCGGCAGCTTGAACTCGACGTCACGGTCGCGGCCGGCCGAAGTGGCATTGACGATCAGTTCGAAGTCGCCCAGCTCGCGCAGGTCTTCCCAGTAGCGGCTGATCGCGCGGCCGGGTTCACCCATCGCGTCGATCAGCTCATCGGCGCGTTCCGGCGTGCGGTTGACCACCACCAGCTCGGTGATGCCGGCATCGAGGAAGGCTGGGGCGACGCTGCGCGCCGAGCCGCCAGCGCCGATCAGCAGCATGCGGCGGCCACGCAGGTCCAGGCCGTGGCGATCGGTCAGGTCACGCACCAGGCCGATGCCGTCGGTGGTGTCACCGTGCCAACGGTCGCCCTTGCGCAGCAGCGTGTTGACCGAGCCGGCGCGGCGCGCACGTGCGGTCAGCGTGGTGCACACCGAGAACGCGGCTTCCTTGTGCGGCGAGGTGACGTTGGCGCCGACACCGCCCTCGGCGGCGAAGGCTTCCAGGCCGCCCAGGAACGCATCCGGAGCCAGGTCGATCGCGCGGTAATCCACCGCGATGCCTTCCTGGCGACCGAACGTCGCGTGGATCTGCGGCGACTTCGAGTGGGCAACGGGGTGTCCGAAGACGGCGTAACGGTCGGTCATGGAATCCTCAAGCTGGCTAGACTGGTGCTCTTTCGTGCACGGACCCGGATGATGCGCATCACCCCGCCCCTGCTGGTGCTTGCCGCCAGTCTACTCTCTGCCCCTGTGGCGATGGCGTTGAACGAGTACGGCATCGAAGGCATGGGCGTGGTCTCGACCCGTGCCGACGAGGGCCGCGCCACGATCAGCGCCGACGGCCAGCGCATCGTGTTCGCACGCCGCGGCGAGGCGGGCTGGGGCCTGTGGCAGGCACGCGTGGTCGAGGGCCGCTGGCAGCAGGCGCAGGCGCTGCCGGTGGGCGTGGTCGGCGAGGCCCGCGATCCCTACTTCAGCCGTGATGGCCGCTGGCTGCTGTTCGCGGCCGGCCGCGAGGGCGCGCTGGCGCTGTACCGGGCCACGGTGGAAGCCGACGGCCAGCTCGGCAAGGCGCAGCCCTTGGCGGGCGACGGTGGACGCCGGGATGAGCGCGGGCCGGCCGTGAGTGCGGACGGCCAGCGGCTGTTGTTTTCCCGCCAGCAGGGTCGCGGCGCGGGCTGGGACCTGTTCGTGGCGTCACTGGACGCGCAGGGCATGCGTGGCCCGGCCACCGCACTGGCCGCGTTGAACAGCGCCGACGACGAGACCGACGGCGACTGGCTGGGCAACGACGGCGCGGTGGTGTTCAGCCGCGGCAGCGGCGCGACCGAGCAGGTGTGGAGCACCGGCTGCGCGTGGAGTGGCGCGGCGCTGCAACCGTTGGGGCTGTCGTTCAACCAGGCCAGTGGCTGGACCGGCGCGCCGTTGATCGACAATGCCAAGCCGGGCGAGATGCTGGTCGCCAGCAACGCGGCCAGGGCACCGCGTGCCGGTGGCGTGGATGTGTACCGGTTGGCGGTGCCGAAGGTGGCGGCGGTGGCCGGGTGCGTGCGGTAGATCCACGCCGTGCGTGGATGGCCGTGGTAGGTGCCAACCTTGGTTGGCATGCAGGAAAGTGCCAACCAAGGTTGGCACCCACCCGCGTAGAAGCGGCAGGGTCAGCGCGACAACACCTTCGCGCGCTGCTGCTCGTACTCGACCTCGCTCAGCTGGCCATTGTCCTTGCGCTGGTTCAGCGCGGCCAGCTCGGCCTGCACGCTCTCCGGCAGGGCCTGCTCACGGGCCACGTGGCGGGCGGCGGAGAGCTGCTCCGGCGGGCGCTTGCCGGCCCGCCAGGCAGCGATGAAGACGCCGACGATGATGGCACCGAACACCAGCGTACCGATGCCCCAGATCAGCCATTGCATCCATCCCAGTTCGGGTCCCATCGCGCATTCCTCCGTCTATCGAGGCGCTATTGTCAGCGCTCGCGCAGCCAACGCGCCACCTGCGGCGCGAAATAGGTCAGCACGCCATCGGCGCCGGCGCGCTTGAAGCCCAGCAGCGACTCCATCACGCAGGCGCGCTCGTCCAGCCAGCCATTGGCGAAGGCGGCCTTCATCATCGCGTACTCGCCACTCACCTGGTAGGCGAAGGTCGGCACGCCGAAGGTCTCCTTCACCCGGCGCACCAGGTCCAGGTAGGGCATGCCCGGCTTGACCATCACCATGTCGGCGCCTTCTTCCAGGTCCAGCGCGATCTCGCGCAGGGCCTCGTCGCCGTTGGCCGGATCCATCTGGTAGGTCTTCTTGTCGGCCTTGCCGAGGCTGGCGGCACTGCCCACTGCATCACGGAACGGGCCGTAGAAGGCCGAGGCGTACTTGGCCGAGTAGGCCATGATGCGCACGTTGAGGTGGTGGTCGGCATCCAGCGCGCGGCGGATCGCACCGATGCGGCCGTCCATCATGTCCGACGGCGAGACGATGTCCGCGCCGGCCTCGGCGTGCGACACCGACTGCTTGACCAGCGCTTCGACCGTGATGTCGTTCAGCACGTAGCCCTTGTCGTCGATGATGCCGTCCTGGCCGTGGGTGGTGTACGGGTCCAGCGCCACGTCGGTCATCACCCCCAGTTCCGGGAAGCGCGACTTCAGCGCGCGGATCGCGCGCTGTGCCAGGCCGTCCTCGGCCCACGCCGCCGATGCGTCCAGCGACTTCAGCGACGGGTCGATCACCGGGAACAGGTCGATCACCGGAATGCCCAGTTCCAGCGCCTCTTCGGCCACCTTCAGCAGCTCTTCGATCGACAGCCGCTCCACGCCCGGCATCGACGGCACCGCGGTGCGGCCGGCCTGTTCGTGCACGAACACCGGGTAGATCAGGTCGTCGGTGGTCAGCGTGTTCTCGCGCATCAGGCGGCGCGAAAACTCGTCGTGGCGCATGCGGCGGGGGCGGTACAGCGGATGGGACATGGCAGGCTCCGAGGAGTGGCTATTGCAACAGGTAGCCCTGCGGCAGCAGGGGTTCGGGCAGGGGGCGTTCGCCGAGCGCGTCGAGCTGGTCGATCTCGATCGTGCGCACCAGCGCGTCCAGCGGCAGGTCGTTCGGCTCCAGGCCGAACGGGTCTTCCATTTCTTCACCCAGCTGGTCCAGGCCGAAGAAGGCGTAGGCCAGCACCGCCGACAGCACCGGCGTGCCCCAGCCCAGCGAACTGGCCAGGCCGAACGGCAGCAGCACGCAGAACATCCACGCGCAGCGGTGCAGCAGCAGGGTGTAGGCGAAGGGCAACGGCGTACTGAGGATGCGCTCGCAGCCGGCCTGGATCGACGACATCGCGTGCAGGCGCTCTTCAAGCTGGGCATAGAGGATCGGCTCCAGCTCGCCGCTACGCAGCGCCTGCGCCAGTTCGGCCGCGATCATCGCCAGGAGTGCATCGGGCACGTTCTCGCGCTGGCCCAGCTGCTCGCGTTGGCGCTTGTCCAGCCACGGCAGTGCCGCCAGGGCCACGATGCGGCCACGCAGGCGCGCAGCCAGCGCATGGGCGAAGGCAGTGGTGAGGTAGGCGATGCGGCGGCGGCGGCCGGCGTCATCGGCCAGCAGCAGGTTCACCTGGCGCGCCAGGGAACGCGATTCGTAGACCAGCTGGCCCCACAGCTTGCGGCCTTCCCACCAGCGGTCGTAGCAGGCGCTGTTGCGGAAGCTGAGGAAGATCGACAGCACCAGGCCCAGCAGGGTGAACGGCGTGACCGAGACGCGTTCGATGCCGGTCGGTGGCGCCAGTTCCACCACCGCAGCCACGGCGATGGACAGGATCAGGATGGCCAGCACCTTCGGCGCGATCGCTTTGACGATCGAGCCGCGCAGGATGTACAGCAGTTGCCAGCCGTGGGGACGGGGTCGGATGATCATGGGGCAGCCGCGCGGGGCGCGGATTCACAGGCACGCGGGAGGCTCGCGCAGCCATTCATTGTACGCCCCTGCCCGGCCACCGGCCGCGCGCCTGCGACGCCCTGTCGCACCTGGGCCAGGGTTCAGATCACGCCGCCGCCCAGGCCAAGACGCAGGATGCCGACCACCACCACGATGCCGTTCAGGACCAGCCCGGCCCAGGCCCGGCCGCGCTTGCTCGGGTGGGTGAACAGGATGCCCAGCGCGGCGATGACCGCACCGACCGCAGCGAACGGGATCAGGAACCAGTTGCCCCAGCCCAGCAGCGGAATCAGCGCCAGGATCATCCACAACAGCGCCAGTACGCCCCACAACAGACTGATCACGCCCATGCCGTTCTCCTGCCTTTGGTTCCTGTCCCCACCATAGTCGTTCCCGCTGCCGCCGCCTACTGCCATTGCAGGACTGTCACCCGACCCGTGCTAGCGTGCTGCCGTGCGTGCCTTGGCCCGGGTGTTGGCGCCGATTCAGAGTGGCCCGCCGATCATCGCAACCAGTCCTGCAGGGGTGATGCCATGAACGTTCGTTGGGCCGCATTGGCGGCAATGCTGCTGGCCGCAGCCGGTTGTGCCAGCACCTCCAAGGTGATGCTGGGCCGCGCCCGCGCGCCGATCGATCCGGCGCTGGTGCAGATCTACTCGACGCCGCCGGCCGGCTCCCAGGAAATCGCCCAGCTGGAATCGGCCTCTGCGGTGGGTTTCGGTACCCAGGGCCAGACCGATGCTGCGGTGGCGCGCCTGAAGCGTGAAGCCGCGGCACTGGGTGCCAACGGCGTGGTGCTGGTGGGCGTGGGCAGCAGCGGTTCGCCGGTCGGCATGTCGGTCGGTGCCGGCAGCTTCGGCTCGCATGTCGGCGGTGGCGTCGGCATCGGCATTCCGACCACGCAGAAGCGCGCCGCCGGCGTGGCAATCTGGGTGCCGAACTCGGAACCGCCGGCACGGCTGCCGACGCAGGTGATCACGCCGCAGCCGCAACGCTGACCCGGTAGATCCACGCCATGCGTGGATGGGCGTTGCCGGTACCCGCTGGGGTCAGAGCCCTTTCCCGCGGAAAGGAATCCGACCCCGGCGCAGGCATCACTTGTACTTCGGCACGAACACCTTGTTCACCGCGTCGGCCAGCTGGTCCGGCGGCAGCAGGCCCTGGTCGAGCAGGAAGTTGTTGAACGCCAGGCGGTCGAACTTCGCGCCCAGCGCCAGCTCGGTCTGCATGCGCAGTTCCAGGATACGGGTGTAGCCGTAGAAGTAGCTGCCCGCCTGACCCGGCATGCGCACCATGTAGCGGTCCAGCTCCTGGGTGGCCATCGCCTTGGACAGGCCGACCTGCTCCATCAGCACGCGCTCGCCGTTGGCACGGTCGGTCAGGCCGAGGTTGAGCATCGGGTCGAGCATGGCGCGCGCGGCTCGCAGCAGGCGGAACTGCAGCGCGATCATCTGCCCGTCCAGCGGCTCGTACGGCACCATCTCGGCTTCGGCATACAGCGCCCAGCCTTCCACGTTCACCGAATTGAACGCGAACATGGTGCGCGCCAGCGACACGCCGCGCTCGACCATGGCGGTGAACTGCAGCTCGTGGCCGGGGCGGCCTTCATGCGCGCTCAGCGTCCACGCCGCCGCGCCGAAGTTGAAATCGTCGTACTGCGCGCCCGGGCCGGCGGCCGGGTTGCCCAGCGGCAGCACGAAGGTGCCCTGCTGCCCGGTGTTGTTGACCAGCGGCGCCGGCAGGAAGTGCGGGGCCGGGCTGGCCGCGCTCTCGGCCGCCGAGCCCAGGCGCATCTGCATGGCGCGCTTGGGCACGTCGACGATGGCGTGCTCGCGGATCAGCGGATCGATCGCATCGATCACCTTGCGGTAGTGGCCTTCCAGCTGGTCGTCGGCGATCTTGTCGGCCTTCAGCGCGCGGATCACCGCCACCGGGTCGCTCGGGTCGGCCACCTTCAGGCCCTTGTCCTTCACCACCAGCGGCGCCAGCTGTTGCATCGCCGAGCGGGTTTCCATGAACTCCAGCTGCGCGCGCTGCATCAGCAGCTTCGGGTCGATGTCGATACCGACCTGCTTGAGCTGGTAGGCGTACAGCGGCGCCGGAAGGCGTGCATCGGCACGTGCCTTCGGCAGCACGGTCGTGCGCGTCCAGGCGGCGTAGTCCTTCATCTGCCCGGCCAGCGTCTTCATCGCCTCATCGGCGCCGGCGATCTGGTACTTCTTCAGCAGCGACTCGATGCCGGTGATGTAGGTCTCGACGTTGTCCAGCGACTGCTGCACTTCGATCTTCGTCGGCTGCAGCAGGCTGCTGTCCTTGAGCCGCTCTTCGTAGCGCTGGCGGGCCAGCGTGGTGAAGGCGGTGCCGCCCGGCTGCAGGCCGGCATAGGCCTTGAGGCGATCGATCGCCTTGGCGCGGCGCTCGGCCGGCACCTGGTCGGATAGCAGCAGGTTCAGGCCACTGAATACGGTCTGCGGCGCGTCGCTCCACGGCAGCAGGTACTTCTCGTTGAGCTCGCTGCCTTCAATGTTCTGGTTGGCGGCGTGGATCATGATCTCCAGGTCCTGGCGGACGTTGGGATCCTTCTCGGTCGCCAGCTTCGCCTTCAGTTCGTCGCGGGCCTTGGCCATCGCCGCGCGGTAGCGCTTGCCGTTGTCCGGGCCGAGATCGGCCACCTTGTCGTCGTAGCCGGGCACGCCGAAGAAGCCGGTTTCTTCCGGCTGGAACGGGCCCTGGGCATCGAGCAGGATCTGCGCCAGCGCATTGCTGCGGGCGACCCAGGCCGGGCTGGCCGGGGTGACGGCCTTGGCGGCGGGTGCGGCCAGCGCCGGCGGTGCGGACAGCAGCGGGGCGGCGCTCAGCGCCAGGGCAACGGCCAACGCAATCGGCTTCATGGTGCACTCCAGGACAGGGTTGACCGCACCCTACGCGCTCACAGCGATGGCGACAATCGGCGGGAAGTCATGGCGACCGGGTAGTGCGGACGGGCTCCGCGAAAACCTGGGGGGTGTGGAGTCGACTGTCAGTCGACCATCGCGCGCAGCGCGGGATTTCTGCTATCTGATCGAAGAGCAGTCGACTAACAGTCGACTCTACCCCGTCGCCTTGCCCTCGGAGGTCACAACGCGGCGGCCAGCGGGCATTCGCCGCGATCGCGGCACGCCTGCAGCGCGCATTCGTGCGCAGCCTCATCGTCATCCAGCGCGGTCAGGTCGAAAGTCTGCTTGTCCTCGGCCAGCACGTACATCACCGGGTAATCCCAGACGTCGTCACTGCGGGTGCCCTTCACGAACAAGCGGCCGCGTGCATGCGGGCCCTCCAGCGCCACGGTCAGGCCGACGTCGCGCTGGCCGTTGATCGCGGTCTGCATGCTGCCCAGCGGCATCGATTCGGCATGCAGTGGTTCGCCGAACGCTTCCACCAGTTCGATGCTGCAGCCGGCGCGGCGCAGTGCTTCACGCATCGGCGGGCTCTCGCGCGCCGCCTCGCTCCAGCGCAGCACGCTCCAGGCCACCACGCCCCCTGCCCCACCCAGCACCAGCACCACTGTCAGCGGCATCGCCCAGCGCCAGTGGCGGCGCCACCAACCGGTGGACGGCGGATCGTGGCTGGGGATCGGCGGTGGCAGGGTCATCGGCGGGCTCCTTCCCGGCAGAGGATCAGGGCTTCAGGCAGCGTCCCAGGAAGGCTTCGGCCACGCGGTAGCGATGCAGGGCATCGGCGCCGGACAGGCCATGCTTGGCACCCGGGTAGGTCATCAGTTCGAACGGCTGTCCGCGCTTCTGCAGCGCGCTCATCAGGCTGGTCGAATTGGTGAACAGCACGTTGTCGTCGGCCATGCCATGGATCAGCAGCAGCGGCGAGCGCAGGCCGTCGATATGGGTCAGCACGCGCGCTTCGCGGTACCCGGTTTCATTGCGCACCGGCAGGTCCATGTAGCGCTCGGTGTAGTGGCTGTCGTACAGGCCCCAGTCGGTCACCGGTGCACCGGCCACGCCACAGGCATAGCTGTCGGAGGCCTTGGCCAGCAGCATCAGGGTCATGTAGCCGCCGTTCGACCAGCCCTGCACGCCGATGCGCGCCGGATCCACCCACGGCTGCTGCTTCAGCCACGCCACGCCACGCAGCTGGTCGGTCACTTCCACCGTACCCTGCCTGCCGTACAGCGCGCCGCCGAAGTCGCGGCCACGACGCGGGGTGCCGCGGTTGTCCAGCGAGAACACCACGTAGCCCTGCTGGGCCAGGTACTGGTTGAACAGGTGGTCGCCACGGCCGGGCCAACTGTCGGTGACGGTCTGGCTGGCCGGCCCGCCGTAGACATACACCGCCACCGGGTAGCGCTTGGACGGATCAAAGCCGGCCGGCTTGATGATGCTGTAGTTCAGCGCGGTCTTGCCGTCAGCAGCGGTGAGCGTGCCGAACTCGATCGGACGCTGCGCGTCGCGGTAACGCGCATACGGATGCTTGGGATCGGCCAGATCGTTCTCCAGCAGGGTGGCGATCTTTTCGCCATTGGCGCGGAACAGTTCGATCTGCGGCGGGGTGCTGCTGTTGGACCAGCTGTCGACATAGACGCTGGCGTTGCGTGCGAAGCTGGCGCTGTGCATGCCCGGCGCCTTCGACAGGCGCTGGGGCTCGCCGCCCTGCAGCGACACCGCGTAGATCTGGCTTTCGCGCGAGGTTTCGATGCCAGCGCGGAAGTAGGCCTTGCCGGCCTTCTCATCGACCGCCAGCAGTTCGTCCACCGGCCAGTTGCCGTGGGTCAGTGCAGTGGCCTTGCCCTTGCTGTCGATGCGGTACAGGTGCTGGAAGCCGGTACGCTCGGACGACCACAACACGCTGCCGTCTTCCAGGAAGCGCAGGCTGTTGTGCAGCGGCACCCAGGTCGGGCTGGTCTCATGGGCGAGCACGCGCTGGCGGTTGGAGTCGAGCGCCACTTCCACCAGGTCCAGCTGTTTCTGGTCACGCGACTGGCGCTGGAAACTCAGGTGCTGCGCATCGCGCCAATCGACGCGCGCCAGGTAGATATCCTGTTCCTTGCCGAGGTCGACCCAGCGCGGCTGCGCATCGGCGGCCGGTGCGATCACGCCCAGCTGCACGCGCACGTTGGCATCACCGGCGGCCGGGTAACGCTGCTCGATCACGTCGGTGCGGTCGGCATAGACCTCGTAGCGCTTCTGTACCGGCACCGGCGATTCGTCGATGCGGGCAAAGGCAATGGCCGAATCATCCGGTGCCCACCAGTAACCGGTGTGGCGGTCCATTTCCTCGTCAGCGACGAATTCGGCCACGCCGTTGCCGATGGTGGTGCTGCCGTCGCGGGTCAGCTGCAGCTGCTTGCCGCTGGCCAGATCGATCACCCACAGGTTGCGGCCGCGGATGAAGCTGACGAAGCCGCCCTTGGGCGACAGCTTGGCGTCGGTGGCGAAGCCTTCACCGTGGGTCAGCTGGCGCACCGCGGCCTGGCCCTGCTGCTTGAGGTCGTACAGGTACAGCTCGCCACCCAGCGGGAACAGCAGGCGCTGCGCGTCCGGCGACCACTGGTAATCGACGATGCCGGTCATCGCGGCGATGCGCTGGCGTTCGCGGCGGGCTTTCTCTTCGTCGCTGAGAGTCTCGGTGCCGGGCAGCACCACCTTGGAATCGACCAGCAGCCGGGTCTGGCCGCTGCCGATGTCGTAGGTCCACAGGTCCAGCTGGTTGCGGTCGCTGTCCTTGCCGCGCAGGAAACTGACCTGCGAACCGTCCGGCGCCACCTTCGGCTTCATCAGGGTCGGGCCGGACAACGGCAGCGGGCCGGTGATGGCTTCCAGGGTCAGCTTTTCAGCGTGGGCGGCGGTACTGGTGGCGAGCATGAGGGCGAGCGAGGCGAACAGGTGGCGCATGGAGGATCCCGGCAAACGGCAGGTCCGCCCCCGCGCTGGATGCGGGGCGGTCGTGCCCCATCCTAACCAAGCCCGTGCGGGAAGGCAGCATGACCTTTTGCCCATGCCCGGGTACTGGGGTCAGAGCCCTTTGCGCTGCAAAGGGATCCGACCCCCGGGCGGTCAGCGGTTCCCGAACAGGTGCTTGCGCTCTTCGTCGCTCAGCGGCTTGCCGGCATTCGGGTTCACCTGCTGGCGCAGGGCATAGGCGCGCTGCGTGGCCGGGCGTGCGGCAATCGCTTCATGCCAGCGCTTGAGGTTCGGGAACGCGGTGAAATCCACCGGCAGCTTGTCGTAGGCGCCGATCCACGGGTAGCTGGCCATGTCGGCGATGGTGTAGTCGTCGCCGGCGAGGAACGCGGTCTGGGCCAGGCGCTTGTCCATCACCCCGTGCAGGCGGCGCACTTCGCTGTCGTAGCGCTCGATCGCGTACGGGATCTTCTCCGGTGCGTACACGTTGAAGTGGCCCATCTGGCCGCTCATCGGGCCCAGGCCAGCCATCTGCCAGAACAGCCATTCCAGCGTGGTCACACGGCCGCGCGGGTCACTGGGCAGGAACCGGCCGGTCTTCTCGGCCAGGTACAGCAGGATGGCGCCGGATTCGAACACGCTCTGCGGGGCGCCGCCATCGGCCGGGGCCTGGTCGACAATGGCCGGCATCTTGTTGTTGGGCGAGATGGCGAGGAATTCCGGCTTGAACTGGTCGCCCGAACCGATGTTGACCGGGTGGATGCGGTACTCCAGGCCGGTTTCCTCCAGCAGCAGGGTCACTTTGTGGCCGTTCGGGGTAGGCCAGTAATACAGGTCGATCATGGCGTCGGCTCGGGGTGCGGAAAGGAACCTGAAGTCTAGTGCGTGAGTTGGGTTGGCACCGTCATGGCGGGCCGGTAACCTCGCGGCTCCCCCGAAACGCACTGTCCTGCATGAGCCACAGTCCCCGCCCCCTGTCCCCGCTGTCCTCGCTGATCTTCGCCTCGCGCTGGCTGCAGCTTCCGCTGTACCTGGGCTTGATCCTTGCCCAGTGCGTCTACGTGTTCCTGTTCGGCAAGGAACTGTGGCACCTGCTGTCCCATTCGGTGTCGATGGGCGAACAGCAGATCATGCTGATCGTGCTGGGCCTGATCGACGTGGTGATGATCTCCAACCTGCTGGTGATGGTGATCGTCGGCGGCTACGAGACCTTCGTCTCGCGCCTGCGCCTGGAAGGCCACCCGGACCAGCCGGAATGGCTGAGCCACGTCAACGCGAGCGTGCTGAAGGTGAAGCTGGCGATGGCGATCATCGGCATCTCCTCGATCCACCTGTTGAAGACCTTCATTGCCACCAGCGCGCTGAAGGGACTGCCACTGTGCAAGCCGGAACAATGGGCAGCGGCAGTGTCGTCGGCGTCGACCAGTTTCTACAACGCTGGCGTCGATACCTGCACGACCATGACCCAGGAAGGCGTGCTGTGGCAGACCATCATCCACTGCGTGTTCATCCTGTCGGCGATCGGCATCGCCTGGACCGACAAGCTGATGTCCAACGGCCACAGCAAGCCGCACGACAAGTCGCACGACCACTGATGTCGTTGCCAGCAGCGGCATGACGCCGTTGCCCGTCCCGGCCACCGCCCCTTGTACGCGGCGGTGGCCGGGATGCTAGATTGCACCCTCGCCGTTGCCGGCGGTGGCGTCGGGAAACGTCACCCTGCCGCGCCCGGACTGCAGGTCCCGGCCATGCGTATCAATGATTTACGTCACGTCGTCTTCTAGAGGGGAGCAGGATGTCGCACGTTTCAACGATCACCGCCGCGCGCCGGTGGCTGCCGGTTGCCCTGGCACTGGCACTGGCCGCCTGCTCGGGCAAGGAAGAACCCGCGGCACCCGCTGCCGCCACCGCGCCTGCCGCCACGGCGCCCGCCGCACCGGTGGTCGCTGCCAAGGTGCAGTCGATGGGCACCGAGCAGCTGCGCGAGTCGGCCAGCCAGGCGCTGCGCGAGAACCGCATGTACGCACCGGCCGGCGACAACGCCATCGAGTACTACCTCGCCCTGCGTGACAAGACCCCGGACGACGCCTCGGTGAAGAGCGCGCTGACTGACCTGCTGCCCTATACCCTGATCGCCGCCGAACAGCACCTGGGCCGCGAGGACTACACCGAAGCGCAGCGCCTCGTGGCACTGATCGAGAAGGTGGACGCCTCTGCGCCAGCGTTGCCGCGCCTGAAGGACGGCCTGGCCAAGGGCGTGCAGAACGCGGCCAAGCGCACCGAGGCTGAAGCCGAAAAGGCGAAGAAGGACGCCGAGGACCGCAGCAAGCAGCAGACCGAGCAGCAACGCCTGACCGAGCAGCGCGCAAAGGAAGCCGACGCCGCCAAGCAGATTGCCGCCCAGCAGGATGCCGCGCGCCGCGACAGCGAGCGCCAGGAAGCCGAGCGCCAGGCCGCCGCCCGCCGCGAGGCCGAGCAGAAGCAGCAGCAGGCGGCCGCCCAGCAGGCCAGCGCGGCGCGCCAGGCCGCAGCTTCGGCCGCGCCCACCCTGCGTCCGGTCAGCACCCCGGCGCCGCGCTATCCGGGCGAAGCCCTGCGTTCGGGCACCTCCGGTGAAGTGCTGGTGGAGATCACCGTTGGCACCGACGGCTCGGTGGTGAACGCCCGCGTGCTGCGCGCAACGCCGAGCCGCGTGTTCGACCGTGAAGCCCTGAATGCCGTGAAGCGTTGGCGCTTCGAGCCCGTCAGCGCGCCGGTGACCACCCGCCGCACCCTGGTGTTCGCGCCGGGCAACGGCTGAGGCACGCCGTGGTAGCGCCGGGCCTGGCCCGGCGACGCTCGATCAAGGCCCGGCATGTCCGGGCCTTGTGCGTTTCAGGCTGCCGCGTCGATCAGCCGCTGCAGTGCCGGATCGCGCGCTGTCAGCACTTGGAACAGGCCCAGCGCATGCAGGCCCGGCAGCAGCGCACGCAGATCCGCTTCGGCAGTGGCGCGCGCGGCCGGATCGCCGGCAGGATCCTGCCAGTCGCGGACGCTGACGAGGAACGCCCCGACACTGCCCTTGCGCACGGTCACGCCGTTCACCTGGACGTCGTTCTGATGGTCGGGGAGGATGTCGTGTGGCTGCATGGAGGATGCTCCTGTGGGATCGGAGCCCAGTGTGGCGCGCGCCAGCTGGCGTTTCTGCCGTATAACTGCCAATGAATATGGCAGATAAGACACTTCCTGCGTTGATCGACCCCGCTCTGGCGGACGCCGGCGATGGTCCCGCGGTGCTGTCGTCGCAACTGCGCGCGTCCGGTCGGCGCCGCACAGCACGCCACCGGCATGTGCGCGGCCAGCTGCTGGGTGCCCACCACGGCGTGCTGCGCATCGAAGCGGGGGATCTGCAGTGGCTGCTTCCTGCCGGGCACGTCGCATGGATACCGCCCTTGATGCCCCACGCACTGGTGGAGGCAGAGGAGTTCGATGGCTGGAGCCTGTACTTCAGCACTGCGGCCTGCGTGGAACTGCCAGCGACGCCCCGTATTTTCCAGCCCAGTGTGCTGCTGCAGGCCGCGACGGCTCGTGCACTGCGATGGCCCCATCGGGTGCTGGAGGCTGCGCAGGAGCGCCTGGCCGGCGTGATCGCCGATGAGATCACCGCCAGCACGCCGCTTCCGCTCGCTCTGCCGCAGCCGCGCGACCGACGCCTGCGCCGGATCGCCGCCGCCCTGGCACGCGCCCCGCGCGACAGCCGCAGCATCGACGACTGGGCCGCCAGCAGCGGTCTGTCCAGCCGCAGCCTCGCCCGCCACTGGCTGGCCGAAACCGGCATGACGCTGGGCCAATGGCGGCAACGACTGCGCGTGCTGCTGGCGCTGCCGCGCCTGCTGTCCGGCGAGCCGGTGATCAGCGTCGCGCTGTCGATGGGGTACAACACGCCCAGCGCCTTCATCGCCGTGTTCAAGCGCGAGATGGGCGTGACGCCTGCGCGGTATGGGGAGGGGTGAGGTGTCCAACGCTCCGGCTGTCTGCACGTGCGATGGGCGCCGGTGATCGCCCAGCGTTGCGCCGCTTGGCAGGCAACGCAGTCCTGGAAACAACGAGGCCCGGGAAGACCGGGCCTCGTTCGACATCCGCCGGGTAGGGCCCGGCGCTACCAGGCCTTCAGCCGGAGATCGCCAGGCGTTCGTTGTGGTACCGGCGCACGGCGGCGAACCACAGCACAGCGGCCAGGCCAAGGCTGGCGCCGAGGTAGATCGCCCACACCGAGGGGGTGATGGTCTCGTGGCGGATCACCTTCAGCAACATCTGGTTCTGCGACAGGAACGGCACTGCGTACTGCCACAGCTGGCTCTTCACCGGGTAGGCAATCAGCGCATAGCCCGGCAGCATCGGCAGCAGCATCAGCCAGGTCATGTGGCTCTGCGCTTCCTTCATGCTCTTGGCCGCTGCGGCCAGGAACGTCAGCAGCGAGGTGCCGATCAGCAGCATCGGCAACATCACCAGCAGCATCTGCACCATGGCGACGATGTTCATGTTGAGCTGGCGGCCGATATTGCCCGGTGCAATCTGCGCGCTCACCTTGAACGCGGCCAGGGTCAACAGCAGCGAGGCGAAGCCAACCATGCAGGCGGCGGCGATCTTGCCGCTGACAATGGCGCTGCGCGATCCCGGCGTGGCCAGCAGCGGCTCCAGCGACTGACGCTCACGCTCGCCGGCGGTGGTGTCCATCACCAGGTAGGCGCCGCCGAGGAACGAGGTGAGGGTCAGCAGGATCGGCAGCAGCGCCGACAGCATCAGGCCACGCTTGGCTTCGGCACTGGCCATGTCCTGGCTGGCCACGTCCAGCGGCCGCGCAACCTGGGCATCAATGCCCCGTGCCATCAGCCGCAGCGCTCCCACCTGCCCGTTGTAGGTGGCCAACGCCGCCTGCAGGCGCGCGGTGGGTACCTCGGCGGCACGCCGCGTGCTGTCGCGGATCACCTCTACCAGCGCCGGCTTGCCATCGGCCCAGTCCTTGCCGAAGTCCGGGCTGATGCGCAGCGCCACGTCGATGTCCTGCGAGCGGATGGCCTCGGCCAGATCCTTCGGCGCCGCAGCGACATTCAGGCCCTGCGCGGCCAGGAAGCGCACCAGGTTCGGCGCGTGCTCGGCACCGATGGTGGGAATCTGCAACGGCTGCTCGATCTGCGTGCGCACGCGGCTTTCGGACAGCTTGCCCATGCCAAGGATCAACAGCGGGTACAGCAGCGGCCCGAACAGCAGGGTCAGGGCCAGCGTGCGGCGATCGCGCGACAGGTCACGCAACTCCTTGCGCATCACCGTCATCAGGGTCGACATCATGCTCATGCGTGCAGGCCCTCTTCGCTGCCGATCAGTTTCACGAACGCATCCTCCAGATTGGTTTCACCGGACTGCGCGCGCAGTTCATCGGCGCTGCCGGCGGCCATCACCGTGCCCTTGGCAATGATCACGATGTGGTCGCACAGCGCCCCCACCTCCTGCATGATGTGGCTGGACAGGATCACGCAGCGGCCTTCTTCGCGCAGCCCCAGCAGGAACCGGCGCAGCGCGCGGGTGGTCATCACGTCCAGGCCGTTGGTAGGTTCGTCGAGGATGACGTTGCGCGGGTCGTGCACCAGTGCACGGGCGATGGCGGTCTTGGTGCGCTGGCCCTGCGAGAAGCCATCGGTCTGGCGATCGAGGATGTCGCCCATGTCCAGTGCATGCGACAGCACTTCGATGCGCTCGCGGATGTGCTGGGCCGAGAGGCCATGCAGTTCGCCGAAGTAGGCGATGTTCTCGCGTGCGGTGAGGCGCTTGTACACGCCGCGCGCATCGGGCAGCACCCCCAGGTGGCGGCGGACGTCCACCGGATTGCGTGCCGCATCGATGCCATCGACGCTGATGCTGCCCTGGTCGGGCGTCATCAGCGTGTACAGCATGCGCATGGTGGTGGTCTTGCCGGCACCGTTGGGGCCCAGCAGGCCGGTGATCTGGCCATCGGCGGCGCGGAAGCCGACGTTGGCCACGGCCTGGATGCGGCCGGTGCGGGTATCGAAGGCCTTGTGCAGGTTGTCGGCGACGATCATGGAGTCCATCCGTTGAACGAGGTGAACGCCGGCACGTAGCTCAGCGTGTCCAGGCAGCTGGCATCGAGCGCCTTGGCCTGGGTGGTGTCGATGAACTGGCCGAGCAGGCGCGGCATGCAGCCGGCGTTGAGCGTGCCGTGGCCCTGCCCGCGGGCAACCAGCGCTCGGCCGTTGGGCAGGCCCTTCAGTACCTGCTCGGCGTAGCGCGGCGGGGTGACCGGGTCCAGTTCACCGGAGAGCAGCAGCGCCGGTACGTCACTGCGCAGCGGCACGGCATTGGCGGCTGGTGCCGGCCGGTGCGGCCATGCCGGGCAGGCGGCGAAGAAGGAACTTGCCACGTCGTTGCCGAACAGGCGCTCGGGATCCTCGGCCGGCGCATGGTAGCGCGGCGCATCCTCGCTGCAGATCACCGACCAATGCATGCCGCGGTTGATCTGGAAGTCCATGCTGCGGTTCGCACCACGCGCCAGCGAGGCGAGCGGCGCGTAGCGGCCGTGCGCGGCTTCATCAAGGACCAGCGGCAGCAATGAGGCGTACTGGGGCACGTAGGAAAACGCAAAAGCCAGGCCCACCACGCTGTCCGGTGTCAGCACATCTTCCCGGGTGTCGTAGGTGCCGGGATCGCGATACTCGACCGAAACCGGTGCACGGCGCAGGGTCTCGACCACGCTGCGCAGCTGCGCACGGGTATCGGTCGGGAAGCGCTTGCTGCATGCAGCGTCCTTGCGGCACTGCGCCGACTGCAGGGCGATCGCGTTTTCGAACGTCCTGGCGAAATCGCCGCCCACCACCAGCTCATTCGGCACCACGCCATCGATGACAATGCTGCGGGTGTGCTGTGGATAGGTACCCGCATAGCGCTGGGCCACGCGGGTGCCGTAGGACGCACCGATCAGATTGATCCGGTCAACACCCAAGGCCTGGCGGACTGCGTCCAGATCAGCAATGGCTTCGCTGGTGGTGTAGAAACGTGCGTCCGCACGCCCCTGCAGGGAAGCCGCGCATCGCTGGGCATAGTCGCGCAGCGAGGCCTCGGAGGGCGCTTCGTTTTCGTCCAGCTGCAATTCCTTGCCGTCGGCGCCCAGGCAGCTGAGCGGGTTGGAGCCGCCGGTGCCGCGCTGGTCGATCAGGAACACGTCGCGTTGCTTGCGCACCTGGCGCAGGGCGCTATCGACGATGACGGCCACCTCGCTGGCGGCCTGGCCGGGGCCGCCGGCCAGGAAGAACACCGGATCGGGCTGGCTGCTGCCGTCGCCGGATTCCAGCCAGGCGATGCGCAGGCCGATGCTGCGGCCTTCGGGATGGGCGCGATCCTCCGGCACCTGCAGGGTGGCGCACTGGGCTTCCACGTTGGCGCTGGCGCCGACGGTGGACAAGGTGCAGGGCTGGAAGCCGATCGTGCCGAAGCGGCGGTTGGGCGCGTCGGTGCTGCCCTTCGCGTCGACAGACGACGTTTGGCTGCAACCGGCAAGCATCAGGCTGGCCAGCATTCCGGCCAGCGCGAGGTGGTGTCTTTGCATCGTGCGTGTTTCCCCTGGAGGACGTTCCTGCCGACCACGACGGGCTGCCGCGGAAGATGTGACCCAACTTACACGGGCAGCGCGTCGGCGGCGATGGGCAGAGGCGGATTCCCGGCCGCTACGGCGCAGGCCAGGCGATCGCGGCCTCCGCCTTGGCCCGGTACAGCGCCGCATCGGCCGCCGCCAGCAGCGTGGACAGGTCGCCTTGGCCTTCGTCCATGGCGAGGCCGATGCTGGCGGTGACCGTCACCGGTCCGGTGGCCAGGCGCGCCGGGCACCGCTGCAGAGCGGCACGGATCGCTTCGGCCCCTGCCATTGCGTCGTCCTGCCTGCTGCCGGCCAGCACCAGCACGAACTCCTCACCGCCGTAACGGCCCAGCAGGGCGTCGTGGCCCGGTGCACAGCGCTGCAGCACCGCTGCGAAATGGCGCAGTACCTCGTCACCGGCCAGATGGCCCCAGCGGTCATTGATCTGCTTGAAGTGATCGACATCCACCAGCAGCAGCGCCAGTGGCCGCCCTTGTCGACGCAGGTTCTGCAGACGCACCTGGCCATCGGCCAGCACGGCACCGCGGTTGAGCAGGCCGGTCAGACCGTCGGTGCGCGCCGCATGCCGCAGGTCGACCAGCATCCGCTCGACCAGCAGCAGCACCATCGCGAAGCAGCGCGCCAGTTCCAGCATCACTCCGGCGATATAGGTGGCGAACATCGGCGAACCGGTGCGCATGATGTCCTCGCCGGCATCCGGGGCCACCGGCAGGAACAGGCGCACGGCATACAGGGTGGCTTCGGCCAGGAACACCGCCGCGGCCAGCCGGCAACTGGTGCGTTGCTGGGCCGGGGCATGGCGCAGCAGCAGCCATGCAATCCAGCCATCGACAACCAGCGCGAACACGCTGAATACCTGCAGGCGCATGCCAAGGTTCGGCCACAGCACCAGGAAGGCGAAGATGCAGGCCATGAACGCGGCCGTCATCAACAACGGCCGCCACGGCGGCAACGGCTGCTCCAGGTGCAGCGCCACGCCGCGCAGCATCATCAGCGCGCAGCCGGCCATCGCTGCATTGCCGGCCAGCACGGCCGGCACCAGTGGCAGATAGGGGCGCAGCGCCAGCAGGGTCACGCCCAGGGTCAGCAGCCACAGGCTGGCGGTCCACTGGCGCAGCACCGGCTGACCGCGCAGCACGACCAGCAGCAGCGAGAACCCCACGGCAATGCCGATGCAGAGCAGGAAGCCAAGCACGGTGATGGTGCGGAAATCCAGGGACATGCAGCGCTCGTCGGCCGGGGCGGCGCGCGCATCTTAGCGCCTTGCAGCGCGATTCCCGTGGTGTTCCCCGGCTTGAGGGGGATGCCGGGTCTGAAAACGGCGAGCAGGACGACCGGCGCATGCGCAGAATCCGCGCACAACCCAGGAGACGCCCATGCACGCGTGGTACCTCGGTGGCATCGACCACCGCCCCTTCCTGCCCCTGTTCGAGATGAGTGACAACGCGCTGGCGGCACTGGGAATCCAGCGCCGCTGGGCAGGCGATTCGGGAGGACACCCTTGCCGGATCAGCCTGAGCGATGCTCCCTGCGGCAGCGAACTGCTCCTGCTGTCCCATGTGCACCTGCCGTTGCACTCGCCCTATCGCGCCTCCGGCCCGATCTTCGTGCAGCGCGGCGTGACCCGTTGCGTACTGCCCGCCGGGGAAGTGCCGCCTTATGTGCAGCGCCGCATGATTTCGTTGCGTGCCTACGACCGCGCAGCGCTGATGCGCAGTGCGCAGGTCTGCGCCGGCTCCGAGGTTGCCACCCAGCTGGACACGATCTTCGCCGATCCAGCGGTGGCCTTCGTCCAGCTGCACAACGCAGCGCATGGCTGCTTCTCATGCCAGGCAGATCGGGTCGGCATCAACGCCACGTAGCGCCACCTCCATGACGTGATCGATGGCACGCCGATCGCGTGACCGCTGGCGCATCCGTTCAGCACCGCGTGAAGCCTGCGGGAAAGGCTTCACATGCACAGTCACGGATCGGCATTTCCAGGGTTCCGCCGCCCGCACCACGACTCGATACTCGCGGTGGTGCCGCCGCAAGTCCGCCGCGCAGCGCAACGCCTGCGGTCACCGTTCCCTTTCGACGACCACAAGGATGCGCCATGTCATTCCGAACCACACCGTTGCTGCTGACCACCGCGTTCGCCGCAGCAGGCCTCGGCCTGGCCGGCACTGCAGCCGCCCACGGCACCATGACCACGCCGGTCAGCCGTGTCTATGCCTGCTTCCAGGGCAATCCCGAGAACCCGACCAACCCGGCCTGTGCCGCCGCCAAGGCGATCGGCGGCTCGCAGGCGTTCTACGACTGGAATGGCATCAACCAGGCCAACGCCAATGGCAACCACCAGGCGGTGGTGCCCGATGGCAAGCTGTGCAGCGGCAACAACCCGACCTTCCGCGGCCTGGACGTGGACCGCAGCGACTGGCAGACCACGCCGATCCAGCCTGATGCCAATGGCAGATTCACCTTCGTGTTCAAGGCCACCGCGCCGCATGCCACGCGCGACTGGCGCTTCTTCGTCACCCGCGAAGGCTGGCAGCCGGGCAGCCCCTTGCGCTGGGCCGACCTGCAGGAATTCTGCACGCTGGGCAATACGCCGCTGTCGGCCGATGGCACCTACAAGCTGCAGTGCACGTTGCCGCAGCGCAGCGGCCAGCACGTGATCTACAACACCTGGCAGCGCTCGGATTCGACCGAAGCGTTCTACACCTGCATGGACGTGCGCTTCCAGGGCGGCGGCACCACGCCAGCGCCGCAATGGCAGGATGCCGGCCCGGTCACTGCGCGCGGTGAGCTGCCGGTCGGCACGACGCTGGCGCTGCGCGTGTTCAACGCCAACGGCAACGATGTCGAGCGCGTGGAGGCCACCCTGGCCAGCGGCCAGACAGCCCCGGCACAGTGGCCGCTGGTGCTGGCACGCAAGGTCAATGCCGATGCACAGCATGCGCGGCTGGGTGTGCTCAGCAACGGCGTGATCACGCCCACCGCATCGGCCACCGCCAACCGTGTGTACCTGAAGGACGGCAACCGCTTCCAGCTCGACACCAAGGTGCCGGGCCCGGGCACGCCGTCGCCGGGCGGTGATTTCGACCATGTGTACCCGGCCGGTCTTGGCAGCTATACGCCCGGCCAGACCGTGGTGAAGGGCACCGACGGCAAGCTGTACGCCTGCCGTCCCTTCCCGGAAGGCGCCTGGTGCAACGTCAATGCAGAGGCCTACCGTCCTGGCACCGGCGCTACCTGGCGGGATGCCTGGATCGCGTACTGAGACCGGGTGCAAGGAACGGTGGCAGAGCACCGTTCCCTGCAAAGTGTGAGATGCGCTGGCAGGCGAGTGTGAAGTCACTCCCACGCCACACAACGCAACGCGTTTTTCAAAGTAATCCGATGGATACCGGCAGCCGGGATGCCGAGACTTCGCGGGGTTCCACCACCCAAAGGAAATCTCAATGCATCTTTCCCAGCGGGCCGTCCTCGCGCTGTCCGTGATCGCCGGCGTAGCCGCTTCAGGCAGCGCGTTCGCCCACGGCACCCTGTCCAAGCCCTCCAGCCGCGTCTATTCCTGCTACCAGGGAAATCCTGAAAACCCGACCAATCCGGCCTGCGCCGCCGCCAAACACGTCGGGGGTGCGCAGCCGTTCTATGACTGGGCCGGCGTCAACCAGGCCAACGCCAACGGCAACCATCAAGCGGTGGTTCCAGATGGAGAGTTGTGCAGCGGCGGCAACAGCAAGTACCGCGGCCTCGATCTGAACCGCAGTGACTGGCCGACCTCGCCGATCCGCGCCGATTCGCATGGGCGTTACACCTTCGAGTTCAAGGCGCCGGCCCCGCATGCCACCCGCGAGTGGAAGTTCTACGTCACCCGCGACGGTTGGCAGCCGGGCAGCCCGTTGCGCTGGGCCGACCTGGAAGCGTTCTGCACGCTGGGCAACGTGCCGGTTTCCGGCGACGTCTACAAGCTGGATTGCCCGCTGCCCAAGCGTAGCGGCCAACACGTCATCTACAACACCTGGCAGCGCTCGGATTCCGGTGAAGCGTTCTATACCTGCGCGGACGTGCGCTTCGAGGGGGGCGGTGGCGTGACCCCACCGCCGCAGTGGCAGGATGCAGGCCCGGTCACGGCTCGCGGTGCGCTGGACGTGGGCACCACCGTGACCCTGCGCGTCTTCAACGACCAGGGCAACGACTTGGAACGCCCGGAGATCACCTTGGCCGCAGGTCAGACCGCTGCGAACCAGTGGCCGCTGGCGCTGGCCCGCAAGGTCAACGCCAGCGCACAGCATGCCCGCGTGGGTGTGTTGAAGAATGGCGTGATCACGCCGGTGGCATCGGCTACCGAGAACCGCGTGTACCTGACACCGGGCCACCTGTTCCAGCTCGATACCCGGGTGCCGGATCCGGATCCGGTCGATCCGCCGCCCGGCGACTACGACTTCGTGTACCCGGCCGGTCTCGGCAGCTACATCCCCGGCCAGACCGTCGTGAAGGGCACCGACGGCAAGCTGTACGCATGCCGCCCGTTCCCGGAAGGCGCCTGGTGCAACATCAATGCCGAGGCCTACCGTCCGGGCACCGGTTCTGCGTGGCGGGATGCCTGGATCGCATACTGAGGCAGGCTACGGGGGCGGCATGAGGCCGCCTCCGGTTCATCAGGAGGTTGCCGGCCAGCGGCCGGCACCACCCTGGCCTACTTGCTGCTGACGTACTTCTCGCGGCGGATCTGCGGGTTGCCCAGGCCAGCCGCCTTGAGCAGCTCGGCGCAGGCATCGACCATGTCCGGGTTGCCGCACAGGTAGGCGATGTCGGTGGCCGGGTCCGGCGTGAAGGCGGCCAACGCCTGCTGCACGTAGCCATGCTGCACGTCCGGGTGAGCATCGGCCGGCAGTTCCCGCGACAGGCATGGAACATAACGGAAGTTCGGGTGCTTTTCGGCGAAGCTGTAGAAATCTCCGCTGTACAGCAGCTCTCCCGGGCTGCGCGCGCCCTGCAGCAGCACGATCTGTACGCCGCGCTCGGCCATGGCCGTTTCCAGCAGCGGCAGCATCGAGCGGTACGGGGTGACGCCGGTGCCGGTGGCGATCAGCAGGTAGCGGGCGTTGTGGTCGCCTGGGTTCAGGCAGAATCGGCCGTACGGGCCGGACGCGCTGACCTGGCTGCCCTGCTCCAGTGCCTCGAACAGGGCCGTGGCGGCGCCACCGGGCACGAAACTGACCGCGATGTCCACCGCCTCGCCTGGGCCCAGCGCGTGGTCGTGGATGGTCGCCAGCGAGTAGCTGCGCTTGGTTTCGGTGCCGTCGGCGTAGCTGAAATGGACCTGGATGAACTGGCCGGGCTGGAAGTCCAGCGGCTGTCCATCGTCACGCACGAACTGGTAGTGGCCGACGGTCGGGGCCAGCATGCGGCAGCCGACCAGCTTGAGGGGGAATTGAACAGGCACGACTTTTCGGGACAGTGTGTAGCCGGGGCAAGCCCTCGGGGTCTTCTATAATAGCCCCTCCCCGCCCCCTCTCCAGCGCCAGCCCATGGGCGCGAAGGCTTCGAGCTTGGCATCCCAGAACGATACGGCGCCCGCCCTGCGCGTGCGCGACCTGCGCAAGACCTACGACAACGGCACCCAGGCCCTCAAGGGCGTTTCCCTGGAAGTGGCCCCGGGCGACTTCTTCGCCCTGCTCGGCCCCAACGGCGCCGGCAAGTCGACCCTGATCGGCATCATCAGCTCCCTGGTCAACCTCAGCGAGGGCCAGGTGGAAGTGTTCGGCAGCGACCTGGTGCGCAACCGCAGCGCCACCATGCGCCTGATCGGGCTGGTGCCGCAGGAGATCAACTTCAACCTGTTCGAGAAGCCCTTCGACATCCTGGTGAACTACGCCGGTTTCTACGGCGTGCCGCGTGAGGAAGCCGAGCAGCGCGCCGAAGAGGAACTCAAGCGCGCGCACCTGTGGGAAAAGGCCCAGGTGATGAGCCGCACGCTGTCCGGCGGCATGAAGCGCCGGCTGATGATCGCCCGCGCGATGATGACCCGCCCGCGCCTGCTGATCCTGGACGAACCGACCGCCGGCGTGGACATCGAGATCCGCCGCGACATGTGGCGCGTGCTGAAGGAGATCAATGCCGCCGGCACCACGATCATCCTCACCACGCACTACCTGGAAGAAGCCGAGTACCTGTGCCGCCACCTGGCGATCATCAACCACGGCCAGATCGTCGAGCAGGGCCCGATGCGCGCCCTGCTGGCCAAGCTGGACGTGGAAGGCTTCCTGCTGGATATCGACGGTGAGCTGCCGGCGCAGCTGCCGGTGATCGAAGGCGCGACCCTGACCGCCCCCGACCCGCATACGCTGGACATCGACATGCCGCGCGCGATGGATCTCAACCGCGTGTTCGCCACGCTGAACGAGGCTGGCATCCGCGTGCGTTCGATGCGTACCAAGAGCAACCGCCTGGAGGAGCTGTTCGTGCGCCTCACCGGCAACCTGGAGACTTCCGCATGAGCACCACCGAGCTGACCGACGGCCAGCGCAACCGCGTCGCGCTGATGACCATCGTGCGCCGCGAAGTCGCCCGCATCATGCGCATCTGGGGCCAGACCCTGGTACCGCCGGCGATCACCATGACCCTTTACTTCCTGATCTTCGGCAACCTGATCGGGTCGCGCGTGGGTGACATGGGCGGCTACAGCTACATGCAGTTCATCGTACCGGGGCTGGTGATGATGAGCGTGATCCAGAACAGCTACGGCAACATCAGTTCCTCGTTCTTCGGTGCCAAGTTCGGCCGCCACGTGGAAGAGCTGCTGGTCAGCCCGATGCCGAACTGGGTGATCCTGTGGGGCTACGTGGCCGGCGCCGTGCTGCGCGGCCTGATGGTGGGCGTGATCGTGCTGATCATCGCGATGTTCTTCACCCCGGTGCGCATTCCGCATCCGCTGGTGATGCTGACCACGGTGATCCTGGGCGCGACGATCTTCTCGCTGGCCGGTTTCATCAACGCGGTGTATGCGAAGAAATTCGACGACGTGGCGATCGTGCCGACCTTCATCCTGACCCCGCTGACCTACCTGGGCGGCGTGTTCTATTCGGTGAAGCTGCTGCCGGGCTGGGCCGAAGCGGCCACGCATGCGAACCCGATCTTCTACATGGTCAATGCGTTCCGCTATGGCCTGCTGGGCAGCAGCGATGTGCCGCTGCCGGTGGCGTACGGCCTGATGATCGGCTTTGTGGTGGTGCTGACGGCGCTGGCGCTGTGGCTGCTGCGCCGCGGTGTCGGCATGCGCAGCTGAGTTTTGCGTGCAGGGCCTGCGGCCCTGCACCCGCTGAGTAGTGCCGGCCGCTGGCCGCCGACAGCCAAGGCGGAAGCAGCATGAGTTGGGCGGGACGGTGTGGGGATGCAGGACACGCCGTAAACCCGTCCGTGGGGGCTCAATGGCGCCATCCATGGCGCCAACGGTCCTGCATCCCCACACCGTCCCACCCCTGATAGTTTCCTTCCGTCGGTAGGTGTCGACCTTGGCCGGCACGATGGATCCACGCCACGCGTGGATGAAGCGTCCCAAGCCGATGCTCGGCTCTTTTCGTTCGGGATTGCGGCTAGGCTGTGGCGATGAAGATCACTTCCATTCCGTTGGACAAGGCCGTGTCGGACGGTCCCATCGATGCCTTCAGCCATGTGGTGCTGGGCGATTCGCCCACGTTGGATGAGGTGCTGGATTGCCTGGCGTCGCTGCATGTGGCCAATCCCCGCCATCGCTATCTGTGCACGCTCGACGATGTCGGTCAGTGCCGTTACACCAGCATGCACGCGTCCGACGACGAGCGCATCGCACTTTATGAGGACGAAGAGCCGGCGACCCCCGAAGATGCGTTGGCGGCACGTGAGCGGTTGCTGGCGCATGTCGTCGCGCAGCTCGAACATTCCTCTCATCGGCTGGAATGGACCACCCTGCCGGGTACCTTGCTGTGCAATGACGCAGACATCGAGGCGCTGGTCACGGCCAATGCCGCACCCGACCTCATCGTCGACGAAGCCGTCTGCGTACAGCAGGTGCCGGTGGACCGCGACGACCTGCTGATTGCCGCCCTGCCCAACGGCTACTTCAGCGCGGACTGGGACATCTTCCAGAACCATGCCCTGATACGGCACCTGCAGAAGCGCTACGACTACCGCCTGTTCGGACTCGGCGCATCGTGGCTCGGCTTCCAGCGCAACCGCTCGCCATCGCCAGCAGAGGCGAACGCGTTGGTGGCGGACCTGCAGCGCGTCTATGCCGCAGGAACGGACAATGCCTGGTCACAACTGGCTGCGACGCTGGCCACCCGAACCACGCTTCTATTGGGATACACCGAAGACTTCAGCGAGTAGCTGCCCTGAGCACCGCTCCACTCGAGCGAGCGCAGCGAGCGACCTGCTTCCGCTCTTGATCCGGTTCCCGTGGTGGCCGCGCCCGGCGAACCCCGATGAACAGTGCTTTCCGCGAACCACCACGAGGGGCTCAGCCGCCCGCTGCAATCTCCGGCACAATCGCAGTTCTGATTCCCCCAGAAACGGTGAACGTGCAATGCGCATCCTGATCCTCGGCGCCGGCGGTACCGGCGGTTACTTCGGTGGTCGCCTGGCCCAGGCCGGCGTGGACGTGACCTTCCTCGTGCGCCCCGCCCGCGCAGCGCAGCTGGACCGCGATGGCCTGGTCATCCGCAGCCCGATCGGCGATGCCTGCTTCCCGGTGCAGCACGTGACCGCCGAGGCACTGCCCGCGCTCGCCGCGCAGAAGCCGTTCGATCTGGTCATTCTCAGCTGCAAGGCCTACGACCTGGACAGTTCGATCGATGCGATCGCCGCGACCGTGGGTGAGAACACCACCGTGCTGCCCATCCTCAACGGCCTGCATCACTACAACGCGCTGGATGCGCGCTTCGGCCGCGAGGCGGTGATGGGCGGCCTGTGCTTCATCAGCGCCACCAAGGCCGCCGACGGCGCCGTGCTGCACCTGGGCAAGCCGGCCAAGCTCACCTTTGGCGAGCGCGATGGCGGCGCGATTTCCCCGCGCGTGCGCGCCTTCGCTGCCGCCTGCTCACAGGCCAATCTTGATCACCTTGCCAGCGAGCACATCGGCCAGGAGCAATGGATCAAGTACACCTTCCTGACCGCGCTGGCCGCAGCCACCTGCCTGCTGCGTGCGGACATCGGCACCATTGTCGCCACCGATGATGGCCAGGCCATCGTGCGCGGCCTGTACGACGAATGCCTGGCCGTGGCCGAAGCGGCCGGTGAACCGATTCCTGACAGCGCGCAGGACACCGCGCGCGGCACCTTGACCCAGGCCGGATCTGCGCTGAAGGCGTCGATGCTGCGCGATCTGGAGGCCGGTCAGCAGGTGGAAGCCGAGCAGATCGTCGGCGACATGCTGGCGCGTGCGCGCAAGGCCGACCAGGAAGGCCTGTTGCTGCAGGTCGCCTACAGCAGCCTGCAGGCCTACCAGGCCCAGCGCGTCGCGTGAGCCTCGCGCTGCAGGCTGGCGCACTGCCGGCGCGGGTGCTGATCCTCGGCCTGGGCTGGAGTGGCCGCGTGTTGGCCGCGCAGCTGCGGGCGCGCGGCGTGCAGGTTACTGGGACGGTGCGCGATCCGGCAGCGGCGCCCGATGACGGTCTTCGTCGGTATCGGTTGCAGGCCGACACCGCGCCTTCGCCCGATCTGCTCGAGGAGATCGCACACGCCGAGGCCGTGCTGTGCAGCGTGCCGCCCGATGCCGAGGGCGACCCTGCCTTGCGGCGGCTGCTGCCCGCGCTGTTGGCCAGCCCGGCCCTGCGCTGGGTCGGCTATCTGTCGTCCACATCGGTGTATGACGACCGCGCTGGCGGTTGGATCGACGAAACCAGCGCCGCAGATGCCACCGGGGCCGTCGGTGTGCAGCGCCTGCTCGCGGAAGCCCAGTGGCGTGCACTGGCCCGGCAACGCGGCATCGCCTCGGCGGTGTTCCGCCTTCCGGGTCTCTATGGGCCGGGGCGCAATGCGCTGCTGCAGCTGTCGCAGGGCCGCGCACGCCATGTGGTTCGCCCCGGCCTGGTGTTCAACCGCCTGCATGTGCAGGATCTTGCCGT
The DNA here is from genome assembly GCF_030291075.1 of Stenotrophomonas sp. 57. Lineage (NCBI taxonomy): Bacteria > Pseudomonadati > Pseudomonadota > Gammaproteobacteria > Lysobacterales > Lysobacteraceae > Stenotrophomonas > Stenotrophomonas sp. 57. Next base: position 4,236,416 of record NZ_CP127407.1, read on the forward strand.
GGTCATCATCGCCGCGCTGCAGCGACCCACGGCGCAAGGGTTGTACCTGCCCAGCGACGACGAGCCGGCACCGCCGCAGCACGTGCTGGCCTTCGCCGCACAGCTGGGTGGGTTTGCGATGCCACCGGCCGTGGCCTGGGATGACCCGGCACTGAGCCCGGCGCTGCGGCGCTTCTACGCGAGCAACAAGCGCATCAACAGCCGGGGCACGCGTGAAGCACTGGGGTGGGCACCGCGGTTTCCGACGTATCGGGAAGGGCTGACGGATCTTGCCGCTTCGCTCGCCGGGCACGGCCCGGCGCTACCGGACAGCGCTTCGTAGAGCCGAGCCCATGCTCGGCTGCTCTCCCGGTATCCGTCGCGCTGCGTGCGATGAGCCGAGCATGGGCTCGGCTCTACGGATCAACCCACGTCGGGCAGGCGGAAGAACGTGCGCGCGGCCGCCGTGGCATTGGCCGCGGTCACCGCAACGTCCTCGCCACGATCACGTGCCAGCTCTTCCACGATGTGCGACAGGAACATCGGTTCGTTGCGGCGGTCCTTCGGCATCGGTTTCAGCGTGCGCGGCAGCAGGTACGGCGCGTCGGTCTCGATCATCAGTCGATCGGCGGGGATGTTCTTCACCAGTTCTCGCAGGTGCGCGCCACGGCGCTCATCACACAGCCAGCCGGTGATGCCGATGTACCAGTCCTGGTCCAGGTAGTCGAACAGTTCGTCGCGTTCACCGGTGAAGCAATGCACCACCGCGGGGCCGATACGACCTTCGAAGTTCTTCATCTGCGCCATGAAATCGGCATGTGCGTCGCGCTGGTGCAGGAACAGCGGCTTTCCATTCTCCGCGGCCAGCTGCAGCTGGCGCTCGAACGCGCGGTGCTGGGCCGGGCGCGGCGAGAAATCACGGAAGTAGTCCAGCCCGCACTCACCCACCGCCACCACTTCCGGGTGAGCGTGCAGCGCGCGCATCTCGGCATCGCATTCGTCGGTGTATTCCACCGCATGATGCGGGTGCACGCCGGCGGTGGCATACAGGAAGCCCGGATGCTGCTGCGCCAGCTGCAGGGCCAGCGGCGAGTGCTCGCGGCTGGCGCCGGTGATGACCATCTGCGCCACGCCGGCCTGGCGCGCGCGGTCCAGCACGGCGTCACGGTCGCGGTCGAAGGAATCGTGGGTCAGGTTGGCGCCGATATCGATCAGGTGCATGGTCATCGCGTGGGAAAAGTGCCCGCGCATTGTACCTGCGCCCGCCGTGGCCCCTTATCCTTTGCACATGAACGCCCCGCTCTTCCCGATTTCCCCGTTGCTGCCGCAGATCCAGCAGCACCTGGCCGCGCAGCCGCGGCTGGTGCTGGAAGCCCCGCCCGGCGCCGGCAAGACCACCCAGGTGCCGCTGGCGCTGCTCGATGCACCGTGGCTGCAGGGCCGGAAGATCATCCTGCTGGAGCCGCGCCGGGTGGCCGCACGCAGCGCGGCGCTGTTCATGGCGCGGCAGCTGGGCGAAGAGGTGGGCGGCACCGTCGGCTACCGCATCCGTTTCGAGAACAAGGTTTCGTCGCGCACGCGGATCGAGGTGGTCACCGAAGGCATCCTGACCCGCATGCTGCAGGACGACCCGATGCTGGAAGAGGTCGGCGCGATCCTGTTCGACGAATTCCACGAGCGCCATCTCAGCGGTGACCTCGGCCTGGCGCTGGCGCTGGACGTGCAGGCACAGCTGCGCGATGACCTGCGTCTGGTGGTGATGTCCGCCACGCTGGATGGCGAGCGCTTGGCACGCTTCCTCGATGCGCCGCGACTGAGCAGCGAGGGCCGCAGCTACCCGGTGGCGATCAGCCATTTCCCGGCGCGCCGCGATGAGTCGCTGGAGCTGCAGGTACGCCGCGCGGTGCAGCAGGCGCTGGCCGAACACCCCGGCGACCTGCTGGTGTTCCTGCCCGGCCAACGAGAGATCGCGCGCGTGCAGGCGGGATTGCAGGACGCGCTGGACAGCAGCATCGAAGTGCTGGCCCTGCATGGTGAGCTGCCGGTGGAACAGCAGGCACGCGTGCTGCAGGCAGCCAGCGATGGCCGCCGCCGCGTGGTGCTGGCCACCAACGTGGCCGAGTCCTCGGTGACCCTGCCCGGCGTGCGCGTGGTGATCGACAGCGGCCAGGCGCGCGAACCGCGCTACGACCCCAACAGCGGCTTCACCCGGCTGGACGTGGTGGCCATCGCGCAGGCCTCGGCCGACCAGCGTGCCGGCCGTGCCGGACGCGTGGCCGAAGGCGTAGCCTGGCGCCTGTGGCCGCAGTCGCAGCGGCTGGAACCGCAGCGCCGCGCCGAGATCGACCAGGTGGAACTGGCCGGACTGGCACTGGAACTGGCTGCCTGGGGCAGCAGCGACCTGCGCTTCCTCGACCCGCCGCCGACCGGCCCGATGGGCGCGGCGCGCGAGCTGCTGCAACGCCTGGGTGCGCTGTCGGACTCGGGCGCGATCACCGCGCTCGGCCGGCGCGTGCTGGCGCTGGGTACGCACCCGCGCATGGCGGCGATGCTGCTGGCCGCGCCGGATGCACACGCGCAGGCACTGGCGGCGGATCTGGCCGCGCTCCTTGAAGCGCGCGATCCGCTGCGCCAGGGCGGTGACGCCTTGGCTGCGCGCTGGCGGGCACTGGCGGCGTTCCGTAATGGGCGTGCACCCGGCGACGCCAATCGCAGCGGGCTGGCTGCCATCGATGCCGCCGCCAAGCAGTGGCGCCGACGCCTGCGCTGTGACGCCTCGCCGCCCGCCAGCGTCGAGGCACACCAGCTCGGTGACCTGCTCGCACATGCATTCCCTGATCGGATCGGTTTCCAGCATCCCAGCGATCCATTGCGCTACCTGCTGGCCAATGGTCGCAGCGCGCGCCTGCACGAACTGAGCGACCTGCGTGGCGAACCGTGGCTCGTGGCCAGCGAGCTTCGCTTTGAGTCACGCGATGCGCTGCTGCTGCGTGCCGCACCGGTGGACGAAGGCCAGCTGCGCAAGGCGTGGCCGGAGCGCTTCGTCACCGAAGATGTGGTCCGCTGGGAAAGCGAGCGCCGCGCCCTGGTGGCCCTGCGCGAGACCCGTTTCGACCGCATCGTGCTGGACAGCCGCTCGGCCGGCCGGGTCGATCCGCAGCACGCCGCGCAGGCGCTGACTGACGCGGTGGCCGAGCTCGGCCTGCAGGCGCTGCCATGGACCGAAGGCCTGCGCCAGTGGCAGGCACGGGTGGAATCACTGCGGCGCTGGATGCCGGAGCTGGACCTGCCCGATTGCAGCGACGACGCTCTGCTGGCCACGCGCGCGCAGTGGCTGCAACCTGCGTTCGCCGGCAAGAGCCGCCTGGATGCGTTGGAGGAGTCCAGCTTCGGCGAAGCGCTGAAGTCGCCGCTGGAGTGGTCGCAGCGGCAGCTGGTCGAGCGCCATGCGCCGACCCGCATCACCGTACCTTCAGGCTTGGAACGGCCGATCACCTACGCGTTGGACAGCGAAAGTGGCGAGCCGTTGCCGCCGGTGCTGGCGGTGAAGCTGCAGGAACTGTTCGGCCTGGCTGATACGCCGCGCATCGCCGATGGGCGCGTGCCGCTGACCCTGCACCTGCTGTCGCCCGGTGGCCGGCCGCTGCAGGTCACCCAGGACCTGCGCAACTTCTGGGAAAACACCTACGCCGAAGTGAAAAAGGAGATGAAGGGCCGCTACCCGCGCCATCCGTGGCCGGATGACCCGTGGACGGCCACGGCCACGCACCGGGCCAAGCCACGCGGGACCTGACCGGCCCTGCCGGCACCACCGGTTGCGGACCCTGCCTGATCCTGAATGGCTGCGGTAAAGTCACGCTACGTGCGGCGTCGACTGACATACCGTTTACGGGCAACACGCGACACTGGACTTCGACCCGAGGCAAAGGACCCCCGCATGAGCAAGCTGACCGTAATCACCGACCGCGCTCTGGAGCGCGCCCTGGAGCTGGCCCACACCGCCGGCGATGGCCTGAAGAGCGCCGGTGGCAGCCTGCGCAACGCGGACTGGATCAAGACCGGCGCCGCCCTCGGCGCAGTGAAGACCGGCGGCAAGGTCGCCACCAAGTTCGCCCGCCGCAATCCGGCCGTGACCATTGCCGCGGCTGCCGTCGGCGTCGGCCTGCTCGGCTATGCGCTGTACCGCAAGCAGCAGAAGAAGAAGGCTGCCAATGGCCACGTGGTGAATGGGCAGGCGCAGCGCATCAATGCACGTGACCGCCGCAACGCCACGGTCGTGGACGAACACAGCGATATCGGCAGCGACGCCTGAGTTGCCGGGTGGGTCGGATCCCTTCCGCAGGAAGGGCTCTGACCCCAACAGCCTGTGAGGGCCGGACGCCACAAGGCCTCCGGCCCTTTCTGTTTCAGCCAATCTGCCGCCACTGTCCCGGCTGCAGATCGTCCAGCCGGTACGGCCCCATCGACACGCGCACCAGGCGCAGCGTCGGCAGGTTCACCGCCGCTGTCATCCGTCGCACCTGGCGGTTGCGGCCCTCGCGGATGGTGATCGCCAGCCAGCTATCGGGCACGGTCTTGCGGAAGCGTACCGGCGGATCGCGCGTCCACAGCGACGGCGCCGGATCGAGGCGCTCGATCTTCGCCGGCAGCGTCGGCCCGTCGTTGAGCACCACGCCGTCGCGCAGCTGTTGCAGCTGCTCATCGCTGGGCGTGCCTTCGACCTGCACCCAGTAGGTCTTGTCGGCCTTGTGCCTGGGATCGGTCAACCTGTGCGCCAGCGTACCGTTGTCGGTCAGCAGCAGCAGGCCCTCGCTGTCATGGTCGAGCCGGCCAGCGGCGTAAACACGCGGCGGCAGGCCGAACCCGGCCAGGGTCGGCCGCGGCGGCATGCTGCGGTCGGTGAACTGGCAGAGCACGTTGAAGGGCTTGTTGAAGGCGATCAGCATTGCGGGCACGGCGGGCGGCGGATGAGGCATTGTCCCACGCCTCGCGCCAGGCAACTGTAGAACCGGAGGCAGCGGCAGGAGCCGCCGCCAACGTCGCGTGCGACGGTCCGAAGGGTGCCGGTCAGGACGGCCGGCATTGCCCACGCTCGGCTGCTGTTGTGCTCCGTCGCGCTGCGCGCGATGAGCCGAGCATCGGCTCGGCTCTACAGGGCAATCCGCGCTGGCAATACGGCGTCCCGGTTTACGGCTTGATGAAGCGCAAGGTCATGCGATCGCTCTCGCCGATCGCCTGGTACTTCGCATCGTCGGCCTTGTCGTGCTGGTTGGTCGGCGGCAGCGTCCACACGCCGTTCGGGTGGTCCTTGGTGTCCCGCGGGTTGGCGTTGACCTCGCTGCGCGCATCCAGCTTGAAACCAGCCGCCTCGGCCATCGCGATCACCTGCTGCTGGCCGACATAGCCGGTGTCATCGTCGTCGGCTACATCGGCCTTGGCGCGATGCTCGACCACGCCCAGCACGCCGCCCGGCTTGAGCACGTTGAAGAAGCCCTGGAACATGCCCTGCGCCTGGCCGGCCTTGCGCCAGTTGTGCACGTTGCGGAAGGTCAGCACCACGTCGGCTGAATTGGCCGGGCCGAACACCGGCTTGGCCGGATCGTAGGCGACCACGGCAGTCTTGCCGAACTGCGCCGGTGCGTCGGCGTACTTCTTTTCCAGGCTGTCGCGGCTGCGCTGCTGGTAGTCACGGCCGCGGCCTTCGGGTACGGCCATCGGGTCGACCACGGCGGCGACGTAATGACCCTTGTCATGCAGCAGCGGCGCCAGGATCTCCGAGTACCAGCCGTTGCCGGGGGTGATCTCGATGACGGTCTTTTCCGGAGCCACCCTGAAGAACGACAGCGTCTGCGCCGGATGACGGAAGCCATCGCGCTTGACGTTGTTGGCATCGCGGGTGGGCGCCTTCACCGCCGCGTCGATGGCCGGCGAGACCTCGATCTTCGCCGGCGCGACCGTGGCCGGTGCGGCGAACGCGGGAACAGCAGCAAGCAGGGCCGAAGCAAGCAGCAGTCGGCAACCACGCAGGGACGAAGCAGGCATCATCGGGACGACTCCAGCGGAAGATGCGGCGAGACTAGCAGCCACGGCGTCCCAGGTGTTCACAAAACGTTAGCGGCGTGCGCGCCGCGGAACACTGTTTTGTGGTCGTCGCCGCAGCACGGTCACACATCGCGTTCTATTCTGGAGCACTTCCCCCAAGGAGTCCGTGCCCATGACGGCAACCCGCGAACTGGGCCGTTCCGGCCTGCATGTACGTCCGCTCGCCTTCGGTGGCAACGTGTTCGGCTGGAGCGCCGATGAGAAGGCCAGCTTCGCCCTGCTCGATGCCTTCGTCGACGCCGGTTTCAATCTGGTCGACACCGCCGATGTGTACTCGGCCTGGGTGCCGGGCAACGTCGGCGGCGAATCGGAAACACTGATCGGCAAGTGGTTCGCGCGCAGCGGCAAGCGTGACAAGGTGGTGCTGGCGACCAAGGTGGCCAAGTGGGCCGAACGCCCCGGCCTGACCCCGGACAACATCACTGCGGCGGTCGAGGATTCGCTGCGCCGCCTGCAGACCGACGTGATCGATCTGTACCAGGCCCACGAGGATGACGAGTCGACGCCGCTGGAAGCCACGCTGGCTGCGTTCGGCCGCCTCATCGAAGCCGGCAAGGTACGTGCGATCGGTGCCTCCAACTACAGCGCCACGCGCCTGGCCGATGCGCTGAAGGTGTCCACCGACTACAAGCTGCCGCGTTACGAAACCCTGCAGCCGGAGTACAACCTGTATGACCGCGCCGGCTACGAAAAGGAACTGGAACCGCTGGTGCAGCGCGAGCAGATCGGCGTGATCGGCTACTACGCGCTGGCCAGTGGCTTCCTCAGCGGCAAGTACCGCACGCCGGCCGATGCAGCCAAGAGCCCGGCGCGTGGCGAGAACGTAGTGAAGCGCTATCTGAACCCGCGCGGCCTGCGCATCCTGCAGGCGCTGGATGACGTGGCCAGCAAGCACGGCGCCAGCGCCGCACAGATCGCGCTGGCGTGGCAGATCGCGCGGCCGTCGATCACTGCGCCGATCGTCAGCGCCACCAGCGTCGAACAGCTGCACGATCTGCTGGCAGCGGCCAACCTGTCGTTGAGCGTGCAGGACGTCGCGCAGCTGGATGCCGCCAGCGCGGAAGCCTGAGTTGTAGTGCCGGCCGCTGGCCGGCATTGCACAACAGCGAAGAAAATAATTGAACAAAATGGTTGCGCGCGACTAAATCGTGGTTTATCGTGCGCACCTCGTTTCAACGACCACTGGAAAACTCCCTTGAACGCGCATTCCGTCGCCACCGCCAAACTACTGCCATGCCTGCGCATGGACGTGCTGGCGCGCGCGTTCGGCAAGGAAGACCAGCTGACAACGGCCTGATACCCGTCCTGCGGAGATCGGCCACCCCGATCTCCGAGGCCTGACGACGCCCTCGGAACGCACGTCCCGGGGGCGTTTTCGTTTGCGTCGGCACAAGGACCCACGATGCCAGAACTGCACCCCGCGCGGCAACCCGCCGCTCACTGACCCAGGTTTCTTCGCCGCACCGGAGGATTTTCTCCGCGTGCATGGCAACGCCTGGACATTATCTGCATCGCACCCAAACATTATCGCTCGCCGATAATGTCGGTGGCCTGCACCTTCGATTCTCCAACGGTCCCGTTTCCACCACGGGCTGGTGCGCGCGGCGTTGCCGTGGCGTATGCCGGAGGTCGCGGACATGCCATCGCCTGGATCGCCTGCTGGAGGCAGGCACCGGTTCGCCGGTACGCGGTTCGATTCCGCGCGGTCCCCAACTGGATAGCTCAGCTTGGTCAGAGCAACGGATCCGTAATCCGTCTGTCGTGGGTTCGATTCCCACTCCAAACCACATGACCTGTCACGTCATGACTTGAAGCAACACCCGGGGCGCAAGCCCCAGCGGCCATCGTCGCCGGTCCTGCGAACGCCTTCGGGCGTTACAGGAAGGGCAACGGACCGCACGCCGGGCCTCGGCCTGTCACCACTACCTGCCCCACGCTGTGCCGGCGCTGTCTGCCTGCAGCGATGGCCGCAAGGGTGATGACGCACCGCAGGCTCCGCGCGTGGACCGTCCACCGATGGCCGCCCTCTTCCGCCGGCTGCGCGTGGTGTGCAACCGGCCTTGCCACGACCTGTTCGACCCGGGTCATGGAATTCATTCCATCGGGTCGAACCACCAGAGCCATACAAGGAGAGACTCCCATGTTCTGGACCATCAAGGTCGTGATCGGCGACGGCGAGCGCGGCCTGGTGTATCGCAACCGTCGTTTCCAGCAGATCCTGCTGCCGGGTGTGCACCGCCTGTCGCTGCTCGGCGGCCGCCCGCACGTGGACATCCACAACGCATCGAAGGGCGCGGCCTACACCGGCAGCGACCAGGACAGCCTGATCGAAGCGCTGGGCGCGACGCTGGACACGCACTTCGTGCTGGCCAACGTCGGCGCCGGCGAGGTCGGCCTGCTGCTGCGCAACGGCCGCATCGACGAGGTGCTGCCGCCGGGCAGCCGCCGTCTGTACTGGCGTGGTTCGGTCGACACCCAGGTGCGCGTGCTGGCACTGGGTGACGAGCCGTACGTGCCGGTGGACGTGCAGCAGCGCCTGGGCCAGCTGGGCGTGCTGCCGCGTGTGGCGGTGATCAGCACCGTGCCGAGCGATTCGGTCGGCCTGCTGTTCATCGACGGTACGCTGCGGCAGACGCTGGATGCCGGTCTGCACGCGTTCTGGAACTTCAACGGCAACGTGTCGGTGGAGCGTGTGGAGCTGCGTGCACGGTCTCTGGACGTGTCCGGCCAGGAACTGCTGAGCCGCGACAAGGTGACCCTGCGGGTGAACCTGGCCGCGACCGTGCAGGTGGTCGACCCGGTGCGTGCACACCGCACGCTCAGCAATGCCGATGAGTTCATCTATCGGCAGCTGCAGTTCGGCCTGCGCCAGGCGATCGCCGCTCGCAGCCTGGACGAACTGCTGGGTGACAAGGCCGCGCTGGACGGCGAGATTGCCGCCCACGTGCAGGGCGCGATCGAGGGCCACGGTGTAAGCCTGCTCGGCGTCGGCATCAAGGACGTGATCCTGCCGGGCGAGATGAAGGAGATCCTCAACGGCGTGGTGCTGGCCGAGAAGCAGGCCCAGGCCAGCGTGATCCGTCGCCGCGAGGAGGCCAACGCAACGCGTTCGCAGCTCAACACCGCAAAGCTGATCGAGGACAACCCGGTGCTGATGCGCTTGAAGGAGCTGGAGGCGCTGGAGAAGGTCACCGAGAAGATCGACAAGCTCACCGTGTTCGGCGGCCTGGATGGCGTGCTGAAGCAGCTGGTGACGATCAGGTAGGGGGTAGCGGCGGCGCAGGGACGCGCCGCCGGCCCATCAAGGACTTCAACAAGACAATGGACACTCAACACAACTATCAATGGCTGCACGCCGAGGGCACCACGCCGATCAAGGGCTGGGTCAACGGTGTGCCGCTGGAAGCACAGGCCCACGAGCAGCTGCGCAACATCGCCGCGATCCCGTTCGTCGGGCCGTGGGTGGCGGTGATGCCGGACGTGCACCTGGGCAAGGGCGCGACCGTGGGTTCGGTGATCCCGACCCGTGGTGCGATCATCCCGGCCGCGGTCGGCGTCGACATCGGCTGCGGCATGGCGGCGGTACGTACCACGCTGCGCGCCAACGACCTGCCCGATGACCTGCGGCAACTGCGCAACAGCATCGAGCGCAGCATCCCGGTCGGCAATGGGCGCGGTGGCGAGCATCACCGCATGCCCGACAGCATCCACACCCGGCTGGTGCAGTCCGGACTGGCCGCCGGCCTGGAGAAGATCAAGGACAGGCACCGCAGGATCCGCACCGACAAGCTGGACCGTCAGCTGGGCACGCTGGGCGGCGGCAATCACTTCATCGAGCTGTGCCTGGACGAGACGGACACGGTGTGGGTGATGCTGCACAGCGGCTCGCGCGGCACCGGCAACCTGATCGGCACGTACTTCATCGAGAAGGCGCGCGAGGAACTGGCACGGCGTGTGCTCGGCTTCCACCTGCCGGACAAGGACCTGGCGTTCTTCATGGAGGGCGAGCCGCTGTTCGACGACTACGTTCAGGCGGTGTCGTGGGCGCAGGACTACGCCCGGCAGAACCGCGAGGCGATGATGTCGCGGGTGCTGGCCGAGATGCGCCACCGCTTGCCAAAGTTCCAGCTGGCCGCGGTGGCGGTGAACTGCCACCACAACTACGTGCAGAGGGAAACGCATCACGGCCAGGAGCTGCTGGTGACACGCAAGGGCGCCGTCAGCGCGCGCGAGGGCGAACTGGGCATCATTCCCGGCAGCATGGGCACGCGCAGCTACATCGTGCGCGGCAAGGGCAACGCGGACAGCTTCCACAGCTGCAGCCACGGTGCCGGCCGGGTGATGAGCCGCGGCACGGCACGCCAGCAGATCACGCTGGCCCAGCATCGCGAGGCCACCGCACACGTTGAGTGCCGCAAGGACAGCGGCGTGCTGGACGAGTCACCGGCGGCGTACAAGTCGATCGATGATGTCATGGCCGCCCAGCTGGACCTGGTGGACGTGGTGCACACGCTGCGGCAGGTGCTGTGCGTGAAAGGGTAATGGAACGGTGCCGGCCAAGGCCGGCACCCACCGGAACACGTTCAGCGCGCCACGCTGTCTTCAGTCACCAGCGCGTGGTGCACGCCGATGCCCGCACGCACGCCCTCGGCAGCAGCCAGGGTGATGTTGCCAACCGTGGTTGCATCGCCGGCGGCGTACACGTTCGGCAGCGAGGTCTGCTTCATCGCATCGACCTCGATCAGCACGCCCAGCGGGCTTTCCACCAGGGTGCAGCCCAGCTGCTGCACCAGCGGCGTCGCCATCGTCTGCGTGGCCGGCACGAACAGCGCGCGTTGCGCGATGCGGCGGCCATCAGCCAACTCCACTTCCAGCCAGGTCGGCTGTTCGCCCTGCACGCCCACCACCGGCGCGGTCTCGATCTGCACGCCGCGCTGCTGCATGGCGGCCCGCTCCTCATCGGTGATCGGCAGGCCCTGGCTGAAGAAGGTGACATTTCCCCAATCGGCGAACAGCGGCGCCTTGCTGGCGGACATCGGGTGCCCACCAAGCAGACCGATTGCGCCACCACCCACTTCGTAGCCATGGCAGTAGGGACAATGCAGCACGGTGTTGCCCCAGCGCTCGGCCAGCCCCGGCAGCTCCGGCAGCTGGTCGGTGATACCACTGGCCAGCAGCAGCTTGCGAGCAGCCAGCACCTGGCCGTCAGCGGTGTGCACTTCGACGCCTGCGGCGGTGGCGGATGCCTGCACGGCCTCGGCGTGCAGCCAGCGTACGCTGGGGTAGTCCAGCAGTTGCTGGCGCGCGGTCTTCAGCAGCTCGGCGCCACTGGTGCCATCCAGCCCCAGCACGCCATGCGAATGGCTGGCGAAGCGGTTGCGCGGCAATCCGGCGTCGATGACCGTGACCGGGCGGCGGGCACGGGCCAGGATCAGTCCGGCGGCGATGCCGGCATAGCTGCCGCCGACGATGAGCACATCAGGATTCATGGTGACCTTCCAGCGAGCGGTGATGGGCGAGATGACGGGCGAAGTCGGCGCCGAGTTGATCCAGCGTGGTCGCCTGCAGGCGCGCTTCCAGCACCCGCTGCGCCTCGCGCGCGCCCTCCAGCAGGGCGTTGTTGACCAGCTGCTGGATGGGGCAGCCCTGGCCGGCATTCCGCGTGCCGACCTGCACCAGCGCAGGCGCCCCGACGGCCAGATAGATGTCGTGCAGGGTGATCGTGGCGGCATCGCGTGCCAGCTGGCTGCCACCGCCATGGCCACGCGTGCTGTTCACCAACCCGGCCTTGTGCATCTGCGCCAGCAGGCGGCGGATCACCACCGGATGGGTCGGCAGGCACGCGGCCAGCTGTTCGGAGGTGCGCGGGCCCGGCTGGCCAACCAGGTGGGCCATCACGTGCAGCGCATCGGAGAGGGGGTTCGCTGATTTCATGTAACTACCATAGTTACATTTAAATCACCTGTCGAGGGTCTGCTTTCGTTCCATATGGACACATATGTCCTATTAAATGTTTCCTTCACATCGCTAAATGAAACGGGAATGTGATTCACGTCGCACTTCAGAGCGGAGTGGCGCGGGCCGATACCGAATCGCCCCTTCCCGAGAGTCCTTCCACATGAATGCGTCTGTCCGTGCACCGCGCCTGCAGTCCAAGCTGCTTGGTGCGGTCTCCGTTGGCTTGGCCGTGGTCCTGTTGTGCGCCCTCGCCGGCCTGGCCACCGCCTGGTTGAAACTGTCCACCGAGGTTCCGCCCGAAGTTGCGCACAGCCGCGATGCAGAACGCCTGCAGCGCGAGTTCCGCGGCCAGGTGCAGGAATGGAAGAACGTGCTGCTGCGCGGCCACGACGATGCCCTGCGCCAGCGCCATCTGGATGCCTTCGACAGCGAGGGCCGTCTGGTCGAGCAGCTGGCCAAGGGCCTGGTGACCAGCCCGGACGCGCGCACGCGTGAACTCGCAAAGGCCTTCATCGGCCTGCACGCGCAGTTGCAGAAGGACTATCACGCTGCCCTGCAGGCATTTGCAGAGGCCGGCTACGACCCCGCCGCCGGCGACAACCTCGTGCGCGGCAAGGATCGCCCGGTGGCGACGGCACTGGATGCGCTGAGCACGCACGCCACGCAGGTGGCCGAAGCGGCGGTGGCCGCGCGTTCTCAGCAGGCACGGCAGACGTTGTTGCTGTGCGCGGCGCTGACCGTGCTGGCCGCGGCGCTGCTGCTGATGGGCCTGGCCTGGTGGCTGCGGCGTGCCGTGGTGCAGCCGGTGCTGGCAGTGGAAGCCGCCGCCCGTGCGGTGGCCGCCGGTGATCTGCAGCATGTGGTGCAGGTGCGCAGCCGCGACGAGATCGGTCGCCTCGCGCAGGCCATGCAGGCGGTGCAGTCGACACTGCGCGGCGTGCTGGATGCACAGGCCGCGATGGCGCAGGCGCATGAGGCCGGCACCATCAGCCACCGCATGGACGCCAGCGCCTTCCCCGGCGCCTTCGGCACCATGGTGGCCGACAGCAACACGCTGGTGGATGCGCACATCCAGGTGAAGATGCGCGCGATCGCGATCATGGGGCGTTACGCCGTCGGTGACCTCAGCCAGGACATGGAACGCCTGCCCGGCGAAAAGGCCGTGATCACCAATGCGTTGGATACCGCCAAGGCCAATCTCGGCATGATCAACGGCGAGATCCGCCGCCTGGCCGAAGCCGCCGCCGCCGGCGACTTCAGCCAGCGTGGCGACAGCGCGCGCTTCGAGCATGACTTCCGCGCGATGGTCGACGGCCTGAACCGCCTGATGCAGGCCACCGAGCTGAACCTGGGCGAGGTTTCCAGCATGCTGCGCGCGATTGCCGACGGCCGTCTGGGCGCGCGCATGCACGGTGATTTCCAGGGCGTGTTCGCGCGCATCGCCGGTGACGCCAACACCACCGCCGCGCAGCTGGCGACCATCGTCACCGACATCAAGCACGCCTCCGGCAACATCCACACCGCCGCCGCAGAGATCGCCGCCGGCAACAATGACCTGTCGCGCCGCACCGAACAGCAGGCCGCCAACCTGGAAGAAACCGCTGCCTCGATGGAGGAACTGACCTCCACCGTGCGCCAGAACGCCGAACACGCACGCCAGGCCAACCAGCTCGCGATCGGCGCGCATACGGTCGCCTCGCACGGCGGCAGCGTGGTCGGCCAGGTGGTGGCGACGATGGGTGCGATCGAGACCTCGTCGCGGCAGATCGCCGAGATCATCAGCGTGATCGACGGCATCGCCTTCCAGACCAACATCCTGGCGTTGAACGCCGCAGTGGAAGCCGCACGCGCGGGCGAGCAGGGTCGCGGCTTTGCGGTGGTGGCCAGCGAAGTGCGCACGCTGGCGCAGCGCTCGGCCGCCGCCGCCAAGGAGATCAAGGCACTGATCGAGGCCTCGGTGGAACAGGTCGGCCACGGCGCGCAGCGCGTGCGCGAGGCGGGCGACACCATGGCCGAGATCGTGGCGTCGGTGCAGCGCGTGACCGACATCATGGTCGAGATTTCCGCGGCCTCGCAGGAACAGAGCGCTGGCATCGAGCAGGTCAGCCAGACGGTGATCCAGATGGATGGCACCACCCAGCAGAATGCCGCGTTGGTGGAGGAGGCCAGTGCCGCCGCGCGCAGCCTGGAACAGCAGGCGAACCGGCTGATCGATGCGGTGGATGTGTTCGATCTGTCGACCGCCGCCGCAGCGAAGGATGCGCTGGCGCGCGCAGCCTGATCCTTTGCAGGCAGCCGAGCGCGGGCTCGGCTCTACACCGGGCCGTCAATCGTTCCGGGCTCTGTAGAGCCGAGCCTGCGCTGGGCGCACATCAACGCAGGTAATCGCTCTGCGCCATTGCTTCACCCAGGTAGTCCAGGAACGAACTGATCCGCGCCGAAACGGCGGTGTTGCGGTAGTACACCGCATGGATCGGCTGGTACACGTCCAGCGTCTGCGCAGACAGCACCGGCACCAGCGTGCCGGCGGCGCGGTCGCGGTCGGTCACAAAGTCGGACAGGCAGGTGATGCCCACGCCTTCCACTGCCAGCCGGCGCAGCGTCTCGCCGCTGGACACCGCGATGTCCGGGTGCACCCGCAGCAGGCCATCGGCATCGCCCGGCAGTGGCCAGTGATTCAATGATTCCGGTTCGTTGAAGCTGAGCAGCGTGTGCTGGCCCAGCGCCGCCACGCTGGCCGGTTCGCCATGTGCGGCCAGATAGGCCGGGCTGGCCACCAGACGCAGCCGGCAGCGGCCCAACGGCCGCGCATGCAGGGTGGAATCGGCCAGCGGCCCGATCCGGATCGCCAGGTCGGTGCGCCGTTCCAGCAGGTCGATGTAGCGCTCGGAGCTGTTCAACTCCAGCTGCACTTCCGGATAGCGCGCACGATAGCCGGCGACCAGCGGCGCGATCACATGCAGCACGAACGGCATCGCCGCATCCACGCGCAGGCGTCCGGCCGGGCGCTCGCGGCGGGCGGCCATCTGTTCCTCGGCCGATTCCACCGCGTCGATGATCGCCCGGGCATGGCGCAGGTAAGCTTCGCCCTCGGCGGTCAGGTGCAGGCGGCGCGTGGTGCGGGTCAGCAGGGTGGTGCCCAGCTTGTCCTCCAGCCGCCCCAGCGCACGGCTGACGCCGGAGGGCGTCTGCCCCAGCTGCTCGGCCGCGGCGCTGATCGAACCGCTGTCGATCACCGTCAGGAACGCCTGCATTTCATCGAGGGTGGTTTTCATGCCGCCATTATTGACCACGCGGCAAGAGTGATTGGCGTGAAGATGGGTTTTTAGGCAAAGGTGGACCGCGCACACTGCGCGCCTTCCTTCCCTCTGGAGCCTGCCATGATCCGTGGCATTCCCCTTGCCCTGCTGGCCCTGACCCTCGGTGCCTTCGCCATCGGCACCACCGAGTTCGTCATCGTCGGCCTGATTCCGACCATCGCCGCCGACCTGCAGGTCAGCCTGCCCTCGGCCGGGCTGCTGGTGTCGCTGTACGCGCTGGGTGTAGCGATCGGCGCGCCGGTGCTGACCGCGCTGACCGGCCGCGTGCCGCGCAAGACCCTGCTGGTGGCGCTGATGGTGCTGTTCACCGTCGGCAACGTCATCGCCTTCCTGGCGCCGGGCTACACGTCGCTGATCGCCGCGCGCATCCTCACCGGCCTGGCACATGGCGTGTTCTTCTCGATCGGCTCGATCATCGCCACCGCGGTGGTGCCGAAGGAGAAGGCAGCCAGTGCCATCGCCATCATGTTCACCGGCCTGACCGTAGCGCTGGTGACTGGCGTGCCGCTGGGCACCTTCATCGGCCAGCACCTGGGCTGGCGCGCCACCTTCCTGGCCGTGGCCGGGCTCGGTGTGATCGCACTGCTGGGCGCGCTGCTGTTCGTGCCGCGCAGCGTGCCGCAGAGCGCCCCGTCCAGCTTCCGCCAGCAGATGGCGGTGCTCGCCCAGCCGCGCCTGTTGCTGGTCTATGCGATGACCACGCTGGGTTATGGCGGCACCTTCCTGGCGTTCACCTACCTGGCGCCCATCCTGCAGGACGTCACCGGTTTCTCGGCCAACGCGGTCAGCCTGGTGCTGCTGGTGTACGGCGTATCGGTGGCGATCGGCAACCTGTGGGGCGGGCGCCTGGCCGACCGCATGGGCCCGGTGCCCGCGCTCAAGCGTATCTTCGCGCTGCTGGCCATCGTGCTGTTCGCGCTCACCTTCACCGCCTGGAACGCCTGGCTGATGCTGCTGACCGTGCTGGCGCTGGGCGCCGTGGCATTCGGCAACGTGCCCGGCCTGCAGGTCTATGTGGTCAAGCAGGCGCAGCGCTATGCACCGCAGGCCACCGACGTGGCCTCGGGCCTGAACATTGCCGCCTTCAACATCGGCATCGCGCTGGGCGCCTCGCTGGGCGGCCTGGTGGTGGAGCACGTCGGCCTGATGCACACGCCGTGGCTCGGCGCGCTGGTGGTACTGGGCGCCTATGCGCTGACCGTGCTCAGCGGCCGCCTGGACCGTCGTGATGGCATCGAGGATCGTGCCGACGGCATCGCCGTGGCCGCGCACTGATCCATGCAATGCAGCGTTGCCGGCATGCATACGGCACCTGTCCTACCCTCTTTCCCTTGCAACTCCCTCCCCCCTTGGAGCTTTCCATGACTGTTCCCGCCTTTGGCCTTGGTACCTTCCGCCTGAAAGACCAGACCGTGATCGACTCGGTGCGCAATGCACTGGATGTCGGCTACCGCGCCGTCGATACCGCGCAGATCTATGGCAACGAAGCCGAAGTCGGCCAGGCCATCGCCGAGTCCGGCGTGCCGCGTGATGATCTGTACCTCACCACCAAGGTGTGGATCTCCGAGTTCAAGCACGATGCGCTGCTGGCCAGCCTGCGTACCAGCCTCGAAAAGCTGCGCACCGACCGCGTCGACCTGGCACTGATCCATTGGCCCTCGCCGAACGACAAGGTCGACGTGCCGATGGAGGAGTACCTGCCGGCGCTGGCCGAAGCCAAGGCGCAGGGGCTGACCAGGGCGATCGGTATCTCCAACTTCACCATCGCCCAGACCCGCAAGGCGATCGAGATCCTCGGCGCCGATGCGATCGCCACCAACCAGATCGAGATCCATCCGTACCTGCAGAACCGCCTGCTGGTGAAGTTCCTGCAGGACAACGGCATCCACATCACCGCCTACATGAGCCTGGCGTATGGCGAGGTGATCAAGGACCCGGTGATCCAGGCCATTGCCGGCCGCCACCAGGCGACGCCCGCGCAGATCGCACTGGCCTGGGCCCTGCAGCAGGGTTACTCGGTCATTCCGTCTTCGACCAAGCGCGAGAACCTGGCCAGCAACCTGGACGCGGCCGCGATCCGGCTGACCGACGAGGACATGGCGCAGATCGCCAAGCTGGATCGGGGGCACCGCCTGGCCAATCCGGAAGGCATTGCGCCGGCCTGGGATTGATGGCGACCGCGGTTGCGGAACCGAATCGGTAGGTGCCGACCTGCGTCGGCACTGACCTGTGATTGATCGTTGAAACAGCGTGCCGACCCAGGTCGGCACCTACCGTTCACTCCGTGCCCTGCAGCAACCACCCACGCATCGCTGCACTGACTTCTTCAGGCTTCTCCATCGGCGCCAGGTGCCCGCAATCGAGCACCACCACCAGCTGCGAATGCGGCACCAACGCATGCATTTCCTCGCTCACCGCCAGCGGCGTGATGCGGTCGTTGGCACCGCACACGATCAGCAGCGGATCGCGGTAGCCCGCCAGCACGTCATGGCCGTCGCGCCGCTCCAGCGCACTCTGGCGCAGGAATACCTCCGCCCCCAGGCGGGCGGTCATGTCGCGCACGCGCTGCACCAGCACGTAGTCGTCCAGCCGCGAGGCGTCGATGTAGCTGCGCATCAGCGCATCGCCGAAGCCGTGGAACCTGCCCGGCAGGCGCACGCTGGCGCGTTGGCTGCGGCGCTGCTCGGCGCGCTCCGGTGAGTCGGCGTGGATCGAGGTGTCAACCAGCGCCAACTGCACTACGCGCTCCGGAGCGATGCGCAGGATCTGCTGGGCGACGAAGCCACCCAGCGAGAAGCCGGCCAGCGCAAAGCGCTCCGGTGCCTGTGCCAGCACATCCTCGGCCACTGCCTGCAGGGTCTCGCCACGGGTCTGGTCACCCACGGTGCAATCGGCAATGTCGGCCAGGTCTGCCAACTGCGCGCGCCACAGCTCGGCATCGTTGAGCAGGCCAGGCAGCAGCAACAGGGGGATACGGTCGGTCATGGGGATATTGTCGCGCCGGCGGGGTGACGGCACCATGCCGCAACGGGTGATTGCACTGTAGAGTCGAGCAAGCTCGACTCTACGACACGGACGCGACCATGGCAGACCCCTACAACAGCAGCCCCACGTCCCCGCCCGCGCTGCGTTTCGACGATGCGCTGGTCACCACCGCCTTCGAGCTGCCCGGCCATCGCGTGGTGCGCAACCTCGGCGTGGTACGCGGCATCACCGTGCGCTCGCGCTCGATCGTCGGCAATTTCCTCGGCGGCATCCAGACCCTGTTCGGCGGCAACATCACCATCTACACCGAACTGTGCGAACAGGCGCGCGAGGAAACCTACCGCGACATGGTCAAGCACGCGCGACAGTTGGGCGCCAACGCGATCATCGGCATGCGCTACGACGCCACCGATGTAATGACCGGGCTGACCGAGGTGCTGTGCTATGGCACGGCAGTGGTGGTGGAGCCGGTGCGCTGATGCTGTAGAGCCGAGCCCATGCTCGGCTCAGGCGCAGGGGCAGCCGAGCGTGGGCTCGGCTCTACATAGGCGTTTGGGGCACCTCAACCTGCTGCACCGGCAGGGTCACCATCATCACCGTCGGGTCGTCCGGGTCGAGTTTCGTCCTGAACCCCAGGCTCTGGCACATCGCCAGCATGGTGCTGTTCTCGCGCAGCACCTGGCCTTCGACCACGTCCAGGCCCAGCCACTTGGCGTACTCGATCATGATCGCCATCAACCGCCAGCCGATGCCGTGGCCCTTCAGGTCCGAGCGGATCAGGATGCCGTACTCGCCGCGGTGGTAATCGGCATCGGCGTGCAGGCGTACCGCACCGAGCATCTCGCCACTGCGCGGTTCGATCGCCACCAGTGCGATCGAGCGCGCATAGTCCAGCTGGGTCAGGCGCGCGATGAATTCGTGGCTGAAGTGCTTCACCGACTGGAAGAAGCGCAGCCGCAGGTCCTCGTCGCTGACACGGGCGAAGAACGCACGGAACAGTGCATCGTCTTCCGGACGCACCGGGCGCACGAACGCGCGTCCGCCATCGGACAGTTCGATGGTGCGCTCCCACTCCTTGGGATACGGGAACACCGAGAAGCGCGGATGGCCACGGCCCTTGTGCAGGATACGCGACGGCGCCACCGCCACGCGTGCGTCGAGGGCAAGAATGCCCTTGCTGTCGACCAGCAGCGGGTTGATGTCCAGCGTGCGCACTTCGGGAATGTCTGCGGCCAGTTGTGCCAGCTTCACCAGCGCCAGGGCCAGTGCGCGTTCGTCGGCTGCAGGCACATCGCCGTAGGCCTTGAGGATGCGCGAGGCACGGGTCTGCCCGATCAGCTCATGGGCCAGGCGCAGATCCAGCGGTGGCAATGCCAGTGCCTTGTCGTTGATCACTTCCACGGCCGTACCGCCGCGACCGACCACAATGACCGGGCCGAAGGTCGCGTCATCGGCAATGCCGACGATCAGCTCACGTGCCTTCGGTCGGATGATGGTCGGCTGCACCAGCAGGCCATCGATGCGCGCGTCCGGCCGTAGCTGGCGCGCACGCGAGAGGATTGCGTTGGCGGCGCTCTGCACTGCCGGCAGCGTCGTCAGGTTCAGGCGCACGCCATCGACTTCCGACTTGTGCGGAATGTCCGGTGACAGGATCTTCAGCGCCACACTGGCGCCACGCTCCAGCAGCGGCTGCGCCAGGTCCATCGCCTCGTGCGCATCGCGCGCGTGCATCACCGGCGCCGACGGAATGCCGTAGGCCTTCAGCAGCTCATGCGTGGCCAGCGGGTCCAGCCAATGCTGGCCGTTGGCCAGCGCGGCATCGACCAGCGTGCGTGCGGCCGCCGCGTCGACACTGAAGTCCTGCGGCAGGCTGGGAGGCGTCTCCATCAGCGCGTTCTGCGCCTCGCGGTAGCGCACCAGATGCTGGAAGCCGCGCACCGCTTCAGCCTCGGTCGGATAGGTCGGCACCCGTGCTGCGTTGAGCGTGGCGGTGGCCTGGTCATCGTTGCCCAGCCAGACTGCGAACACCGGCTTGTCGCGGTGATGGCGCGGGCGCAGGCCGAGCGTGCGGGTCAGCGCCTGCGCAGCGTCTGCGGACGAGGTGAAGGCGGTGGGCACGTTGACCACCATCACCGCGTCGTTCTCGTTGTCGGCCAGCAGCGCTTCGATGGCGGCGGCATAGCGCTCACCATCGGCGTCGACCACGATGTCGACCGGATTGCTGCGCGACCAGCCCTGCGGCAGTACGGCGTCGAGCTTTTCGACCGTGCTGTCGGACAGGTTGGCCAGCGTGCCACGCAATGCGATCAGCTGGTCCACGGCAAGGCGACCGACGCCGCCGCCGTTGCTGAGAATCGCCAGGCGGCGGCCCGGGAAGGTGCCCAACCGCCCCAGCGATTCGGCAGCGGTGAACAGTTCATCCAGCGCACCCACGCGCAGCAGTCCGGCACGGTTGAACGCGGCGCCGTACACGTCGTCGGCGCGGGCCAGTGCCTGCACATGGGTATCGCGGCTGCCCGGCTGCACGCGCTCGGCGCGGCCGGACTTCACCACCACCACCGGTTTGGCGCGCGCGGCGGCACGGGCGGCCGACATGAACTTGCGCGCGTCCTTGATCTGCTCGACATACAGCAGGATGGCGCGGGTGCGGTAGTCGGTGGCGAAGTAGTCGAGCAGGTCGCCAAAGTCGACGTCCATCGTGTCGCCCAGCGACACCACGGCGGAGAAGCCGACCGAGCGCGCTACACCCCACTCCACCAGCGCGGCGGCAATGGCCGAGGATTCGGAGATCAGGGCGAGGTCGCCAGCCTGCGGGAAGTGCGCGGCGATGCTCGCGTTGAGCCGTGCATGCGGTGCGATCACGCCCAGGCAGTGCGGGCCGAGGATGCGCAGGCCATGCTTGCGCGCCACCGCCTCGACCTGTGCAGACAACGAGCCCGGGCCCTCGCCCAGGTGCGCGGTAAGGATGATCGCGGCCTGCACGCCGCGTTCGGCGGCGGTGCGCACCACCTGCGGCACGATCGCCGCCGGTGCGGTGATGACCACCAGGTCCGGTACCCAGTCCAGATCCTTCAACCGCTTGATCGTGCGGATGCCATCGATCTCGGCATGCCGCGGGTTGATCCACGCCACCTTGCCCGGGAAGCCGGTGCCGCGCAGGTTGCGCATCACCGCGCGGCCGGCCGAACGCTCACGCGGGCTGCCGCCGATCACCGCGACCGACTGCGGACGGAACACAGACTGCAGGTGGTAGGTGCTCATGCGCCTACGGTAACCAAATTCCAGGGCGATGGGGTCAGATCCCTTTCCTCGGGAAAGGGATCTGACCCCCGAGTGACCGTGGCGCGTGCCCGCCAAGGTGGGCACCTACCAGAGCAGTTACAGCAGAGTGCCGTGCAGGATCATCGCGGCGATGCTGAAGTAGATCACCAGCCCGGTCACGTCCACCAGCGTAGCGACGAACGGGGCCGAGGCGCTGGCGGGGTCGAAGCCGAGGCGCTTGAGGATGAACGGCAGCATCGAGCCGGACAGCGAGCCGAAGGTGACGATGCCGACCAGTGCCGCGCCAATGGTGATCGCCAGCAGGATCCAGTGCTCGCCGTAGTCATGCAGGCCGCCCAGCTGCCAGATCACGATGCGCACGATCGCCAGGCAGCCGAGGATGGCACCCAGCACCATGCCGGTCGGAATCTCGCGGATGGCCACCTTCCACCAGTCGCGCAGGCGCAGTTCGCGCAGCGCCAGGCTGCGGATCAGCAGCGAGGTGGCCTGTGAACCGGAGTTGCCGCCTGAACTCATGATCAGCGGAATGAACAGGGTCAGCACCACCGCGCGTGCCAGTTCGTCCTCGTAGTGCTGCATCGCGCTGGCGGTCAGCATCTCACCCAGGAACAGCACGCTCAGCCAGCCGGCGCGCTTGCGCAGCATCTCGAAGAAGCCGATCTGCATGTACGGCTTGTCCAGCGCTTCCATGCCGCCGAACTTGTGCGCGTCCTCGGTGGATTCCTCGATCAGCGCATCCAGTACGTCATCGACGGTGACGATGCCAAGCATCTGCTGCTGCGCATCGACCACCGGGATCGCCAGCAGGTCGTGGCGACGGATCAGCCGGGCCACTTCTTCCTGGTCCATCAGCGCGTCCACCGTCACCGGCGGGTTGACCTGGGCCACGTCCAGGATCGACTCCTCCGGCAGGCCGGTGATCAGCCGGCGCATGGTCACCACCTGCTGCAGCTGCTGGCTGGTCGGGTCCAGCACGTAGATCGCGTACACCGTCTCGCGGGTTCGCTCGACCTGGCGGATGTGCTGCAGGGTCTGCGCAACGGTCCAGCTGGCGGGCACGGCCACGTACTCGGTGGTCATCAGCGCACCGGCGGTGTTCGGCGGGTAGCTGAGCAGCTTCTGGATGGCCTGGCGGGCATCGGTACCGAGCAGCGGGATCAGCCGTGCGCGTTCTTCTTCGTCCAGTTCGTGGACGATGTCGGTGGCCCGGTCATCGGCCATCAGCCCGAGCAGTGCGGCGGCGCGGGCCGGCGGCAATGCGGCCACCAGCTCGCCGCTGCGGTGCAGCTCCGGCGCTTCCAGCATCTTCACCGCACGCGGCAACGGCAGCGCAGCCAGCGTTTCCGCGGCGCGGCCCAGTTCCAGCGTGTTGAGGAATTCCACCGCATCGGCGGTGTTGTAGTTCGCCAGCGGCGCGGCCAGGGCGGCGGCATCGGCCACCGGGCGCAGCAATTGCTTCTGGTTCATCGGGTTTGCCTTGTGGGGGTGCGACCTCGCGCAACGCCAACGCAGGCAAACCGTCCCGATGTCAGGCGGTGGCCATCGCTGGCGTCGAACGAGGTCGACTTCTACTGTCGCTGGACATGGGTTGGGGACTCCGGGATGCGTGTGCTGGCGGACGCGCCGCCAGCGGCGGGCAGTCTGGACCCGTGGACCATGCAGGTCAACCCGGTCCCGCCGCGGCAGCGCCCTGCCCCGCAGGTTGTTCTCGTGCGTACACAGACCGGCGCGCATAATGGCGCGGTGGTGTTCGCCACGCTTTCTCCACCCGAACGGACGCACAGCGGGCTCCCCCGATGACCAGGTATTCCCATGCATAGCGGTGGTCTGGAACTGGCCCTGGTGCTGCTGCTGGCGGCGGTCATCGCCGTGCCGGTGTTCAAGAAATTCGGCTTCGGCGCGGTACTGGGCTATCTGGCGGCCGGCGTGGTGCTGGGCCCGGACGGGCTGGGATTCGTGCAGGACGCCGACCGCATCCTCGGCGCCGCCGAGATCGGCGTGGTGATGCTGCTGTTCGTGATTGGCCTGGAGCTGTCGCCGGCACGCCTGAAGGTGATGCGGCGCTCGGTGTTCGGCGCCGGTGCGGCGCAGGTGGCGCTGTCCGGGCTGGTGCTGGGCGGCCTGCTGCTGCTCGACCACTTCCAGTGGAAGAGCGCGCTGGTGGTGGGCGTGGCGCTGGCACTGTCGTCCACGGCGGTCGGCCTGCAGCTGCTGTCCGAGCACAAGGCGATCAACAGTGACCACGGCCGGTTGGGCTTTGCCATCCTGCTGTTCCAGGACCTGATCGCGATTCCACTGCTGGCGGCCATTCCGCTGCTGGGCGGGGTGAAGAACGAGACCCTGCGCCTCGAGGATGCAATGGTGGCGCTGGGCGCTCTGGCGCTGGTCATCCTGTGCGGGCGACCGGTGCTGCGCAAGGTGTTCAGCATCATCGCGCGCACCCGCAGCCCGGAAGTGTTCACCGCCACAGCACTGCTGGTGGTACTCGGCACCGCCTGGTTCATGCAGGAGGCCGGCCTCAGCCCCAGCCTGGGTGCGTTCCTGGCCGGTGTGCTGCTGTCGGATTCGGAGTTCCGGCACGAACTGGAAGCGCAGATCGAGCCGTTCAAGGGCCTGCTGCTGGGCCTGTTCTTCATCGCGGTGGGCATGGGCATCGACCTGGATCGCATTGCCGCCGAACCGTGGCTGATCGCGGCCGGCGTGGCGATCCTGCTGGTGGTCAAGTTCGGCCTGCTGTACGTGATCGGTCGCATTGCCCGGCTCAGTTCGCGGCAGTCGCTTCTGCTGGGCAGCGTGCTGTGGCTGGGCGGCGAATTCGCCTTCGTGGTGTTCAACGAAGCACAGCGCGCGCACCTGCTGGGTAACGCCAACCACGACCGGCTGGTGGCGATCGTCGGCCTGTCGATGGCGATCACGCCGCTGCTGATGATCGCGCTGCTGAAACTGCTCGGTCAGGAGAAAGCCGCTCCACGCGAGCCGGCCAACGCCGACAAGGTGGCACCGGACAACCGGCCGAAGGTACTGATCGCCGGCATGGGCCGCTTCGGCCAGGTGATTGCGCGCCTGCTGACCGCGCAGAAGGTGCCGTTCGTGGCGCTGGAGGCGAACCCGGATACCGTGGCCGACCTGCGCCGCTTCGGCAACCAGCTCTACTACGGCGACCCGACCCGGCCGGAGATGCTGCGCGCGGCCGGCGGCGAGCACATCGATGTGTTCGTGATCACCGTGGACGACCCGGAAACCAACCTGCGCGCGGTGCGCATGGTGCGCCGGCTGTACCCGGACGCGACGGTGCTGGCGCGTGCGCGCAACCGCCAGCATGCGTGGCGGTTGATGGACATGTCGGCCGAGCCGTTCCGGGAAGTGTTCGGCACCAGCCTGGAGATGAGCGGGCGCGTGCTGACTGCACTGGGCGTGGCGCCGAGCGTGGCCGAACGCCACGTGCAGCGTTTCCGCGAGCATGATGAGCAGCTGCTGCGCGACCAGTACCTGGTGTACGACGACGAGGCGGCGGTGATCCAGACCTCGCGTGATGCACGCAACGACCTGATGCACCTGTTCGAGGCCGACGCGGAAAGCGACGACACGTAGGCGTGCCGACCCACGGTCGGCACCCACCGTGGGCAGCATCGGCCCCACCCGATCGATGGCGGCCGGCACTACCCTCTTCCAGAAATCAGCCGTTGTCGCGCAGGAACCGCGCCATCGACGAGACACCCGGCACGCGCGGTTCGAACTCGCCGGCCACGTCGATGAAGCCGCGCATCACCGCGATCTCGCGTGGGCTGCGGTTGAGGCTGTCGCGCACTTCCGGATCGGCACCGGCCCGCAGCAGGCGCTGCACCAGCAGGGGCAAGCCATGCAACGCGGCCAGGTGCAGCGGGCCGAAGCCGCGCGGATCACGCACGTCCAGGCTGACGTCTTCGTCCAGCAGGCGTTCCACCGCGGCCATCACCACCTGCTCGTCGCAGGCGGTGCCCGGCTCGGCGCGTGCGCCCAGCAGCAGCAGCAGCGGCGTGACCGAACCAGCGGCGGCCTGGTCCGGTTCGGCACCGGCCAGCAACAGGGTGTCGAGCAGGGCCAGCAGGCGCGAACGGTCGCGGGCACTGAAGCCATACAGCGTGGCACAGTGCAGTGGGCCCAACTGCTGCGCGTCACCGGCGTGCACGTCGGCACCGGCGGTAAGCAGGCGCGCGACGATATCCGGCAGGCCCAGCGCCGAGGCCAGCATCAGCACGGTCACGCCGCCTGGCAGGCGGTGTTCCAGCTTGGCGCCGGCGTCGAGCAGGGCCGAGACGATATCCACCTGGCGCATGCTGACCGCCGCCGACAGCGGCGTAGCCCCACTGGCCGCCGCGTGCTGCGGATCAGCGCCGCGCGCCAGCAGCAGGTCGGTCACCGCCAGATGGCCACCACCGGCGGCGCGCAGCAGCGCGGTGCAGCCCTGCGCATCGACCGCATCAACGGCGAAGCCCAGATCGATCAGGCGGCGCACTGCATCGACGTCACCGGCCATTGCAGCGGCCGGCAGATCGGCCTCGCGCAGGGTGCGGCGCGGCAACGGCCACACCCGCCAGTCCAGCCAGTCGGCCAGGTCGCGGCGGCCAATCGACAGCGCCACGCCCAGCGGCGTCTGGCCATCGGCGGCACGGGCTTCCGGCGAGGCACCGTGCTGCACCAGCAGCTTCAGCGCGGCTTCGCGGGCCAATGCGGTGGCCAGGTGCAATGCGGTCATGCCGTGGCTGTCACGCGCTTCGCGATCAACACCGGCCTTCAGCAGGGCCTGCTGCAGGCGCAGCCAGCCCAGGCGCACCGCCAGCGACAGCGGCGGATCGCCGGCCGGCGAAGCTGCGAACGGATCAGCGCCACGTTCCAGCAGTTCCAGCGCCAGCTGTTCCAGGCCACGGGCGGCCTGATCATGTTGCGCGCAGGCAGCGAGGAAGCGCGCAAGGCCACCCCGACCCGCTGGCGACAAGCCACGCTGCAACATCACCTGCAGCGCCGGCACCGCATCAACGCCGCGCGACAGCAGGGCGAACATCGGCGTGTCCGAGCAGGCGTCACGCACGTAGGGATCGGCACCGTGGGCCAGCAGCCAATCAACCGCGCGCGGCTCCAGCGCCAGCTCCGGGTCGAGCAGCAGGCCGCCCAGTTCTTCCGGCTGGCACAGCTTGGCCAGCGCGGCCATGCCTTCGGTATTGCCGAAGCCCAGCGCTTCGCGCAGCAGGGTCAGCGGCGGGCGGTCCGGCAGCAGGCCGCTGGCACTGGCGGTTTCGCCACGCTCGGCCAGGCCGTCACTGACCGCCGCCGGCAACGGGTAGGACGGGTCCAGCAGCGCAACGATCGCCCAGCGACCTGCTTCGGCGGCATAGTCCACCGCGCGACGGCCGGCCGGATCGGTGGCATCGGCAGCGATGCCCAGTTCCACCAGGCGCTTGATCAGCAACGGTGAGACATCGTCGGCCATCGCCGCCAACTGCACCGCGTTGCGACCCTCGCCGTCCACGGCAACCAGGTCCGGCTTGTGCGGCAGCAGGTGTTCGACCACCGCTGCGCGACCGGCACGCGCGGCTTCCAGCCACGGCGTGCGACCGAGCGCATCGCGCGCTTCCAGATTGGCGCCGGCGGCGAGCAGCACGCCGATGATTTCCACATGTCCGGCCAGCGCCGCCTCATGCAGCGCGCTGCGGCGCTGGCGATCACGCGCGTCGGCGCGCGCCTTGTGCTTGAGCAGCAGCTGCACGCCCGCCGGATCGTCATCTTCGGTGGCGGCGGCGGCCAGCAGCACCGGGGTACCCTCGGCCGGTTCGCTGCGCGCACCGCGTTCCAGCAGGAAGCGGGCCAGGCGCCAGTTGCCCACCTGGCAGGCTACCGCCAGCGGCGACCAGCCATCGCGGTTCAGCGCGTCGACTTCGGCGGCGGCATCACGCAGCAGCGCGGCCACACCCGGGTCGGAACTGCGCGCGGCATGGTGCAGCGGCGTATTGCCATCGCTGTCGGTAGCACGCGAATCGGCACCGTTGGCGAGCAGGGTCATCACCGCTTCCGGGCGGCCATGCCAGCTGTCACGCGTGGCGGCCAGCAACGGCGTCATGCCGCGGTGCGGCGCGTTCACGTCAACGCCGCGGGCGATCAGTTCGCGCAGCAGGCGCAGGTCCGGCAGCACCGCGGCCAGCACCGCCAGGCTGCGCTGGTCACGCCAGTTCGGGTCGGGCAACGCATACGGATCGGCACCAGCCTGCAGCAGCTGCAGACCGCGGTCGATGCGACCCTGGCGGGCGGCTTCATACAGTGCCGGAGTCAGTTCCTGTGGCGCCATCGCCTCCAACGGCGCGGTTTCGGCCGCCGCGGCAAACAGCGGTTCGTGGTCGTTGCTGGTCGTGGCCAGCGGGCTGCTACGCAGCGAGACCAGCGGCGCAGGCGCGACCCGCTGCAACAGCAGGTGCAGTACCGGCGACAGCACCAGCACCGCAAGCACGGCCGGCCAGCGCGCACTTTCCGGCAGCAGGCCCGGCCAGGCCGGCAGCACCACCAGCGCCGCCAGCGCGACCACCAGCGCGGCCACAGCGAGGCCACGCCAGGCGGTCAGGTCACGCCCGGCCAGCGCGTGCCAATGCTGGGCCAGGCTGCCATCGAGGCGTTCAACGTCGTTCCACAACGGCCAGGTGCGCCAAGCGGCGAGCAGGCCGGCACTGACCAGCACGCTCAGGCCCAGCACCGCCGCCAGGCTGCCACTGTCACGCAGCGCGGCCAGCGGCCAGGCCAGCAGCAGCGCCAACAGCAGCGGCGCGGCGGCCCACAGTGCCAGCAGTGCCGGCAGGTCCTGGCGGGCGACCACCTTCAGCGGCAGCAGCGCGCGGCTGCGGCGCCACCACGACACCCCCAGCGCGAACGCTGGCTGCGCCAGGGCAGCAAGGATGGCGCCCGGAACACCGCCCACGGCGGCGCCCAGCGCCAGTACAGCGCCCACGGCAAAGGCGATCGACAGGGCCCGCGGACGGGAGGCGTCAGTCATAGTGGCGCGGCATCAGGCTGGCCACCGACGGCGGCACCTGCAGGTAGAACCCGCGCTCGTTCATTTCACTGCGAACTTTGTCCGGGTCGGCCTGGGCCAGGCGGCGCTGGGCATCCAGGGCCACGTCCAGGACGAAAGTGAGCGTCCCCAGCGATTTGAGCAGCGGCGCAGGCAGCGCGCTGAAATCTTCGCGTCGGGGAACGTAGACGTAAGTGTCCGGCTTGAGTTGGCTTTTATAGACGTAGGCGTGCATGTCCGCGGGACGATAACCCGGGAAGAGCCATGATTGTGTCGGAAAGCCGACACCGGGGAAAGCCGTCGGCCGACGATGACGGCGTGATCGGCGGCGTTTCAGCGGCGAGGTTCAGCAATGTGGCGGCGGCGTTCAGCCTCGCGCACGCTCTGCCGGCGGCAAGGTCAACTGCGCCAGCGGCGGAACAGCAGGGACGTGTTGATGCCACCGAACGCGAAGTTGTTGCTCATCACGTACTCGGCCTGGAGTTCGCGGCCCTGGCCGGTGATGAAGTCCAGCTGCCCGCAGCGCGGATCCACCTCCACCAGGTTCAGGGTCGGGGCAAACCAGCCGGCACGCATCATCTCGATGCTCACCCAGGCTTCGAATGCTCCGCAGGCGCCCAGCATATGGCCGACGTAGCTCTTCAGCGAGCTGATCGGCATCCGCGGGCCGAACACCTGCGCCGTGGCCTGGGTTTCGGCGATGTCGCCGTGATCGGTCGCGGTCCCATGCGCGTTGACGTAGTCGATCTGCGCCGCGTCCAGTCCGGCGTCTTCCAGCGCCAAACGCATGGCTTGGGCCATGGTGCCGGCACTGGGCTGGGTGACATGCTGGCCGTCACTGTTGGTGCCGTAACCCACCACCTCGGCAAGGATCGTTGCGCCACGGGCCTGTGCGTGGCCCATTTCCTCCAGGATCAGGGTGCAGGCCCCCTCACCCAGCACCAGTCCATCACGGCCAGCATCGAAGGGACGTGGCGTCGACTGCGGTGCGTCATTCCGCACGCTGGTCGCGAACAGGGTGTCGAACACGGCGGCGGCGGCGGCGTCCAGCTGCTCGGCGCCACCGGCCACCATCACCGTCTGCTTGCCACTGCGGATCGCCTCGTACGCCGCGCCAATACCCTGGCTGCCGGACGTACAGGCACTGGATGTGGTGTAGATGCGCCCGGACAGACCGAAGAACACGCCGATGTTGACCGGCGCAGTGTGGCTCATCATCTTCAGGTAGGTGGTGGCGCTGATGCCTTCGGTGGTGAACTCGTTGAGCATGCGGCCAAGTTCGCCGATGGCCTCATGGCTGCCGGAGGACGAGCCATAGGCCACCCCGGTGCGGCCGCTGCGCAGCACCGGATGGTCATGCAGCCCCGCTTCGTGCAGGGCGATCTCGGTGGCACGCACCGACATGATCGCCACCTTGCCCATCGAACGGGTGCTTTTGCGGTTGTAGGTCGGCGGCAGCTCGAACGGCTGCGCCGGTGCGGCCAGCTTGGTGTTCAGCCCGGCGTAGACATCCCACTCGGGCATCACGCGCACGGCGTTGCGGCCGCTGCGCAGGTGCGAATGGATGGTCGGCCAATCGTGGCCAAGGGGACTGATGGCCGCTGCACCGGTCACCACCACGCGGTGATCGGCGGTCATCAGAGCATGCCTCCGTTCACCGAAATCACCTGGCGGGTGATGTAGCCGGCAGGCTCGGACAGCAGGAAGGACACCGTCGCCGCTACTTCTTCCGGACGACCGACGCGGCCGGCAGGAATCAGTTTCAGCGCGTGCTCCACCACTTCATCGTTGAGCATCTCCGTCTCGATCAGGCCCGGCGCCACGCAGTTGACCGTGATCTGGCGGCTGGCCAGTTCCAGTGCCAGGGCCTTGGTCGCCCCGATGATGCCGGCCTTGGCTGCGCTGTAGTTCACCTGGCCACGGTTGCCGGCGATACCGGACACCGATGACAGGGTGACGATGCGGCCAGGCTTGCGCCGCCGCACCATCGGCATGATCAACGGATGCAGCACGTTGTAGAAGCCATCCAGATTGGTGTGGATGACCTGGTCCCAATCCTCCGGCGACAACGCCGGGAACGCACCGTCGCGGGCGATACCCGCGTTGCAGACCACGCCGTAGCAGGCCCCGTGCGCATCCACGTCGGCTTCCAGCGCGGCCCGCGCGGCCTCACGGTCAGATACGTCGAAGGTGAGCACGCGTGCCTGCCTGCCCAGCGCCTGGATCTCGGCAACCACCGCCTGGGCTTCCTCCACGCGGCTGCGGCAATGCACCACCACGTCGAATCCATCCCGCGCAACGCGCAGCGCGATGGCGCGGCCGATCCCCCGGCTGGCACCCGTCACCAGCACGCATCGATTCCCAGTCATGCCTTTCCACTCTCCAGATAAGCCTTCGCGTCGGTCGGTTCGTACACCGACACGTTGGCAATCGCCCACTCTTCTTCGCCCGCCAGGATGCGGCAGGCGAACATCCCCAGCCCATTGTCGCCCAGCAGCTCGCGACGCGCCTGCACGCGCAGGCGGGTTCCGCTCGGGAAACCACTGCGCAGGCTGCTGTAGCGCCGACTGCCAAGCAGGAAGCCCAGCTGCGGCCCCGCGCCAGCCGCGCGCGCGCGACACCCCGACCAGGCCGCAATGGCCTGCGCCATGTACTCGATGCCGATCCAGGCCGGCATTTCACCGTTCTCGATGAACAGACCCGCCCCGGGCACCACCAGTTCGGCCTCGATGCTGTCCTGGTCCCAGTGCAGCACCCGTTGCAACAGGCACATCTCCTGGCGATGCGGCACCACGTCTTCAATTGCGTAGAGAGGGTTCATCGACGCTCCAGTGCCAGCACGGCATTGCTGCCGCCAAAGGCAAACGAGCTGCTCAGGATCCGCTGCAGCGGCTGCTCCAGCCGTGTACCCGGCGCCACCAGTGCCAGTTCCGGCAGTGCCTCGTCCACCGCGCCGTCCCACCAGTGCGGTGGGAGCTGCTGCAGTGGATTCTCGGCCAGCAGGATCCAGCACAATGCCGCCTCGATCGCGCCCGAGGCGCCAAGCGCGTGCCCGGTGATCGGCTTGGTCGAACTGGCCGGAACACCGGTGCCGAGCACCGCCGAAACCGCCAGGCTTTCCATGGCATCGTTGTGGCTGGTCGCGGTGCCATGCAGATTCACGTAGTCGACATCCGCGGCCGACCAGCCCGCCCGCTGCAGCGCCTGCTGCAGGGCGTCGATGGCGCCCTGGGCGTGCGGGTCGGGTGCGGACATGTGGTGGGCGTCGGAGGATTCCCCCCATCCCGCCAGCGCCACCGGGCCGGTGTCGCGGGTGAGCAGGAACAACGCCGCGCCTTCCCCGATATTGATGCCGGACCGATGCTGCGAGAACGGATTGCAGCGCAGGTCGGACACCGACTCGAGCGCACTGAAACCGGCCACGGTGAAGCGGCAAAGCGAATCCGCGCCGCCGGCGATCACTGCGTCGACCACCCCGGCGCGCAGCAGGCGCGCCGCCGACATCAGTGCCTTGGCACTGGATGAACACGCCGTGGACAAGGTCCATGCCGGGCCCTGCGCACCGCTGCGCAGACGCACGAACTGCGCGGCGGTGCCCATTTCCTGCTGCGCGTAATCGTAATCCGCCGGCCAACGCCCCTCCGTGGCATGGGTGCACATGGCCCGTTCGCCTTCGCCAATACCCGATGTACTGGTTCCCAGCACCACGGCCACGCGCTCGGCGCCATAACGGGCGATCGCCGCGCCCACTGCAGGCGCGATCTGCGCCAGTGCGACCGCCAGCAGCGCGTTGTTGCGACCGCGCAGGCCCAGCGGCAGTTCCTCCAGCGACGGCAACGGCGTGCACACTTCGCCCAGCGCCAGGGTGCGCCCCGGCAACAGGCTGTCGTTGTTGCGGAGCCCGCCTGGCACCTCGGCGAACATCGTCTCCGCAACCGCCGCGCGGCCATCACCCAGCGCGCAGACGATGCCCAGATCATTGAGGAAGACGGCCGTGTCCATCATTCCTGTCCCGCCATATCGATCGATTCGATGCGCAGCGCGTAGCCTTCCGCACGATTGTCCAGCTGCAGGCTGCCATCCTCCAGGCGCTGCAGCTGCAGCCACGCCACGCCCGCACGCGACAAGGTGCGCAGGTGCCCGTCGTCAGCCACCTGCCAATCGGCCGGCAGCACGGCAGCGATCGCGGCCGTCGGCCACAACGCGAACTGCAGGTCATCCAGCACCCGCTCCGCCCGGACCTGGGGCGGCAGCCACGACGCACGCTGCTGGGTCAGCTGTTGACCATCCCAGCGCAGGCGTACGCCGGTCTGGCCCATGGCCTGCACCGCCAGTTGCACCTGCTGCGCATCGGCTTCCAGCAGGGCGTCGAGATCACGTTCGTGGCGCCCGAAGCGAAAATGCAGCTGCTGCTGCAGCGCCACGGGCGCCGGCAGGCTGGAAGGGGCCAGGCGCAGCGGCGGCAGCTCCACCTGCGGTCTCGACATGCGCCCAGCGCAGGCGGACAGCAGCACGCACAGCAGCAGAGCCGCAGTGCGGCGCACGATCAGCGCTGGCACGTGGCCTCCGGCACACGTACGGGGCAACCGCTGTGGATGGAATGGTTCATGTGACGCCCTGCCGGCTACGGGGTGAGGGGGTAGATGATGTTCTGGAACCGGTTGCCACGCCAGCGGCGTGGATGCCTGCGCGCGCTGCGATTCAGGACGGTGGTAATGCATGGGGTGGTGGCCTGAACAACGGCGAGATCAGCCAGACCAGACCGATGCCGAACAGCAGGGTCAGGCCGAAGGCCCGCAGCGCCGGGGTCTGCGACAGCCCCAGCAGGCCGAACGACAGCCAGGTACTGGCCGCACCCACGCACACCGCCAACCAGGCACTGGCGTCGCCGCGGTGCTCGATCAGGAAGATGCCATAGTCGATGCCCATGCCCAGCAGCAGCATCAGCGCCAGCACGTTGAACAGCTGCAGCGGCTGGCCGAACAGGCCCAGCAGGCCCAGGGTCAGCGCACCGGCGATCAGGGTCGGCGCGAACACGCGCCAGGCCTGGCGGCGGTAGCGCAGCCACAGCGTGCCGAACACCAGCGCGATGCCGATCAGCAGCAGCCCACCCATCAGCTTGCGGTAATGGCCGAGCAGGTGTGAGAAGTCGGCGGTGCGGTCGACCCAGCGCACGCCGGGCAGGCCTTCGGCGGCCCCACGCAGGGTCGCCAGCGCGTCGGAGCGCGACAGATCATCGACCATCACCACGCTGATCATCTGCCCACCCACCTCGCCCACCCACAGGTGGCGGAACGGCTGCGATGCCGGCGACGCCAGGAACGCCTCGGCGGTCAGCGGCGATGCGGCAAATGCCGGGCGCGGCAGCGGTTCACCGACCGCCTCCGACACCGCCGACAGCACGCCCGGTTCCACCTTCGCGGTCAGTGCGGCATCCGCCTGCTGGCGCGCCGGCGACGGCAACCAGTCACTGATCGCACGGTATCCGCCGATGCGCTTGTCATTGGCCAGTACGCGCAGGCGCGACGTCAATGCCTCTTCGCGCTGCAACACCTGGGCTGCATCACGGCCCTGCACCAGGTAGAACTGTGCCGGGCTGGGCATGCCCAGCAACTGGCTCAGGCGGATCTGCTCGGCCATCAGCGCCGGCGGCGAGGACTGCAGGCTGCGCAGGTCGTCGTCGCTCTGAAGGCGTGCGATGCCGACCGCGGACAGCGCCAGCGCGGCCACCACGAAGATCGTTACAGGGCGACGTCCATGCAGGCGCGGGAAGCGCTCCAGGGTGTTGCCCAGCCACTGCGAGAAGCGGGTCCGGCGGATCTCGCCGCCATCGAGCCACGGGAACCAGAAGATCACCGTGAGGAAGGCGGCGGCCAGGCCGACCACCGAGAACAGCGCCATCTGCCGCAGTCCCGGGAACGGCGTCAGGCCAAGCGCCAGGTACGCCAGTGCGCTGGTCAGCAGGGCCAGCCACAGGCCGGGCAGCAGGTGCCTCAGCAGTTTCCAGCGGCGGTCAGCCGGTTCGGCCTGGCGCGATGCGAACCAGTGGATGCCATAGTCCTCGGCCACGCCCACCAGCGATGCACCGAACACCAGGGTCAACACGTGCACGTTGCCGAACACCAGCACGGTCACCGCCAGCGCCACGCCACAGCCGATCAGCAGCGACGTGGCCACCAGCAGGATCGGCCGCAGCGAACGGAACGCGAGCCACACCAGCAGCAGCACGGCCGCCAGCGAGCCCCAGCCGATGGTGTTGATCTCCCGGTTGGCCTGCACCGCGGCCGCTTCGGCATGCAGCGGTACGCCCGCATGCAGGATCTCCAGATCGGGGGCGGCCCCCCTCGCCGCCTGCCCGGCACGCTCCAGCAGGCCATCCAGGTGGCGCTCGCCATCGAGCCTGAACGCAGAACCCGGAGTATCGAACTGCAGGACCGCCCAATGCTTGCCTTCGGCGTCAAGCAGGCCATCGTCGCCCAGGCGCAGCCCGGAACCCTGTGCCTGCTGCTGCCACCACTGCGGCCACAGCGACAGCGGGTCCTGCCGCCACTCGGTCAGGCGTGGGGCCCCCATCGGGCCGTACAGCGCAGCCAACGCCTGCTCGGCCAGCACACCGGGTTCAGCGTTCTGCAGCTGGTCGCGCTGGGCCGGCGTCAGCAGGCGGTCGCGGTACGGTGCGTAGAACGCGCGCGCCTCGTCGAACCAGCCCTCGATGGAACCACTGGGCACCAGCAACGCGTGGTCTGCGTCCTGGGCCATGGCACCGGCGAAAGCCGCCTGGGCGCGCTTGGCGGCAGCGCCGTCGCTGCTGCCGAGCAGCACCACCACCTGCCGCGAGCTGCCATCGGCGATACGACGGGTGACATCGCTCAACAGGCGGTCGTGCGCGTCCTGCGGCAGCAGCGCCAGGATGTCGGTATCGATCCGCGATTGCTGGCTCCACAGGTGCCACTGCTGAACGCCCAGCGCCAGCAGCAGCACCAGCCAGGTGATGCCCAGCCAATGCCACCAGCGCCGCAAGCGCTCCGGCAGGTTCGACGCCATGGCCTCAGTCAAAGCGGCGTGCCTCGTCAGCGTTGAGCGTCGCCGGCGCCTCGCTCAGTTCACTGAACCGGATCTGCGTGCGGTCCTTGTTGGCTTCGACGATCTCGACCTGGCGCACGTAACGGTCCCCCTGAAGCGTCAGCGACTCGAACGCCTTGGCCAGCATCGCCGACTTCGGCGTCAGCCGCAGCCGCCAGCCCTGCCCTTCGCGACTGGCGGCAACGCTGAACTGGCTGGACAGCGCCTGCACGTCACCCCTCATCAGCGCGAACATGATCGCGTTCACCGAACGCATCGCCGGCTGTTGCCGTGCGTCGAGTTCGACGCGGGTGCTGCCATCGCGCTGACGGCTGAGGATGCGGTCGGCGGTGACCACCACTTCGGAGGGGAACGGCTTGAGCGTGGTCCAGATCACGCCGTGCTGGCGCGCGACCACGAAGCGACCCTGCGAGCGCAGCGGGTTCTTGAAGCCGCTGACCTGCTTTTCCTGGGTGAACTGGCCACGCAGCACGTCCGGCCGCGCCACCGCCTGGGTGATCGCATCGGTGGCGGGGTCGGCCGCCTGCACCAGCGGTGCGGCGGCCAGCAGCAGCGCGCACAGCAGCGCGCGCGAAACCGTGATCAGGGCGTTCATGGCGCAGGCACTCCCAGGCGTTCCCACAGCACCGGCGGGCACTGGTACTGCATTTCCCTGCTGATCGCGTCCACCGCGACCTGGATGGTCATCGCACGGGTCAGCACCTGGCCACTGTGCGCGTCGAGGATTTCGTACTCGATCTTCAACCGGTTCTCCCACTCGACGATCTTCGCGCGCACGCGCAGGGCCTGGTTGAACAGCAGCGGGCGCACGTACTTCACCCGTGCATCGACCACCGGCCACAGATAACCCGATTCCAGCATCTGCGGGTAGTCGTAGTTGTAGCGACCCAGCAGCGCACAACGCGCGATCTCGAAGTACTTGAAGTAATGGCCATGCCAGACCACGTTCATCGGGTCGCAGTCATGGAAGGCCGGGGCCAGTGCAACTTCGGCCACCCGTTCGATTGATTCATTCACCGGCATACAGCTCCCAGCGTTGCGTGCGGATCTCCACCAGCAGTTCCCGCAGTTCGCGATCCAGCGCGCGGTCCTCTTCGACCAGGGCGATGCGCTGCCCCAGGTCGGCGTACATGTCGGCCAGACAGCCATGCAGCTGCGCGTTCAGGCCAACCCGCTCGCGCAGCGCCAAGCCCTGGCGGGCGGCGATCAGCATGGCCGCCACCACCTGTTCCGTCAGCTCGATCACGCGCAGGCAGTCGCGTGCGGCGATGGTGCCCATGCTGACCTTGTCCTGGTTGTGGCATTCGGTGGAGCGCGAGAAGACCGACGCCGGCAGGGTCTGCTTCAGCGCTTCGGCGGTCCATGCCGACACGCTGATCTGCAGCGCCTTCAGGCCATGGTTGATGGCCGCACGCGGGCCGGTAGCGGCCGACAGATTGGCCGGCAGGCCATGGCTGTAGCGGGCATCCACCACCAGCGCCAGCTGCCGATCGAGCAGATCGGCAACGTTGGCCACCGTGTTCTTCAGGGTGTCCATCGCCAGCGCGATGTGGCCTCCGTAGAAGTGGCCACCGTGCAGGATGCGCTCGCCATCGCCATCGATCAGCGGATTGTCGTTGGCGCTGTTCAATTCGGTTTCGATCAGTTGGCGCAGGAACGGCAGGCTGTCTTCCAGCACGCCGATCACATGCGGCGCGCAACGCAGCGAATAGCGGTCCTGCAGGCGCTGTTCATTGCGCGGCGGACGCTCGCTGTGCAGGTCGCCGCGCAGGCGTGCGGCAATGCGCATCTGGCCCGGGTGCGGCTTGGCCGCGAACAGGTCTTCATCGAAGTGGTGCGCATTGCCGTCACTGGCCAGCACGTTGAACGCGGTCAGGCGCGTGGCCATGCGTGCCAGGTAGTCGGCGCGCTGCCAGGCCAGACAGGCCAGGCCGGTCATCACCGCGGTGCCGTTCATGATCGCCAGGCCCTCCTTTGGCCGCAGCTTCAACGGCGCCATGCCGATCTTCGCCAGCACTTCGGCCGCTGGTTGCACGCGGTCCTCGTGCAGCACCTCGCGTTCGCCGCACAGCACCGCGGCCACGTAGGACAGCGGGGTCAGGTCGCCACTGGCACCGACCGAGCCTTCGGCCGGAATCATCGGCAGCACGTCGTGCTGCAGCAGCATGGCCAGCCCCTCCAGCAACGGCACGCTGACACCGGACATGCCACGCACCAGCGACGCCAGGCGAGCGGCCAGCACCGCGCGGGTCTCGACCGGGTCCAGGTAACGGCCCAGGCCGCAGCCATGGTAGGTGTAAAGATGGTGCGGAAGCTCGGCCACCAGCGCCGGCGGAATGTTCACCGTGCACGAGTCGCCATAGCCGGTGGTCACGCCATAGATCACACCCTCGTCGCGCAGCAGGCGGTCGAGGAAATCGGCACCGCGCTGGATGTGCGCGCGGAACGCGGGAGCCTCGCTCAGTGCGGCTTGGCGCCGCCGCTGGCCCAGGGCAACCACATCTTCGATGGTCAACGGTGCATCGCCAAAGCGGCACACGGATACGGCGTCAGTCGTCATGCGAAGCCTGATCCCAGAAGGGAAAGAAATTGAACCAGTCCAGCGGCGACTGGATGACCTGGCGTTCCAGCCAACCCGCATAGCGCTGCACCTGCCCGGACAGCGCGGCATCACGCGAACCGCGTGGCAGCACGATGCGATCGGCGAACGGCTCGAACACGATCCGGTAACCTTCGCCCTCATGCAGGCAGGACATGGTGTAGACCGAGCAGCCCAGTGCAGCGGCCAGCACATAGCCCCCAATCGGGAATGGTGCACGCTGCCCGAGGAATTCGGCACT
Source organism: Stenotrophomonas sp. 57 (assembly GCF_030291075.1). Classification (NCBI taxonomy): domain Bacteria; kingdom Pseudomonadati; phylum Pseudomonadota; class Gammaproteobacteria; order Lysobacterales; family Lysobacteraceae; genus Stenotrophomonas; species Stenotrophomonas sp. 57. Next base: position 4,274,998 of record NZ_CP127407.1, read on the forward strand.
GATGCTGCGCCCGCCGCCGACCGGCGTACGGTCGCCGACAATGGCCACGAAACCGCCTGCGGCCACCTTGTCGGCCAGCATCATCGCCGTGGCAGGCCCCATCTCGGTGACCTGCACAAGCTCCACCGCCGCCAGCGGATCCAGCCGGCGCAGCAGGCGGTTGAAGCGCTGCGCATGCGCGGTATGCACCAGCACGGTGATGCGCAGGCCGGGGACCCGCTCGGCCAGCACCTGGCACAGTTCCAGGCAACCGATGTGCGCGGTGAGGATCAGCCCGCCTTCGCGCTGCGCGATCTTCTCCAGCACCGGGGTGCGATGCAGGTGGATGCGTTCGGGCGGATAGCGCCCGCCGATGCCGAGGATCTTGTCCAGCATCGTGTCGGCAAACGAAAAGAAGTGGCGCAGGCTGTCGCGGCGGGTTGGCGCGCGGCCCAGCACGCCGCTGTGGGCCTGCAGCCGCTGCAGATACTGCATCGAGGCCTCGCGGCCAACGCGGTTGCCCAGCCAATGGCAGGCCACCACCGGCCACACGCACATGCGGAATGGCCAGCGCCCGAACCAGCGGTGCACCCAGTACAGGACCAGCACGCCGGCCACCGAGGTGGATTCACCGATATCGGCCCAGTGCGGGGCACCCTGCGCGGTCGCCATTTCAGCGCTGCCCCTGCAGGCGGCGGCACAGCAGGCGCGGTGCGCGCCGGAGCATGCCGAAGAACAGGCGTGCGTGCATGCGGGTGATGCGCACGTTGTCGCGCCACATGTCAAAGTGCGACACGCCATCGGATGGATAGGTCACGCGTGTGGCCAGGTGCTCGACCGGAACCTGTCGCCAGTACAGGCGCACGATCACCTCGGTATCGAAATCCATGCGCCGGCCGATGGTCTCTTCGCCGATCAGGCGCAGAACCGGTGGCAGCGGGTACACGCGGAAGCCGCACATGGTGTCGCGCAGGTGCAGCGACAGCGTATTGATCCAGACCCAGATGTGGGTGGCGTAGCGCCCATACAGGCGTGCCTTCGGTACGCTGGCATCGTAGGCCGGGATACCACAGATCACCGCATCCGGATGGGCACGCGATGCCTCGATGAAGCGCGGCAGGTCGCCGGTATCGTGCTGGCCGTCGGCATCGATCTGCAGCACGTGGCTGTAGCCACGCGCGTGGGCATCGGCAAACCCGGCCAGCATCGCCGCGCCCTTGCCCTGGTTGACGTCCAGGCGCAGCAGGTCGACACCCGGGCGCTGTGCCAGCGAACGCAGCACGGCCGCACACGCGTGATGTGAACCGTCGTCCACCAGCAGGCACGGAAGGCCACAGCCCAGCACGCCGTCGACCACCGCTGCGATCGCATGTTCGTGGTCGTAGACAGGAATCACCACCAATGGCGCGAACGCGGCACCGGCAATGGAGGGATCAATCCGCATCGGCGAACACCACTTTTCCACTGGAGTGCATCCCATGGCTGGAGGTATAGCGGAAACCCAGCACGCCGCGCGCGGCATCCCAGTCCAGCTGCAGCGTCAGCACGTCACCCGGCCGCGCCACATGCTGGAACTTCAGCGCGTCCATCCGCAGGAAACCTGCGGGCATCGCGAAGGCCTGGCGGCCGAAACGCACCGCCCAGTCCAGCTGGGCCACACCGGGCAGGATCGCGGCCTGCGGGAAGTGGCCCTGGAACGGCCGCAGCGACGGGTCGAGGGTCATGCGCAATGTCGCGCTGGACGTATCGCGGTGATCCCACAGCGGTACCGGCATCAGCGGCTGGAACAATGCCACCAGCGCCGCCTGGGTGACCTTGCCCTGCGCATTGAGCGGCAGCGACTGGACCAGTCGCCAGCGACGTGGACGGGTCACTGCGTCATGGCTGTGGGCCAGCCGCGCGCCCAGGCGCTGGCCGAGTGCACGCCGCGCCGCCTCACCGCCGTCCAGCAGCGCGGAATCTGCCGGCACCACCACCGCTGCAAGCTGCTCGCGCTGGCCCGGCAGCACCAGCACGCGTGCATCCTCCACTTCGGCATCGTCGCGCAGCGCGCGTTCCAGCGCATCCAGCGAAACGCGCCGCTCTTCGACCTTGACGATGCGATCGGTTCGGCCCAGCAGGCGGAAACAACCGTCGGCCAGCGCTTCGACGCGGTCCTGGGTGCGCCACCAGCCGGCGCTCTCCAGGTGCGGCGACGCCACCGCCAGGCATCCCTCATCGACCCGCCACTGCACGCCGGGCAGCGGCTGCCACGGCGGCAGGTCGGTTTCCCAGCGACGCCAAGCGATGCCACCGGTCTCGCTGCTGCCGTACACCTCGGTGGGAGCCACGCCCAACCACTGCCGCACCTGCCGCGCCGCGTCTTCAGGCAGCGGACCGCCGGAGGAAAACACCGCGCGCAAGCGGCCATGCAGGCTGGCCCAATCCAACTGTTCCGGCAGGCGCTTGAGGTGGGCCGGGGTTGCCACCAGCACCGTATCGGTACCGGACAGCGCCGCCACCAGATCCTCATGGAAGAAGCGGCGCGGATGAATCAGGCGACCGGCGGCCAGCGGCCACAGCACCCGGAACAACAGGCCGTAGATGTGCTGGTGCGAAACCGTGCCATGGACCTCCGCACCTTCCAGCCATTCGCCGAACGCAGCCTGCAGCGCTTCAACCTCGCGCGCCAGCTGGTCCAGGCGCTTGCTGATGGCGCTGGGTTGGCCGGTGCTGCCGGAGGTGAACACACACAGTTCGCAGGTGCGCTCGTCCAGCATCCGCAACGCACCGTCCGCCACTTCATCCGCCGCCACCAGCGGGCGGTGGTCGGCGGAGACATCGCCCGCAAAGCCACTCACCCGTGGCTGCAGGGCCTGCAGCGTGGCCGGCAGGTTGTCGGCCGCCAGGAACACCCGCTTGCCGGCATGCCAGGCACCGTACAGCGCCGCGGCGAAGGCAACGGCATCGTCGAAGTACAGGGCCCAGTCGCGCCCCTCGGCAGCAGCAAAGGCCGCGCGCCACGCCAACACGCGCCGGTGGAACCCGGCGTGGTCGAGCAGCACACCGTCGCAGACGCCGACCGGGCGTTGCGGCCGCGCATCCAGCAGCAGCCGATCCAGGGCAATCCACTCAGCCATGCGTGTGCACCGCCCTGACCCGTTGCCGCACCAGCCATTCACCCGCAAACAGGATTCCCATCAACACGTACGCCAGCAAACCGTTGTAGAGCATCCAGACCCGGTCCGACGCATACAGCGCGGTCAGCAGGGCCAGGCTGCCGTTGAACACGAAGAAGCCGCACCACACTTGGGTGACGCGACGGGTATAAGGCACCGCCGACGCCGGCAGGTCCGGCTCCTGCAAGCGGGCCAGGCGCTCGACCACCGGTGGGCCGAATCGAAGGCTGCCGGCGAACACGACCAGCATTACGGCATTGACAAGCGCCGGATACAGCTTCAATGGCAGCGCCTGGTTGAGCACCGTGGCCAGAACCGCGAGCAGGCCGGCACCCGCTGCCGCGCCCCACCACACCGGTTGGCGCGTGCCGAGCGCCCGCAGCAGGGCCAGCGCGAACAGCAGCAGCGACGACCAGCGCGGCTCGAAACGGCCCATCGCCAGATAGACCAGCAGCGGATAGGCCAACGAGATCGCAGCCACCGCCACCGTGCGTGCGCGTGCCATGGGAGCGACGCCCGCGCTGCGGTCAGGCGGCCGCCTGGTCCGGCAGCAGGCCATGCGTCACATCGACGATGTCCTGCACCGTACGCACGGCCTTGAATGCTTCCGGCTGCAGGTTGCGCCCCAGCAGCGGCTTGAGCTGGACGATCAGATCGACCGCATCGATGCTGTCGATGTCCAGATCGTCGTACAGGCGAGCCTGCGGCGTGATCCGGGCCGGTTCGATCTCGAAGCTGTCGGTGAGGATGGAAACGATGCGATCGAACAGTTCATTCTTGGTCATGGCAGTTCCTGGCACCGGTTACGACCGATGGGCGGCGACGAACTCGCCAAGCGCGCGCACGCTGGAGAAATGGCGGCGGGTCTCTTCCGAGTCGGATGACAGGCTCACACCGTACTTCTTCTGCAGGGCCAGGCCCAGTTCCAGCGCATCGATCGAATCCAGGCCAAGGCCCTCGACGAACAGCGGCGCAACCGGGTCGATATCCTCCGGCGTGATGTCCTCCAATGAAAGCGAGGAAATGATCAATACCTTGATCTCGTGCTCAAGTGCTTGCACGGGTGGGGTCTCCAGACAGGTCGAAGTAACGGGAAAGGTGCTCGGTGACGCGACGTGCCGCCAGGGCATTCCCTCCTGGCGAGTCGTCTTCGACCAGAAATGACGAGATCGGGATATCTTCGCCGATCTGCAGCCGAACGTGAAAGCAACGCGAGGGAATACGATACCACTTCTGCCCTTTTGCCAGGGTCGGCGGCGTACAGGTGATCCGCACCGGTGTGATGTCCAGACGACCGCGGACGGCAATGTTGGCGGCGCCGCGCTGCAGCCGCAGTGGCTGCCCGGGCACGCTGCGGGTGCCCTCCGGAAAAATGACCAGACTGCCCCCCGCACGGACCGCCTTCACGCAGTCATCGACCAGGCCGGGCCCATCGTCGTTGGCAATGTAGCCGGCGGCCCGCACCACACCACGCATGAACGGGTTGCTGGCCACCGCGCGCTTGACCACGCACTCCGCGTTGGGCAGCAGTGACACGAGGCAGACCACATCGATGAGCGTCGGATGGTTGGCCAGCACCAGCAGGCCGTCGCGCTGCAGGCGTTCGCGCCCTTCGATCTCGCAGGTCATCACGCCCAGGCTGCGCATTAACCGCAGCTGCCCGGCAAAGGCGAGCTGGACCAGACGCCGGGCACGGTGGCGGCGCGCCAGCGGATCGTGCATCAGCAGCAGCAACGGCATCACCACCGTTCCCAGCATCAGTCCGCCCGCGCCAAAGGCGAGGAAACACAGGGCCGTAGCGAGTACCCGCCAGGCGTGATCGAGGCGTTGCAGCCCCTCAGCCACGGCGGCCCCAGGACCAGCGTTGTCCCTGCGTTACATGCTCAAGCGCCGGCATCCCCGACAACAGGAAACGATGCAGGTCCAGTGCGTGCGGCAGATGGCCCGGCACGCCTTGGGCGGCACCCGCCGGTCCCCAGCGCAATGACAGGGTCGGGCAGTCCTCACGGGGCTGGGTGAGACGCCAGCACCATGCGAAGAACACGTCGGGTTCGTCGGCGAACGGCGCGTATATGCCCGGCAGGGGCGATTCGTACACCACCACGCGCACCTCACGGGCGCCATCGGCCAGCAGGCCGGCCGCTTCCAGGCAGGCGGCTTCCGCCGTGGCCTGGCCCGCGGCCAGCGCCAGGTAATTGCCGCGATGACCGCGGGCAATCGAGTACAGGGCGGCAATGGCGTTGTGCACCGACAACCCGAAGGTCGTGGGCGACAGGGGTTCTCCGGCTGCCAGCGATGCCAGCAGCTCCATCGAGCGGGGCACATCGCCATGGCGGCTGGCGAAAACCAGCGGCACCTGGCTGTCGGCACCCTGCGCGTCCTCGCACCAGCATGCGGCCTGGATCGCCATCCGGCCCAGCCGTTCGATGCGGCGACGCTGCATCGCCGGGACTTCGCTGAGCGCTGGCGCGCCCTCGCCCACGGGCAGGAACGGCGCATCGGCCCAGCGAAGCCATTGGCTGCGCTCGGTCAGGCCGGGCGCCCAGGCGGCCCAGTCGACGACGGAAAATTCAATCATCTAGCGGAGGTGTTTCACTACGGGAACGATAGGCACGGGCCATTCAAGGCGACGCGCGGCTCCCCCTTCCTGCAGCCGTGCGTCCGTCCAGGACGTTGCCGGCTACCCCCTTGGCTGCCGGAAAGGAGCGCACGCTATCACGTCCAATGCAGTGAATGCAGTTTTCACAAACAACAACGCGGGAACGGCCAGCCGCAGTTCCCGCGTGGGAGGCTCAGTGGTATCCCGCGTCAGCGAGCACTTTCCCGCGGAATACGCGGTACGACCACGCGGTATAGCCGAGGATGACCGGCAGCAGAACGACCAGGCCAACAAGGGTGAAACCCAGTGACGAGGCCGGCGCGGCAGCCTGCCACAGCGTCATCGACGGCGGCAGCAGGTAGGGCCACATGCCCAGCACCAGGCCGAGGAAGCCGAGCACGAACAGAGCCAGGCTGAGCAGGAACGGCGGCAGGTCGCGGCGCGGGTGGGTGGCGCTGCGCCACAGCGCGGCCGCCACCGCCAGGGTCAGCAGCGGCACCGGCGACAGCCACCAGAAGTTGCCGTCGCTGAACCAGCGCGCCATCAACCGCGAATCGAGGAATGGCAGCCAGCTGCTGACCAGGCCCATCGCCGCGATCACCGCCACCACCAGCGGCCGGGTCAGCTGCCGCGCCAGCGCCTGCACCCGCCCTTCGGTCTTCAGGATCAGCCAGGTGCTGCCCAGCAGCGCGTAGCCTGCCACCAGCGCGGCACCGGTGAGCATCGCGAACGGGCTGAACCAGGCGAACGGTCCGCCCTGATAGACACCGTCCACCAGCGGGATGCCCTGCACCAGGGTGCCGAGGATCACGCCCTGGGCAAAGGTCGCCAGCAGCGAACCGAGGCCGAACGCCACGCTCCACAGCCGGCGCGAGCGGTGCGCCTTGAACCGGAACTCGAACGCCACGCCACGGAACACCAGTGCCACCACCAGCAGCAGCACCGGCAGGTACAGCGCCGAGAGCAGCGCCGCATACGCCTTCGGGAACGCCGCCAGCAGGCCGGCGCCGCCCAGCACCAGCCAGGTCTCGTTGCCGTCCCAGATCGGCGCGGCGGTGTTCATCATCAGGTCCAACTGGTCCTCGTCCTCGGCGAATGGGGCGAGGATGCCGATGCCGAGCACAAAGCCGTCCAGCACCACGTACATCAGTACGCCGAAACCGATCACCGCGAACCATGCCACCGGCAGCCAGGTCATCAGGTCCATGTCAGCGCTCCTCCAGCGGTTCGTCGGCGGCCGACAACGGGCGCGCCGGAGTATGGCTGCCGTGGTCCAGCGAAGGGCCTTCGGCGTAGGGCTGCGGCCCGTGGCGCAGGATCTTCACCAGGTACCAGATGCCCCAGCCGAACACGAAGGCGTAGCCAACCACGTACACACCCAGCGACAACGCCGTCATCCACGCGCTCTGCGGGCCGACTGCATCAGCAGTGCGCAGCACGCCATACACCACCCAGGGCTGTCGGCCCATCTCGGTGACGAACCAGCCCGACAACAGTGCGATGAAGCCGCTGGGCAGCATCCAGTTCCAGCCGCGCAGCAGCCACGGCGAATCCAGCAGCTTGTTCCGCCACAGCTGGAAGGCCGATACCCAGGCCAGCAGCAGCATCAGCGTGCCCAGCCCGACCATGATGCGGAAGGCGAAGAACACCGGCATCACCGGCGGCCGCTCGCTGGCCGGTACTGAGGTCAGCGGGTCGAAGGTGCCGTCCAGGCTGTGGGTCAGGATCACGCTGCCCAGCTTCGGGATGGCCACTTCGAAATCGTTGCGCTCTTCCTTCTCGTTGGGCAGCGCGAACACCACCAGCGGTACGCCCTCGCCTTCCCGGGTTTCATGCCAGTGCGCTTCCACCGCCGCGATCTTCATCGGCTGGTGCTTGAGCGTGTTCAGGCCATGCATGTCGCCGACGAAGATCTGCACCGGCACGGTCAGCGCGGCGAACGCCACGGCGGCGATCAGCATGCGCCGGCCCGCTTCCACGTGCGTGCCCCTGCGCAGGTACCACGCGCCCACGCCACCGATCACGAAACAGGTCGTGATGAACGACCCCAGCGCCATGTGCGCCAGGCGGTAGGGGAACGAGGGATTGAACACCACCTGCCACCAGTCCACCGGATGCACGATGCCGTTGACCATCTCGTAGCCGGCCGGCGTGTGCAGCCAGCTGTTGGACGACAGGATCCAGAACGTGGAGAACAGCGTGCCCAGCGCCACCATGCAGGTGGACAGGAAATGCAGGCGCGGCGAGACCCGGCCCCAGCCGAACATCATCACGCCGAGGAAGCTGGCTTCCAGGAAGAACGCGGTCAGCACTTCATAGGTCAGCAGCGGGCCGATGACCGTGCCGGCCACCTCGCTCAACCGCGGCCAGTTGGTGCCGAACTGGAAGGCCATGACGATGCCGCTGACCACACCCATGCCGAACGACACCGCGAAGATCTTCTGCCAGAAGAAATACAGCTCGCGCCACACGGGCAGCTTCGTGCGGAGCCAGCGCCATTCGATGAAGGCCAGCCAGCTGGCCGTACCGATGGTGAAGGCGGGGAACAGCACGTGGAAACTGATGACGAATCCGAACTGGATCCGGGACAACAACAACGCGTCCAAGGGACGCCTCCTGCCTGCGACCGGTGGGATACCGGACCACTTTAGGAGGATTTCGTTAAGGTGGGATGCGACCGGGTGACGCGCTGCTTCACTTTGTCGCAGGGGGCGAGCGTTTTCGTCGGTGAACGTGTCAGAACGGTTTCAACAATGCCAGCGGTTCCTGCCGGACCGTCCGCCATGCACGGGGCAGCAGGGCGGCAAGGCTCGCCAGCATCACCAGCATGAACGCCAGCGACCCTGTCAGCCAAGGCGATATCGCGACCTCGTGCTGCGGCGACCAGAGCAGGTGCAGCAACCACGCACCCAGCAGGGCGCCGGGAACAGTGAAGATGCTGACTTCGAAGATGATCTCCGCGAAAATCACCGATCCGCGGGCACCCAATGTTCGACGAATACCGATGGAGCGCCGCCTGCGCTCCAGCCATGCGCCTACCACGCCGGACACGCCGGCCATCAGCACACCCAGGACCACCGCCGCCATGAAAGCAAGCATGGCCGTCGTGAAGCGGTCTGCCCGAAGGTAGGCATCACGATATCCCGCCAACGTGTCAACGCCTGACGGATTCACGACGCGATAGGGCTGCCGCAGCGCTTCAACGGTGCGGTCAAGCAGCACGCGGTCCACCTCCGCGTGGGATCGGGTCAGGTAATAGCGGCTCGCGCCGGTTGGAAATCCGGGAAACAGCGCCCACTGCGAGTCCCGATCGTTTCCCCCTGGCGCAGGCCCGACGATGGACGAGAACACACCCACGATCACCCTGCTGCTTCCCGGCCCGAAGTACAGCTGACGACCCACGGCGCTCTCCGAGCCAAACAGACGCACGGCCAATGCCTCGCTGATCAGCACGACAGGCGCGCCGTCGGCCGCCTCATGGTCTGCCGGCAAACGCCCCGTCACCACCTGTGCCCCCAGCATCGTCAACAAGCCTGGGCTGGCGGTTACCACGGAAATGCGGTCACAGCCAGCCACGTCGCTGCTACCAGCCGCCATGGCGCGGGCCATGGCCGCATCGCTGGTGCATGCGCCGTAGTGATGTGCCCTGCCTCCGAATGGAACCGAATCGCTGGCGACCACCTGCCGGACGCCAGGTAGCTGGATGGCGGAGAGGTCCGATCGCACCACCGAAGGCGCCACGCTCTCTTCGATATCGGAGACCCGGATGACACCGATCGCCTGTGCTCCCTCGATGCCCCGCGTGTTCAATCGTGAGAAACCATCTGCGGCAGACTGCAGGGCAAAGGCGCAGGCCAGGCTGGCCAGTGCGGCCTGTACAAACAGCAGCGACGCGCGCCCCAGGTGGTTGCGGACTTCCTGCATTGAATCCAGCATTTCACGCCGCTCCCTTTGCAAACAACCGCGACAGCGACCCGCTCCGGCAGACTTCCAGCGCCGGGATGAGCGCACACAACAGTGCTGTCGCGAACCCAACCCCGGCCGCCATCAGTACGGATGCCGGATCCAGCGTAGTGATTGCCGACTGAAGCACCTTCCCTGTCGCCACCAGCCGCATGCCCACCGCATACGTAATGGCCGCCAGTGCGGCACTGGCCAATCCCGACGATGCCGACTCCCACATGAGCTGGGCAAAGACATCCCCCCGCCGGGCACACAGCGCGCGACGTATCGCAAGCTCGCGACGGCGTGCGCCCAGGCTGAATCCCAGCAGCGCGGCCGCATTGACGATGCAGACCACCAGCAGAAGCAGTGCCAGATGAAGCTGGGTCCGCGTGCGCTCAGGGACCAGCCCCTGTCGATCCAGCCACGCCATCAGCGGCCAGAGCCCGACCTGATCGCCATCCGGGTCGACCTGCACATCCCGGGCCTGTGCATACGCAGTCAGCATCGCGCGGTATCCAGACACGTCATCCACTGTCGGTAGCCATGCCCACAGTTGCAGCCAGGACGCCTGGGCGCCGCCAAGTTCCACCCCCTCGCCGCCGCCCCAGACCGCCACGCCGTCGACCACGGTCAACCCGTCCTCAATGGCGGTTTCAACCGGCAGATAGATCTGATCGGGTTCCACGAAAGGACGGCGGGTCACGTCTCCCTGGAACATCGGCACCGGATGCCAGTCCTCCGCCACGCCGACAACCGTGTATGTGCGCCCGCTCAGCTCCAGCGGATGGCCGATGCATCCTGCCGGGCACTCGACCGCTGCGGCTCCCTGCGACAGCACAGCGATCCGACTTCCGGCCTGCCCTTCCTCCGCCGTCCACGATCGCCCTTGCACCAGCGTGATCCCGAGCACGCTGAACACCTCTGACGTCGCGTATCTCGCACGCAGCCGCACACTTGACTGCCCGGCTTTCAGCAGGGTCACGGCGCCACCGGCCATGGCTGCCTGGTTCCAGGCATGCCCTTGCTCCAGCAGGGCTTTGGCATCAGGCCAGGTCAACCCCTGCCCAGGATCAGGCGCTGCCGCATGCTGTGCCCGTGGGCGCACATCCAGGTGTGGACGGAAGAGCGACCCGCTGCGTCCCGGGGCCGGATCGGAGGATGCCTGCAGCACAATGGACAGCATCACCATCGCGGTTCCCACGCCCGCGCCAAGCATGAGGGCCACGGCAATGTGCGTCCCGAGGCGCTGCCGAAAGCGCTTGAGCGACAGAGAAACGTAATAGATACTCACACACCCTCCATAGCGTTGACCCTTCGCCTAGACCGACGCGATCGGCATCCCACGCAGGGGCAGATCCCTGCTTCTCACTGGATCGCCAGGAGTGGCCAGATACGGGCTGAAGGCACGGGCAGCACAGACTTGCCGATCTTCGACATGACGCATCTCCGTTGAAGTTGATGGAACGCGAACAGGTTCAAGCCTCCCCGGCCATGACCTGCGTCAGCGATTGCCGACGACCGAGCGTTCTCCAGGACGCACATGAACCTCAATAGCGGACTGGAACTCTGCAACTATCCTCAAGATGGTCGAGCGCCCGGAATCACTGTCGGCAGCATCAGCTTACGATTGGCGATGCGATCACGACTCGTCATGGCGCCAATCACCACATCTTGATGAAGCTCGCGAATTTCACGAGTCCTCATTCCAGGTCGTTGGTCCTGCAGACCACGCAGAATGCGTCCAACGCATCACCACGTCCTGTCAGCGCCAGAAGTACCAGACAGCCCCTGCCACCAACGCCCCCAGCAACACCACCTGCACCACCACATAGCCCACGCCACTGTCGCGCGACTCAGCGGCAATGCGCTTATTCAGCGCCTCGCTTACATCCGGCGTTTCCTCCTGCCGCGCCTGCTCTCGCAACGCCTGTGCCAGCGCGCGCGCTTCCGCATCGCGGGGATCGGTCGGTGGGTTCACAGCAGTTCTCCGGCGGTGGCGTGCCGCGTCAGTTCCTGTTTCAGGACCTGACGTGCGCGGAACAGGTGGCTCTTGATGGTACCGCGTGCCAGCCCGGTCACCTGTTCGATCTCGGCCAGATCGAAATCTTCCAGATAGTGCAGACCGACGATCAGCCGCTGTGGCGCGCTCAGCCGCTCCAGTGCCGCGCCCAGCTGGCGCCCGGTCTGCAATGCCTCGCTCAGCTCCGCCGGGCCTGGGCCTTCATCGCCGATGCCCAGTTCTTCCGGCACCTCCACCGCCACCATCCACTGCGCTTCCAGGCGTCGCCGGCGCAGGTGCTGCAGCGCGGTCGTATAGGCCACCCGTGAGACCCAGGTGCGCAGCGAGGATTCAAAACGGAACCGGTGCAGCTGGCGGTACACCGCCAGGAAGGTTTCCTGCAGCAGGTCGGCGACCTGGTCGCGGTCGCCGACCATCCGCCCGATCACATGCGCGCAGGTACGTTGATGGGCCTGCACCAGCTGCGCGAACGCCGGTTGCGAGCCATCGATGATGGCGATGACCAGGGCGCGGTCGTCGTCCGCGTCCGGCGTGGGCTCGACGGGGACGTCGCGGCGTCGTCCCCGCAATGCAGCCAGTGCTCCGCCCAGCAGGCTCATGCGCGGGGCGCCCCCTGTGCCCGTGGCATGCCTGCCTCAGCCCTTGCGCGCGGCAGGACGGGTGAAGTGCCAGGCCAGCAGCTGGCCAAGGCCGGCGCTGCCGACCATCGCGGCGGCGGCGCCAAAGGTCAGCTCGCGTGCGCCGATCGCCTCCAGCAGGCCCATCGCCACGGCCAGGCTGACCAGGCTGATGCCCCAGCGCAGCGCCCCCTGGCGGCGGCGCTCCTCTTCCAGTACGGCCAGCGAGCGGATCACTTCCTCCGGCACGTGCGGGGCCACCAGCTTGCTGCGGGCGCGGGCATCGGCAATGGCATGGATCGCGTAGGCGATGCAGATGAAGAGGGTGATCGGGATGAGTTCCTGCATGGTCGGGCTCCTGTTCGATGGATGATGCGGGTTCAGGAGATTGGATGCGCGACCCCGGCAACCGGTTGCAGCATTTTGCCGATTCCGTTGCCATGACCTGTGGCCCCTGCCCCGGGCCGGGGCGGCTGCTACCCTTGGCCGGTTTCCTCATCCGGTGCCGTCCGCCCATGTCCCGAGTGCTGCCCCTGTCCCTCCTGCTGTCGGCCGTGCTGGCCGCACCGGCCGCGCATGCTGCGCCCACGCCGATCACCATCGAACAGGCCATGGCCGACCCGGACTGGATCGGTCCGCCGGTCGAAAAGGCCTGGTGGTCGTGGAACAGCCAGCAGGTGGAATACCAGCTCAAGCGCAACGGCAGCCCGGTGCGCGATACCTTCCGCCAGCCGCTGGCCGGTGGCGTGGCCGCGCAGGTGGCCGATGACCAGCGCGGTACCCTGGACGTGGCCGAGCCGGTCTACGACCGCAGCCGCAGCCGCAGCGCCTTCGTGCGCAATGGCGACGTGTTCGTGCGCGACCTGCGCAGCGGCGCGCTGACCCAGCTGACCCGCAGCAACGAGCGCGCGGGCAACGTGAACTTCGCTGCCGACAACGGCGTGATCTGGCGCGTCGGCCAGAACTGGTTCCACTGGACCGCCGCCAACGGCGTGCAGCAGGTGGCCAGCCTGAAGGCCGAGAAGGACCCGCGCACGCCGCCGAAGGCCGACGTGCTGCGCGACCAGCAGCTTCGCACGCTGGAAACCCTGCGCCGCGACCGCGACCAGCGCGAGGCATTGAAGGACCAGGACCAGCGCTGGCGCCAGGCTGATCCGACCCGCGCACCGGGCCCGGTCTATCTGGGTGCCGACGTGGAGATCGCCGACAGCGTGCTGTCGCCGGACCTGACCCACCTGATCGTGGTGACCAAGCCGAAGGACTTCGATGACGGCCGCGGCGGCAAGATGCCGCTGTACGTGACCGAGTCGGGCTACGAGGAAACCGAAGACACCCGCACCCGCGTCGGCCGCAACGGCTTCGAGCCGCACACCCTGTGGTACGTGGACGTGCGCACCGGCAAGGCCGAAAAGGTCTCGCTGGCCGGGCTGCCAGGCATCAGCACCGATCCGCTGGCCGAGCTGCGCCGCAAGGCCGGCAAGGATGCGCTGAAGGGCGAACGCAGCGTGCAGGTGATGAGCGACTTCATGGGCGGCGGCATCCGCTGGAGCGCCGACGGCCAGCAGGCCGCAGTGATGCTGCGTGCCAACGACAACAAGGACCGCTGGATCATCAGCGTCAACGCTGCCGACGGCCGCGTGCAGAACCGCCACCGCCTGACCGACAACGCCTGGATCAACTGGGGTTTCAACGATTTCGGCTGGATGGCCGATGGCCGCACGCTGTGGCTGCTGTCCGAGGAATCGGGCTTCTCGCACCTGTACACCCAGGCCGGCACCGCCAAGCCGCAGGCGCTGACCAGCGGCAAGTGGGAAACCTCGGCGCCGGTGCCTTCGGCCGATGGCAAGGGCTTCTACTTCCTGTGCAACCAGCAGGCGCCGCATGACTACGAAGTCTGCGCGGTCGATACCGGCAGCCGCCAGGTGCGCGAGCTGACCAGCCTCAACGGCGTGGAAGACTTCTCGCTGTCGCCGGACGGCCAGCAGCTGCTGGTGCGTTACTCCGGTGCCTACCTGCCGCCGCAGCTGGCGGTGCTGCCCAGCGCCGGTGGGCAGGCGCGCGTGCTGACCGATACCCGTACCGCCGACTACAAGGCCCGCCAGTGGATCCAGCCGAAGCTGGTGGCGGTGCCGTCCAAGCACGGCGCCGGCGTGGTCTGGGCCAAGTACTACGAGCCGGAAACCAAGGAACCGGGGAAGAAGTACCCGATCGTGATGTTCGTGCACGGCGCCGGCTACCTGCAGAACGTGCACCAGCGCTACCCGGCCTACTTCCGCGAGCAGATGTTCCACAACCTGCTGGTGCAGAAGGGCTACATCGTGCTGGACATGGATTACCGCGGCAGCGAGGGCTACGGCCGCGACTGGCGCACGGCGATCTACCGCAACATGGGCCACCCCGAACTGGAAGACTACAAGGACGGCCTGGACTGGCTGGTCGACACCCAGCAGGGTGACCGCGACCACGCCGGCATCTACGGCGGTTCCTACGGCGGCTTCATGACCTTCATGGCGCTGTTCCGCTCGCCGGGCACCTTCAAGGCCGGCGCCGCGCTGCGCCCGGTGGTGGACTGGCACCAGTACAACCACGGCTACACCAGCAACATCCTCAACACCCCGGACATCGATCCGGAGGCGTACCGCGTGTCCTCGCCGATCGAGTACGCGCAGAACCTGCAGGACAACCTGCTGATCGCCCACGGCATGATGGATGACAACGTGTTCTTCCAGGACTCGGTGAACCTGACCCAGCGCCTGATCGAACTGCACAAGGACAACTGGTCGATCGCACCATACCCGCTGGAGCGCCACGGCTACGTGCGCGCCGACTCCTGGCTGGACCAGTACAAGCGCATCCTCAAGCTGTTCGAGCAGAACCTGAAGTGAGCGACGCCGCGGCCACGATCCAGATCGTGGCCGCGGTCATCCTGGATGACCGCGGCCAGGCGCTGGTGGTGCGCAAGCACGGCGCCAGCCGCTTCATCCAGCCGGGCGGCAAGCCCGAAGCCGGCGAGACGCCACTGCAGGCACTGGCCCGCGAACTGGATGAAGAAATTGGTGTGCAGCTGCGCGCCGGGACCGCCATCGCGCTGGGCACGTTCGAGGACTGGGCGGTGAATGAACCGGGCCACCGCGTGCAGGCACAGGCGTGGTGGGTGCAGGTGCACGGCACGCCACAGGCGCGCGCCGAGATCGCCGAACTGGCCTGGGTGCCGCTGCAACCGCCGCATGGCCTGCCCTTGGCACCCTTGAGCGAACACCATATCCTGCCGGCGGTCGCCACCCGGGTGACGGCCCGCTGATTACCCCACTGCTGCCCAGGACATCGGATGTCGCTTCAATCGCACCAAGGCCGTCCTTCCAGCGCAGTCACCGCCCAGGATTTCATCCGACCGCTGGGCCTGGCTTCCCTGCTGGTCTGCGCAGGGTTCATCGTACTCATTGCACTTCAAACAGTGTTGCTTTGGCAGCTGGCTGACAGTCCGTTCTGGCAGAGAATGATCATAATGGCCACTGAGCAGGGTTTCCCCCACAGCGTGCAGTGGATGCTGAAGGACCCGGTCGCCGCCACATTATGGCTGTCGGTACCCGGCATACCTGCCGTGCTTTCAAGCTGGGGCTTCTACCGGCAGCATCGCTGGGGACTCTGGAGCTACGTGGCGTTGCTGTGGTTGTCCGCGGTGGCGAATTTCGCGGTCGTCTGGTGGCTGGACAGCATCTTCGCTGACCTCATGACGCATATCGTCGATCCACATACGCTGCGCGAAGCCCGGGTCCAACGAATCCTGGTGTCACTGACCTTGTCCGGAGGCGCCGTGGCCATCCTCGTTGCACAAGGCTGGCTGGCCTGGCGCCTGCTGCGGCCGGATATCCGCTCGCGTTTCCACTGAGCCCCATCCCTTTCCCGCACGACAAGGACCGTCGCATGCGCTTGCTGGCTGTTCTCCCCGCACTGCTGCTGTTCGCCGCGCTGCCGGCTGCCGCTGACGCGTTGCGATGTGGCGAGTACCGCAGCACCGATGGTGGCATGGCGCTGGTGTTCACCACCCCCAACACCGGTTACCGCCACAACGACATCAGCGAGCCGGAGCCGCTGTGGGTTGATCGCAGTGCGGCGCAGACACGCCTGGTCATGCTCGACGATGGCGTGGCGGCACCGATCCGGATCAGTGCCGATGGCCAGCGCATCGAGGACGGGGGCGTCGTGGTCTATACCCTGCGCCAGTCCCGCACCTGCGCCACCGAGCCCAGCGCGACGGACGGCAGCTGCCGCGCCGCCGGCAGCCACTGCATCGCGCAGCTGCCCGCCGCCTCTCCCGGCCAGGCCCAGCGCGCGTGCCGCGAGGGCGTTGGCGCGGGCTGCTCGGCGCTGTTGCGGCAACTGCGCGATGGCGTAACTGCGGCCGGAAGCGGAGACACCGGCCCCGTGCGCTTCGAACGTCCGCGCGCCTGCCGCGAACACACACCCGGGCATGACCCGCAGGCCTGCGAAGCGCTGACTGACGATGCGCTGGCTGCCGCGATGCAGTCGGTGGGTGAACGCCTGCAACAGGAAGACGAAGACACACTGGATTCACCGCTTCCGGCCGCTGCACGCGACCTCCTGCAGCAACTGTGCCTGCAACACCGCAGTGGTCGCTTCTGCGCCGAAGTGGCCGAACAGCAGTTGATCGCGCTGAAACCCACGTTGGCGGTGCAGGCCCTGCAGGTGGTCTGCGATGCAGGACGCATCAGTGCCTGCGAACGCATCGCACCGCTGCGCGATCTCGGTGCGGATCTGCGCCTCGTCCCGGCCCACCGGGTGCCGTGCGGCCGCTACCAGGCCGATGGTGGCGTGATCGACAGGCTCGTCTTTGGCGATGGCACGCGTGGCCGCCTGCATGACGGCGCCATCCACCTGCAGCAGAACGGTGAACCCCTTGTCCTGCGCCAGCTCGGCAATGGCGACCTGCTTGGCATGGATGCGCAGACGGGATATCAGCGTTACCAGCCGGTGCCCGGCACGGCACAATGCACGCCCCCGCGCGAGGGCCGTGGTTCGCCGTAGCGCCTGGAGTTTTCCGTTTGATCGTCAAGGAGACGACATGCATTCACCCGCACCGCGCCGCCTCTGGCTGGCCTGGGCGCTGCTGCTGGCCGCGCCGATGGCCGCCGCACAGTCACCGCAATGCGGCCTGTTCAGGGCGGACGAAGGCAGTGGTACGCTGCGCATCAGCTCGCCGAACCGCGGCGAGCAGAAGCACTTCGGCAGTGCCCCGTCTCCGGTCGCCTTCCAGCAGATCGACGGAAAGCTGCAACTGGTGAACCTGGAGTACGGCCTGCCCAGCGCGCTGCAGGTGCGCGATCGTGGCCGGACGGTCGAGGTGGATGGCACGGTCTACATCCTGCAGGCCCCTGCACAGTGCGCCGCAGCCGCCTCGCCGGCTGAAGGCAGCTGCCTGGCCGATGCGGCGGGGTGCCTGGACAACCGTCGCGAAGCAAGCCCGACCGCGCTGGAAGCAGGGTGCCGGGAAGGCGTACCCGGCATGTGCCTGCAACTGGCTGATCGTTGGCACGAGGAGGCCAAACCTAAGGTCGAGGCCGATCCCACTCTGGCAAAGGCAGCGCTGGACGCCGCCCTGTCCGGCATCAAACTTCCCGCCGCCTGTGACGACGGTGGCTTCGAGCAGGGAACCCCGGCGTGTGCCGCCGCACTCGAGGCCGACCCCGCGGTGCAGGAGCAGCTGGTCAAGGCGGCGATGACGGCAGCCATGACCGAAGCCATGGTGACGATGACGGCGCCGACCGTGCCGGTGATCGTTCCGGCCGAGCGGCGGCAACAGTTGTTGCGGCTGTGCCGCGAGGTACCGCACGGCGGCTTCTGCACCCGCGTGGCTGAGCTGTCCTGGGAGGCGGGAGATCCCCAGCAGGCGGTGCAGGCCCTGGCTGCGGCCTGCCCCCCCGGCAATGACACCGCCACCTGCGAGCGCCTGTCGGCGTTGCAGGCGGTGGGTGCATCGTTGCAGCCGCAGCCAGCAACGGTCCTGCCCTGCGGCAATTACCGGTCCGACGGCGGCCTGATGGACACGCTGGACTTCGGTGACAACGGCCTGGTCGGTGTGGGCTGGAGCAGCCATCTTCGCGCACGCGTCGAAGCGGGCGACATCCGCATCCGCCACGACCGGGATGGCGACCTCGTGCTGCGCCCGCTGCCGGGCGGCCAGTTGCTGGGCCTGGATAACTGGACCCGCTTCCAGGTGTTCGTCCCCACCGGGAAGGGCCCGACCCGCTGCAGTGCACCGAAGCAGTTCAAGGTGCTGCCACTGCCGCAGGATTGCCCGCTGGCGCTGGCCAACGAGGACGGTGCCGAAGCCTGCTGCGCGCAGGGCAAGCTGCAGGGCTGCAACATTCTCGGCAACCGTCTAGCGCTGTCCGGGCATTGGCTGCAGGCCATCGAGCACTACACCACGGTCTGCCGTGCCGGTGTCCGCGAGGGTTGCGAGAATCTGGTCACCGCACAAGGCAACGGTGCGGAGGTGGACGCGCGTCGAATCCTGGAACAGCTGTGCAAGGCCGACCGCAGCGGCCTGCATGTGGCCTGCGACGTGCTCGAAACGCAGAACTGGGAGCTGATCACGCTGGGCAGTGCCCTGCAGAAGGCGGTTGACGAGGCGGCGGTGGACGACACTCCGGTACCGCGCAACGCCAACCGCAAGCGCTGAGCCGGCCAGGGCCTGTCCGCAGCTTCGGACGGGCCCTGATCGTCGTGATCGACACACTTTGGGCGGGTTGCTCCCGCCAGCCTGCAAGGGTTTCCGACGGAACTCACTGCTGCGTCCGGGCGGCTCCCTATCATGGATTTCACTGGAACTGGCGGGCATGCTCAGGTCATCGCCCAATGCGTACTCCAGCATCTCCATTCGTACCGAGAAGGCGAAATGCCGCTAGTTGCTCCACGCTTGCACGCCCAGTCGCCAGTGATCGGCGTACTTCTGCTGTCTCTTTCTCTTCCGACCTCGGCATCTGGACTCGCGTGTGGCGTCTTCAGCGACCAACACGGAAGTTCGAAGATGGTTGTCGAGGCACCGGATAGAGGACATGCCATCTCCTACAACGGAAGTCATTCCCGATTCGCCCTGCAACAATCCGGGGACGACATGATCATCGTCAACCTCAGCACCGGCTATGCCCGCTCCGTGGGTGCAGATCAGGCAGGACAGGCTCTTCACGACGATGGAACGCACTACTCGCTGATCGAACCGTCGCAGTGCTCGGCCGCACTCAGGCATCCCGCAGACAGCTGTCTCGCAGATCCCAAGCAATGCGTGGACATGCGGCATTCCATGGAAACCACCGCCCTTGAGGATGCATGTGCGGAAGGCGTGCCTTACATGTGCATGGCATTGCCGGAGAAGTACATTGAGCATCTGATCGATACCGGCACCATCGCCCCGGCGGAGGAGCTGGTCACCAGAATGCGGGCGACGCTGGAGAAGCAGCTGGCCGCGATGCCGCTGCCCGCCGAGTGCCAGGATCCCGACAGCACCACCTCGGGGCCAGCGTGTCTGGCTCAGCTCGAGGAAAAACCCGAACTGTTGAGTTCATTCAGGAACGCGATTGTCGCCGCTTCTTTGGGGCTGCATGCAGCCACTGTGGCCACCGCCACCCTTCCAAAGGATCACAGGGAAACGTTGCATGACTTCTGCACGAAGACGCCTGATGGTGCGTTCTGTCGCAAAGTCGCCGATCTGCACGCTTCGGCAGGCGACCTTGGACGGGCAATAGAGGCCCTGGAACTGGCATGCACCGGTGGCCGGAGCCTCGACTGCGCATTGCTGGAACCACTTCGCGGACTGGTCTCGGACCTGCAGCCAGCCAAGAGCGTGGAGCTTCCGCAAGGAACGTTCGTCTCGTTGGGCGGCATCATAAGCTCCCTTACTTTCACTGAAGACGGCAGTGTCTCCGCGCCGTTCGGCCAACTGCAGGCCCGGCTGGAAAATGACCGAATCCATCTCAAGCATGCAAGAGTTGGAGAGCTGATCCTCCAGCCGCTGCTCAACGGAGATCTGCTCGGCATCGGGCAGCACGTTGGATTCGACTACTTCAGGGCGACCGAGTAAGAGGGGCTGATCGCCACGTCTCCAAGGGACGGGGCCTTCCAGCGGTGCGTGGCCGTTGCGGTAAAGTACGCGCCATGAACGAATTCGAGCGCGTGCGCGCCTACCTCACCGACCTGCAGGACCGCATCTGTGCGGCGATCGAGGCCGTCGATGGCCAGGCCCGCTTCCAGGAAGACCTGTGGCAGCGTGCCGAGGGCGGTGGCGGGCGTACCCGCGTGCTGCGTGACGGTGCGGTGTTCGAGCAGGCCGGCATCGGCTTCTCCGACGTGGCCGGCAGCCGCCTGCCGCCGTCGGCCTCGGCCAACCGCCCGGAACTGGCCGGCGCCTCCTGGCGCGCCACCGGCGTGTCGCTGGTGTTCCACCCGCTCAACCCCTACGTGCCGACCACCCATGCCAACGTGCGCTTCTTCCAGGCGCAGCGCGACGGTGAAGTGGTGGCCAGCTGGTTCGGCGGCGGTTTCGACCTGACCCCGTTCTATCCGTTCGATGAAGATGTGCAGCACTGGCACCGCGTCGCACGCGATCTGTGTGCGCCGTTCGGCGACGAACGCTATGCCGCACACAAGCGCTGGTGCGACGAGTACTTCTTCCTGCGCCACCGCAATGAAACGCGCGGTGTCGGCGGTCTGTTCTTCGACGACCTGCACGGCGACTTCGAGCGCGATTTCGCTTATCTGCGTGCGGTCGGCGATGGCTTCCTCGATGCGTACCTGCCGATCGTGCAGCAGCGCAAGGACGCCCTCTATGGCGAGCGCGAACGCGAGTTCCAGCTGTACCGCCGCGGCCGCTATGTGGAGTTCAACCTGGTCTATGACCGCGGCACGCTGTTCGGCCTGCAGAGTGGTGGCCGCAGCGAGAGCATCCTGATGAGCCTGCCGCCGCGGGTGCGCTGGGAATACGGTTTCAGCCCGGAAGCGGGCAGCGCCGAGGCGCGCCTGGCCGACTACCTGGTGCCGCGCGACTGGCTCTGAAGTTCCGGTGCCACGGCTGACGGTGGCGCCTGCGTTGCCTGTGGTGCGCCCTGCACCGGACAGGTCCTGTGCCACCTCCTTCAAGGACGAACCGATGTCTGCTGCTGTTTTCCTTCGCCCCCGCGCTGCGGGCTGGCGTTCCCTGCTGTTGCTGGCCCTGGCCTCGGCCAGCCTGCCGGCTGCCGCGCAGTCGATGGCCTGTGGCACCTACAAGGACAGCAGCGGCAACACCACGCTGACCCTCGAGAGTGAAGGCCACGGCTCCCTGTCCGGCCCCTACCAGGCTACCGAGAATCTGCTCATCGCCCGCCAGGAAGACGTGCTCGGTACCGGCAACCTGTCCACCGGCCAGCTGGAGAACTGGTACTTCTCGGACAACGACCGCACGATCAGCACGCCCTATCGCGAGTTCACCCGTGAGCACGCCGCCGCCTGCAAGGCGATGCCAGAGCCCGTGGAAGACGGTTGCGTGATGAACACCTCCGAGTGCCTGGAGGCGCTGCCGGAGGCCGCACCCGTGAAACTGCACGCCTGGTGTGCCGAGGGCGTGGGCGCAGCCTGCATGCGGTTGCTGGAGACCTACCAGGAACAGGCCAACGCAGCGGCACCGAAAGTGACGGACCCGCCGACGCCTGAGATCTGCAAGGAGGAATCACCGTCCTTCGACGCTGAAGGCTGCATGGCGGCAGCCAGGAAGGTCGCCTCGCAGATGGCAGGGGAGGCACTGCTGGGCCTGCGGCATTCGGTCGATGCGCCCTTGCCGCCGGCGCAGCTGGATGAGCTGGCGGCACTCTGCCGCGAACAGCGCGGCGAGACCTTATGTGAAGCGGCGGCCGAGTCGCTGTGGAGCGGCGGGCGCCTGCAGCAGGCACGTGAGGCATTGCAGCTGGCCTGCGCACAGCGCGCGGATGCGCCGTCCTGCGGACCGGCCAAGGACCTCGCTGCTGTTGCCGGTGCGACCGCAGCGGCACTTGAACCGATCGCCGCCACCGCTCTGCCCTGCGGCAGCTTTGTCGCCGAACGCAGCGTGCTGTCGCAGCTGCGCTTCCTGGATGGCGGCATCGTGGAAGCCGGTGGTGAGGACGTGCGCCTGCGCGCGAGCCTGCGCGACGGCCAGGTGCTCCTGCACCGCGATGTCGGCAGCGACTTCGTGCTGCAGCTGCTGCAGAACGGCAACCTGGTGGGCGTCGACAGCGGCAACCGCTTCGCGTACTACGAGCGCAAGGCGACTGCAGGCAACGTCCGCTGCACTCCCTGAGCAGCGTGATGTAGCGCCGAGTCCACGCTCGGCTGACGAACCAGCGCAGCCGAGCAGGGGCTCGGCTCTATGTCGTCAGGTGCTCTTCCTGGGGACGATGGTGATGTGCCCGTTGATTTCCAGCAGGGCCAGCTCGACATCCTCCACCCCCAGGCAGCCCTGCTGGCGCATGGCGGCGTCGAAATCGGCACGCGTGACCTGCTCCCGGCGCAGAACGGCGTCGAACAGGCGCCCATCACGCGCGATTACCACCGGTTCTCCCTCCACCAGCCGCTCAATCCGGCGGCTGCGGGTACTCACCCAGCCCACGCCGTAGTTGAGCAGGATAAGGGTGGCCGCCAGCAACAGGCCGCCGCCCAGCGAGGTGTCGGTGCCCAGCAGCGCGTTCTGTACCGCGTTGCCCAGCAGCACCACCAGCAGCACGTCGAACGGGGTGATCTGCCCCAGCGGGCGCTTGCCACTGAGCCGGACCATGCCCAGCACCACGACGTAGACCACCACCGCACGCAGGATGAACTCCCACCACGGCATCGCCAGTGCGAACAGGTCGGGCATTGCGGGTTCCCCAGCTGGACAGTGGCCCAGCCTAGCACCTGGGGTCAGATCCCTTTGCCCGCGGGGCAAAGGGATCTGACCCCATCTGCGATACCGGCGGCACAAATAAAAAGCCCCGCTGACCAGGGGGAGGTCAACGGGGCCGGGGAACGGGCACTTGGGGAGGAGTCCCCGTTCCGAGATCTGCTCCAGGGGATGGGAGAGATCCACAACAGGCGTTGCGCCTGTCGAGAGTTATAGAAGCACTCCGAACACTAACGGTTCGTGAAGGGGCCCAATTTAATCAGCTTCCATCGGGGCAACATTCATGAGCGAGTCAGAAACTTCCGGCGGATGAACAAATTCACGTCGTTTTCGGCCTGAAAACGCGTCAGTGCGCTTCATCCCAGTTGTTGCCGATACCGGTATCGACCACCAGCGGCACCCGCAATCTGGCCGCTTGCGACATGCGCTCGACCACCTGCAAACGCAACTCCTCGACGAAACTGCTTTCGGTTTCGAACACCAGTTCATCGTGTACCTGCAGGATCATGCGCGCCGGTGCGCCGCTGTCACGCAGCCACTGGTCCACGTCCACCATCGCGCGCTTGATGATGTCGGCGGCGGTACCCTGCATCGGGGCGTTGATCGCGGCACGCTCGGCACCGGCACGCAGGCCCTGGTTGCGTGCATGAATGTCGTTCAGGTACAGCCGGCGGCCGAACAGGGTTTCCACATAGCCCTGGTCGCGGGCCTGCTGGCGCATCCGCTCCATGAAATCGCGCACGCCCGGGTAGCGGCTGAAGTACAGCGCCACGTAGTCCTGCGCCTGCCCGCGGTCGATGCCCAGGTTGCGGGCCAGGCCGAAGGCGCTCATGCCGTACATCAGGCCGAAGTTGATGGCCTTGGCGGCGCGGCGCTCATTCGGGGTCACTTCCTCCAGCGTGCGCCCGAACACCTCGGCGGCGGTGGCACGGTGCACGTCGGCGCCCTGCTCGAAGGCACGCACCAGGCCCGCGTCCTCGGACAGGTGGGCCATGATCCGCAGCTCGATCTGCGAATAGTCGGCGGCCAGCAGCTGGAAACCCTCCGGGGCGATGAAGGCGCGGCGGATGCGGCGGCCATCCTCGGTGCGGATCGGGATGTTTTGCAGGTTCGGGTCCGACGAGGACAGGCGGCCGGTGGCGGCACCGGACTGGTGATAGCTGGTGTGCACGCGGCCGGTGTCCGGGTTGACCATCTCCGGCAGCTTGTCGGTGTACGTGCTGCGCAGCTTGGCCAGGCCGCGGTAATCAAGGATCACGCGCGGCAGTTCGTGCTGGTCGGCGATCGCTTCCAGCGCCTCTTCATTGGTGCTGGGCTGGCCCTTCGGGGTCTTCACCACCGCCGGCAGCTTCAGCTCGTCGAACAGCACCGCCTGCAGCTGCTTGGGCGAATCCAGGTTGAAGCTGCGACCGGCCAGCTCGGTGGCCTTCTGCTGCGCGGCCAGCATCCGCGAGGACAGATCCTGGCTCTGCCGGCGCAGCTCGTCGGTGTCGATCCGCACGCCGTTGGCTTCGATCGTGGTCAGCACCGGCACCAGCGGCATCTCGATGCCGC
The DNA here is from genome assembly GCF_030291075.1 of Stenotrophomonas sp. 57. Lineage (NCBI taxonomy): Bacteria > Pseudomonadati > Pseudomonadota > Gammaproteobacteria > Lysobacterales > Lysobacteraceae > Stenotrophomonas > Stenotrophomonas sp. 57. Next base: position 4,299,776 of record NZ_CP127407.1, read on the forward strand.
GGTACACGCTGTCCAGCGCCGGCTCGGCCAGCAGCTGCGGCTGCAGCGCGCGGTGCAGGCGCAGGGTGATGTCGGCGTCCTCGGCCGCATAGCGGCTGGCCTCGTCGATGCCCACCTGCGAGAACGGAATCTGCTTGGCGCCCTTGCCGGCCACATCCTCGAACTTGATGGTGCTATAGCCCAGGTAGCGCAGGGCCAGCGAATCCATGTCGTGGCGGGTGGCGGTGGAGTTGAGCACGAAGCTCTCCAGCATCGTGTCGTCGTGGTAGCCCTGTACGTCAACGCCATGGCGGCGCAGCACGTGCAGGTCGTACTTGCCGTGCTGGCCCAGCTTCCTCTTCGCCGGGTCCTGCAGCACCGGGCGCAGGGCATCGAGCACCTGCTGCACCGGCAGCTGCGCCGGCGCGCCGGGGTAATCGTGGCCGACCGGAATGTAGGCGGCCCTGCCCGGCTCGACCGCCAGGCTGACGCCGACCAGCCGCGCACGCATCGCGTCCAGCGCATCGGTCTCGGTATCGAAGCTGATCAGGTCGGCCTGCTGCAGGCGTTCGACCCAGGACTGCAGCTGCTCGGCGGTCAGCACGGTCTCGTATTCACCCGGCGCGGACAGTGCCGGGTCCAGCGTGCCGGCGGCGGGCGCCTCTGCACTGCCACGGGCGAAACCGGCCGCAGTGCCGCGCAGGCTCGGGGTCGCCTCGCTGGCGGCCACCGGTGCCGGCAGCGGCGCGCCCAGCTCCTTCAGCGCCTGGGTGAAGCCGTAACGCGAATACAGCTCGGTCAGCACCGGCACGTCCTGCTCGCGCAGGGCCAGCGTGGTCGGGCTGGCGTCCAGCTCCACATCGGTGCGGATGGTCACCAGCTCACGGTTCAGCGGCAGGCGTTCCAGCGCGGCGCGCAGGTTCTCGCCGATCTTGCCCTTCATGGTCGGCGCGGCGGCCATCACGCCGTCCAGATGCTGGTACTCGGCCAGCCACTTGGCAGCGGTCTTCGGCCCGCACTTCTCCACGCCCGGCACGTTGTCGACGGTATCGCCCATCAGCGCCAGCAGGTCGACGATCTGGTCGGCGCGCACGCCGAACTTCTCCATCACCGCTGCGTCCGAATCCATGCGGCTGCCGGTCATGGTATTGACCAGTTCGATGCCCGGGCGCACCAGCTGCGCGAAGTCCTTGTCGCCGGTGGAAATGGTCACCTTCAGGTCCTGCGCCAGGCCCTGCAGGGCCAGCGTGCCGATCACATCGTCGGCTTCCACGCCGGGGATGCGCAGGATGCTGATGCCCAGCGCTTCAACGATGCGGCACATCGGCTCCACCTGGCTGCGCAGTTCATCGGGCATGGGCGGGCGGTTGGCCTTGTACTGCTCGTACAGGTCGTCACGGAAGGTCTTGCCGGGCGCATCGACCACGAACGCCACGTAGGCCGGGCGCTCCTTCAGCGTAGAACGCAGCATGTTGACCACGCCGAACAGCGCGCCGGTGGGTTCACCCTGTGCATTGGACAGGGGCGGCAGCGCGTGGAACGCGCGGTACAGGTAACTGGACCCGTCGATCAGGACTAATCTGCTCATGGGTCGATTCTACGCGCCCGTGCCTGCACCGCGGCGACACGGTCCCCACGCCGCGATGGGGCATAATCGAAGCCCATTCCAGGCAAAGGAACCCCACCCATGAAGACTCTGATGCTGGCCTCCCTGCTCCTGCTGGCCGGCTGCGCCAGCATGGGTGGTGCCGGGGCTCCCCCGGTCGACGTCAAGGGCGCCGATGTCTCCAAGCGGACCATGGACAACGGTGACACCATCGAGGAGTACCGCGTGTCCGGGCAGCTGCGCATGGTCAAGGTGACCCCGTCGCGCGGCGCGCCGTACTACATGTACGACAAGAACGGCGATGGTCGTTTCGACAACGACAAGGACGGCGTGTCGCCGGTGTACTGGAAGCTGTACAGCTGGTGAGGTGACCGGGGTCGGACCCCTTTCCAAAGGAAAGGGCTCTGACCCCCATCATGGCAATCGGCACGGCCCCCACAAAGAACAACGCCGGCGCGCATCCTGCGGCCGGCGTCGGGTCCCCTCCCCGGGAACGCTTGAATCAGTGGGTGTGGATCAGCGGATGACCAGCACCGGCAGAGTGCTGCGTGCCAGCACTTCGGCGGTCTGGCTGCCCAGCAGCACGCGGGTCACGCCGCGGCGGCCGTGCGAGGTCATCACGATCAGGTCGCTGTTGCGCTCGCCCGCCGTCTCGATGATGCCGTCGGCCGCATAGCGGTCCAGCACATGCACCGGATTGGCGGTAATGCCCTGCTCGGCCGCCTTGGCCAGCGCCGGCTGCAGCACCTTCTGCGCGCCTTCCTCGCGGTCAGCCTTGTACTCGGGGCTGTTCATGTAGCCCACGCTCCAGCCCATGGCGTCGTACATGCCGACGGCCCACGGCTCGGAGACAGTCACGATATCGACCTCGGCATTGAGGTCCTTGGCCAGCTCCAGGCCCTTGGCCAGGCCCTTGTCGGCCAGCTCGGACCCGTCGGTGGCAATCAGGATGCGCTTGTACATGGTGGGGCTCCGTGGCGATCTGCCAGATGGGAACGTCACCATTACACACCGGATGTGCAGGCTGCGCCTTGAGCAGGATCAATCCGGCGCCGCGCAGCGGCGTGTGCGCACCGTCCGCTTGCGCGCACCGGTCGGGCGGCAGTGCTCGGCGGGCGGCGCACTGCCGCGCCCAAGGACGACCGACATGCAGGACAACAAGCCGCCCGTCTGGAGTTCCCAGAAATCCATCATGGTCGCCGCGATCATCGCCTTGGCGGCGCTGTTCGGCGGTTACCAGATCGGCACGGACATGGCGCTGCGCGACAACGCCCTTCAGGCAGCGGGCAAGTAACCTTCTTCTGTAGAGCCGAGTCCATGCTCGGCTGCTTCATCCGTAGCCGAGCATGGGCTCGGCTCTACATCAGGCCCGCCCTCAGGCGATCTGCACCACGCGCGCGTTCTGGCACAGCGGATAGCTGGCCACGAATTCGGCGATCGCGTCGCGCATCGCCTCGAACGATTCGCCGTACATGTACAGCGCGGTCTCGGTCGGGCCCTGCCACCAGCTGCAGATCTCGCCAAGGCCGTCGATGCTCTCCGACAGCTGTTCAAACACGTGGTTGGAATCGCACTGTTCGTAGACGTCGTCCGGCAGGTTCAGACCGTCCAGATAGATGCCCAGCCCTTCGGTCACGCCGAAGCTGCGATCGGCCCCGCCCGCACCCTGCAGCTGCGACCCCTTCGGCGCACCCAGTTGCTCCAGCAGGTCGATCAGCTTCGGCACGCCATCCGCATCGACCAGTGCCACTTCGATATCGCCGTATTCGACCTCACCCAGATCCGACATCGCGGTGCCGCCGCCGGTGAGCTCGCCCACCTGGGCCGCCTGCAGCAGCGCGTCGAGCGGATCTTCGAACAGCTCGTGGCGATGCTCGGGCTGCAGCCGGGCATTCAACTTCACGGTGACGTGCAGCGCGGATTCGGTCATGGGGCGTTCCTGGAAGATGTCGCCGCCTATTGTAGAGCCGAAGGTAGCGGCACGAGCCGCTGCCAACGTCGCTTGCGACGGCCCGAAGGGTGCCGGTCAGGACAACCGGCATCGCCATGCTCGGCTGTCCTTTGCGCACCCCTGTAGAGCCGAGCCCATGCTCGGCGGTTCTTCCCGCCAGAGGCAGCCGAGCATGGGCTCGGCTCTACAACAGCGCGTCAGCGCAGGAAGGGCGTGACCTTGCGCTTCAGCAGCTCCACCAGCACCGGGTCCATGTAATCGTAGTCATCCGGAATATCCAGGCAGATCACCCGCTTGCCGTTCAACCAGGCCTTGTAGCGGCTGGACAGCCGGTTGCGGTGGGCGCGCTCCATCACGAACACCAGGTCAGCCCACTGCAGCAGCTCGGGGCTGAGCACTTCCTCGGCGTCGGCCAGCAGCCCGGCCGAGGCGGTCTCGATGCCCGGCCAATCGGCGAACACGTGCTCAGCTGTGGGGCTGCGCAGGCGGTTCTGGCTGCAGAGGAAGAGCACGTTGCGGGTCATGCGTACGCACCTTTGTAGAGCCGAGCCATGCTCGGCTGGTTTTATCCGCCAAAAAGCAGCCGAGCATGGCTCGGCTCTACAGGAGTTCCCGCCCCCCGACGGTGATCAGATCACCGTCAGGTTGGCGTAAGCCATTACCAGCCACTTGCTGCCGGCGTCGGCGAATTCGACCTGCACGCGGGCGTGCGCGCCGCTGCCTTCGTAGTCGGTCACCATGCCTTCGCCGAACTTGGGATGGGTGACCAGCGCGCCGAGCTTGACTGGCGGCGCCTCGATCGAGGCATGGCCCATCACCCGGCTGGCGCCCATCGAGGCCGGCCGCGAGACCTGCACCTTCGGGCGCACTTCGTGCAGCAGCTCGCGCGGAATCTCCCGCAGGAAGCGCGAGGGCAGGCTGTAGTTGTCCTGGCCGTGGATGCGGCGCGATTCGGCATAGCTCAGCACCAGCTTCTGGCGTGCGCGGGTGATGCCGACGTAGGCCAGGCGGCGCTCTTCCTCCAACCGCCCGCTTTCTTCCAGCGAACGTGCGCTGGGGAACAGGCCGTCTTCCATGCCCGCCAGGAACACCAGCGGGAATTCCAGGCCCTTGGCCGAATGCAGGGTCATCAACTGCACACCGTCCTCGCCGGCCTGCGCCTGGCCTTCACCGGCCTCCAGCGCGGCGTAGGCCAGGAACGCGACCAGCTCGTCCATGTCCTCTCCCACTTCCTCGATGTCGTCGGCGCGGCGCACGAAGCGCGAGGCCACCGAGACCAGTTCGTCGAGGTTGTCGGTGCGCGATTCCGAATCCAGCGCGTTGCGGCTTTCCTTGCTCCAGTGCTCGCGCAGCTGCGAGCGGGCCAGCACGTGGTCGACGCGCTCGGCCAGGGTCATGTGCACGGTCTGGGCCTGCAGCTCGTTGACCAGCCCCAGGAAGCCGGCCAGCGCATTGCGCGCGCGTGCAGCCAGCGCGTTGCCCTGGGTGACCAGCATGGTCGCTTCCCACAACGAGATGCCCTGTGCGCGCGCCTCGCGGCGCACTTCGTCGAGCGTGCGGTCGCCGATGCCCCGGGTGGGCGTGTTGACCGCGCGCTCGAACGCCGCGTCATCGTTGCGGTTGGACAGCAGGCGCAGGTAGGCCAGCGCGTCTTTGATTTCGGCACGCTCGAAGAAGCGCATGCCGCCGTACACGCGGTATGGCACCTGTTCGCTCAGCAGCGCTTCTTCCAGCGCGCGCGACTGCGCGTTGCTGCGATAGAGCACGGCCACTTCGGTGTAACTGCCACCGTCGCGCACCCATTGGCGGGCACGCTCAACGATGTAGCGCGCCTCGTCCATCTCGTTGTACGCGGCGTACAGATCGATCGGCTCGCCGTCACCGCTGTCGGTCCACAGCTGCTTGCCGATGCGATCCGGGTTGTGCGCGATCACCGCGTTGGCGGCACCGAGGATGTTGGCGGTGGAGCGGTAGTTCTGCTCCAGGCGGATGGTCTGCGCACCCGGGAAGTCGCGCAGGAAGCCCTGCACGTTCTCGACCTTGGCACCGCGCCAGCCGTAGATGGCCTGGTCATCGTCGCCAACCACGAACACATGGCCGGAATCGCCGGCCAGCACCCGCACGAAGGCGTACTGGATGGCGTTGGTGTCCTGGAACTCGTCCACCAGGATCTCGCGGAAACGGGCGCGGTAATGCGACAGCAGCGCCGGGTTGTCGCGCAGCAGTTCATGCGCGCGCAGCAGCAGCTCGGCGAAGTCGACCAGGCCGGCGCGATCGCAGCGCGACTGGTACTCGATGTAGGCCTGGCGCATGGTTTCCAGCCATGCATCGTGCGGCTCGGGCTGGATGTGCTGCGGGCGACGGCCCTCGTCCTTCTGTGCGTTGATCCACCACGCAATCTGCTTGGCCGGGTACTTGCCGTCGTCCAGTTCCAGCGCCTGCACCACGCGCTTGACCAACCGCAGCTGGTCATCCGAATCCATCACCTGGAAACCTTCGGGCAGCTTGGCGTCCTGCCAGTGCAGGCGCAGCAGGCGGTTGGCCAGGCCGTGGAAGGTACCGATCCACATGCCGCGGCTGCCATTGGGCAGCTGGGCATCGATGCGGTGGCGCATCTCGCCGGCCGCCTTGTTGGTGAAGGTCACCGCGAAAATGCCGTGGGTCGGCACGCCATCGACTTCATGCAGCCAGGCGATGCGGTGGGTGAGTACGCGGGTCTTGCCGGAACCGGCACCGGCCAGCACCAGGTGGTGGCCGGGGGGAGCGGAGACGGCTTCGCGCTGGGCCGGGTTCAGGCCATCAAGCAGGTGGGAGACATCCATGCCCCCATTTTACGGCATCGCCGTCGCGGCTCCTGCGACCACTTCGGTGGCGAGCGCCTGCGCCTGCTGACGCAGTTCAGGCACCGCCAGGCTTTCCCACAGGCTGCCGATGCGCAGGCTGCCGAGCACGCCCAGCCGCGCCTGCGGCTGGCCACCGGCGGCGCGCAGGCGGTCGCCCGGCACCGTGCTGTCCAGACCCAGCCCATGCGGACCGGGACGGGCCAGTCCATCGGCCTGCAGCTGCTGCAGCAAGGGATTGCGCAACGCGCTGGCGCGGGTCTCCACGCCGGTGGCGTTGATCACGCCGCCGATCGTCCACTGCTGCTCATTGCCGGAGGTGTCGCGGCCAGACAACTGCAGGGCCTCGCCTTCGCGCCAGACGCGCTGCAGGCGGGACCGGTGGATACGCAGTTGACCGCTGTCCTGCAGGGCCTGCAGCTGCGCGTCCACCTCTTCGGCGATGCGGTGGCGATGCACATCCCAGTAGCGCACCACATGGCGCAGGAAGCGACGCTGGTCGGCCTCATCGAGGCTGCACCAGAGCGCCTGGCCATGCGGACGGATGCGGTCCATTACGCCCTGCCACGGCAGGCCATCGGCCTGCGCCTGGCGCGCAAACCCGCGCAACGCACGCAGGCGCTGGCGCAGGTTCATCGGCAGCAGCGTGGCCGGATCGAACGTGGGCAGGCCGCCGTGTGCGTGCGGCAGCGGCAGCAGGCCGTGACGCGAGATCACATGCAGCGGGCCGGTGTGACCGGCAGCGACCAATGCCAGCACGGTGTCGGCCATGCTCAGGCCGGAGCCGACAATGGCCACGGCCTGTTCCCCGGCCAGGGTACGCACGCCGTCGTAGTCCCAGGCCTCGACCACGTCATCGGCGGGCAGCACGTCGGCGCCGGGCACCGGCAGCGGCCGCATGCTGTTGCCGGTGGCCAGCACCGCCTGCGCGGCGTGCAGCGTGCTGCCATCGCCCAGTGCCAGCGGGTAGCCGTGGTCATCCGTCTGCAGGCCCAGCACCGGCTGCGCGATCACCTGCAGCTGCGCCGGGCTGGCGGCCACGGCGTCCTGCAGGCGCTGCTGCAGGTAGGCGGCAAAGAAGTGGCGGCACACATAGCGCTCGCCCAGCACCTCGCGCGCCTCCCCCGGGTAGGCGTTGGCGGCCATCAGGTAATCGAGGAAATCGCCGGGCTGGTCGGCAAACGCACTCATCTTCGCTGCCGGCACGTTCAGCAGGTGCTCCGGCCACGGCGTGGCATAGGCGATGCCCTGGGCCAGCTGCGAGGCCGGTTCGAAAATGGCCAGCGCCAGCGGCGCCTTCGCCTGGCGCAATACATGGATCGCCACCAGCACGCCGGCGGCACCACCGCCGATGATTGCCAGGTCCAGTTCGCCATTACGCGGTGAATCAGTCATGCGCCGATTGTAGGCCATTGACGATGACGGGAATGACAGGGGGTAGAGTCGACTGTTGGTCGACTATCGCGCGCAGCGCGGGGTTTTTTCGCAAGAGCAGTCGACCAACAATCGACTCTACCCCGTCGGTTGCATCCACCCCGCCGGCGGCATCCACCCCGTCGGTTGCACGCGCCGCTCACATCAACGCATCAGCCAGCCGTGCGATGCCTTCGCGGCTGCGCCGCCACGTGGGGCGGCTGCGCCACTGCTGCAGATCCAGCTGCCGCGACTCGCGCAGGTAGCCGTCCTCGATCGCGCACAGCTGCTGCACCAGCGCACGGTCGTAGCAGATCAGGCCGATTTCGGCATTCAGCGCAAACGAGCGGATATCCATGTTGATCGAGCCGAGCACGGCGATGTCCTCGTCCACGCTCATGTGCTTGGCATGCAGGAACTGCGGTTCATACAGCGCGATGCGCACGCCACAGCGCAGCAGCTCGTCGTAGTAGGCCTCCTGTGCCCACGAGGTCAGCCGCTGGTTGTTGCTGGCCGACAGAATCAGCTGCACTTCGACGCCGGACAACGCCGCAATGCGCAGCGCGCTCAGCGTGGCTTCGTCAGGCACGAAGTACGGGGTGACCATCACCAGCCGCCGCCGTGCCAGGTGGATCAGCGCCGCCACCGCATCGCGCGCGTTGCTGTACGGATAGGCCGGGCCGCTGGGCAACAGCTGGGTGGCGATGTCGTCGCTGCACTCGGGCACATCGGCAATCACGTCCAGGCGCTGGCCTGTTTCCATGTACCAGTCGCTGGCGAACACCGCTTCCAGGTGCGCCACTGCCGGGCCGCGCACGCGCGCCACCAGCTCGCGGTTCGGGTGGCCGGGTACGAACTGCGGGCCGGCCAGGTTCTGCGAACCGACATAGGCCACTTCGTTGTCGATCACCGCGATCTTGCGGTGGTTGCGCAGGTCCATGCGCCCGCTGCGGCGCCAGCGCAGGCCACCGGGCAGCATCGCGCGCACTTCGATGTCGCGCGCTTCCAGGCGGTTGCGGTAGGCGCGAAGCCCGCGCTTGGCGCCCACCGCATCGAGCAGCACGCGGCACTGCACGCCGCGCGCGGCGGCGCGCTGCAATGCCTCGACGATGGCCTCGCCCACCGCGTCGTCGAACATCAGGTAGTACAGCAGGTGCACGCGGTCTTCGGCCTGGTCGATATCGGCGATCAGCGTGTGCAGCGATTCGTCGTAGTCGGTCAGCAGATCGACGGCGTTGCCGTGTACTGGCATGAAATCGCCCTGGCGCTGCACCAGCGGCACGATCTCGGCGCTGGCGGTGTCCGGCTGCGGAGACCAGCGCAGGCGATGCTGCAGCGCCTGTTCCTCGCGGATGACCTGCGAGGCCTCGGCCTGGCGGCGGATGCGCTCGCGCGACAGCCACGGGTGGCCGAACAGCAGGTACAGCGGCAGGCCCAGCAGCGGCACGAAGCCGACCAGCAGCAGCCAGCTGCGCGCCGCACCCGGCGTGGTGCGGGTGGGAATCCAGCACAGCGCGACCAGCCGGATCAGCCAGTCGATCAGCAGCAGATACGAACCCAGCAACCACTCGAACAGCATCGCGTCGCCCGTCGGGAGGTGATGGGCCATTCTGCCCAGCAGGATTTGCAGAGTCGAGCCATGCTCGACTGCTTTGAAGCAGTGTGCCAACCAAGGTTGGCATCTACCGGGGTGGGACCGCGTGTCGACCAAGGTCGACACCTGCCGAGCACGGGGACAGTGCGCCGGCCAGGGTTGGCGGCCGCCGGGTATGGGAACAGCGTGCCGACCAACGGTCGGCACCCACCACCTGGATGCCAGGCATGAAAAAACCCGCCACAAGGGCGGGTTTCTTCGCGGGGATCAGCAATCCATGCGGATTACTTGATCTTGCCTTCCTTGTACAGGACGTGCTTGCGCACGACCGGATCGTACTTCAGGAATTCCATCTTCCCCGGGGTGTTCTTCTTGTTCTTGTCGGTCGTGTAGAAGTGGCCGGTACCGGCCGAGGAAATCATACGGACCTTATCGCGCTTGCCTGCCATGATGCTTTACTCCTCAGACCTTTTCGCCGCGCGCACGCAGCTCAGCCAGAACGGAATCGATGCCGTTCTTGTCGATGGTGCGCAGTGCATGCGCGGAAACACGAAGCTTGACCCAGCGGTTCTCGCTGGCCACCCAGAAACGGCGCTCGTGCAGATTCGGCAGGAAACGACGACGGGTCTTGTTGTTGGCGTGCGAGACGTTGTTACCCGTCTGCACTCGCTTGCCGGAAACCTGGCATACGCGGGACATTGCGCACCTCGATAGTAGTAGTTGTCAGCCCGTAGCCCGGGAGACGGCGGCCTCGATGGTTGCCCACCACACGTCAAGAGAATCAAAGGGTTACGCTGGCGTTGGGCGGCCGGGGACGTGCTCCCGGGGGCGCCGCCCGGCAGAAAACCGGACACAGCGAGCCGCGCATTATGCACGGGTTCAAGCACTTGCGCAAGTTACCCACAGGCGAGGCGACTGAACGTGGCACGCCTCGTTCATGGCAGGGCTGGCCATACTGACGGCCCCTTCCGTGGCGCCGCCCCCCGATGCGACTGCTGGCCCTGACCTATGGAACCGAAGGCGACACCCGGCCGCTGGTGATGCTGTGCCATGGGCTGCGCCAGGCCGGCCACGAGGTGCTGCTGCTGGCCGAACAGGGAACGTTGGGCAGCGCGCGCGCGCTGGGGGTGCCGCACGCGGCGCTGGAAGGCGACATCCACGACGAAGTGGTGGCCCTTGTGGCACGCGGCAACAACCTGGCCGCCGCGTCGCGCGGCCTGGCGCGGATGGCCGGTCGCCACGTGCCGGCCTGGATGACGCAGGCCGATGCGGCCGCCGCCGGCTGCGATGCCGTGCTGACCGGCGGCCTGGCCGCGCTTGTCGGCCTCAGCGTGGCTGAGCGGCACGGCCTGCCGGGCATCGGCACCGGCATGATTCCGCTGACGCCGACGCGCGACTTCGCATCGCCGTTCCTGCCGCCGATGCCGCTGCCGGGCGTCCTGCGCCGGGCCAGTTACGGGCTGGTCAACCAGGCGGTGTGGCGCACCTTCCGCGGGCCGATCAACGCCGCGCGCGCCGCACTGGGGCAACCGCCGCGCCGCACGCTGTGGACCGGCCTGCCGATGCTGTACGGCATTTCCCCGCAGCTGCTGCCGCCGCCTGCCGACTGGCCGACCGATCATGTGGTGTGCGGGCAATGGCGGATGCCGGAACAACCTTGGTCGCCGCCCGCCGACCTGCAGGCCTTCCTCGATGCCGGGCCCGAGCCGGTCTATCTCGGCTTCGGCAGCATGACCGGCTTCGACCGCGAGCGCGTGCTGTCGGCCCTGCTGCAGGCGTTGGCGCCACGCCGCGTGCTGCTGTTTCCGGGCTGGGCCGGACTACCGTCGGGTGCTTTGCCAGCGAACGTGTTCGTGGTCGGCCCGACCCCGCATGAAGCACTGTTGCCACGCTGCGCGCTGGCCATCCACCATGGCGGCAGCGGCACCACGCATTCGGCCTGCCGCGCCGGCATTCCCTCGCTGGTGATGCCGTTCGCCGCCGATCAGTTCTTCTGGGCGCGGCGCCTGCAGACGCTGGGGGTGGCGACTGCGCCGTTGTCACCCAAGCGGTTGGATGCGGGAGTCCTGGCGGCGGCCATCAGGTTCGCCGAGGACGGCGCGACGCGTGCGCGTGCGGTTGCACTGGGCGTAGCAATGGCGAGCGAGGATGGCGTGGCCACGGGCGCGGCGATGATCGAGCGCTGGCTGCAGCCGGCGTAACCCCGCCCGGCCATCAACGCAGATGCGGGATCACCTGGGCCAGCAGATGGGCATCCTTCAGCGCGCCGTGCAGGCCCCGGTTGCCGGGAATGCGCAGGCGCTGCAGCACATCATCCAGCTTGTTTCCCTGCCCGGGCCAGCGCCCGCGCGCCAGCTTCAGGCTGCAGGTGATGCGGCAGTGCTGGGCCAGCGTGGCGGGAATGCCGGCCAGGCGCAGCTCGTTGTCGAGGAAACCCACATCGAAGGTGGCGTTGTGCGCGACCATCTCGCTGCCGCGCAGGAAGTCCAGCAGTTCGGCGGCCTTGCTGGAGAACAGCGGCTTTCCCACCAGCATTGCATCGCTGATGCCGTGCACGCGCTGCGCGCCCCAATCGACCCTGCGCTGCGGTTGCAGGTAGGTGTGGAACTGGCGCCCGGTGAGCTGGCCTTCGATCAGTTCGACGGCACCGATCTCGATCACGCGATGACCCAGGCGGTGGGAGATGCCGGTGGTTTCGGTATCCAGTGCGACGATGCGACTCATGCGTGGCGATGGTTCCTGTAGCGTGCCGCGATGATCTTCGCATGTCTGCAGCAGGAAGGTCCCACTGGAGAGCCGAGCCCGTGCTCGGCTCACGCGCGAAGCGCGGGCCTTGGGCGCTGGTGCCAGACGCAGCCGAGCGTGGGCTCGGCTCTACAGGCGCGCGCGATCAACCCAGCGCTTCCACCACCCAATCGATGAACACCCGCAGCCGCTGGCTCATGTGCCGATTGGGCGGGAACATCACATGCATCGGCATCGGCGGCAGCTGCCAGTCCTCCAGTACCGGCAGCAGTTCGCCACGTGCGACATGCGATTCGGCCATGTAGCTGGGCAGCGCGACCACGCCGAGACCTGCCAGCGCCGCCGCCAGATAGGCGTTGCCGTCGTCGAAGCCAACCGTATAGCGACCCTGCACTTCTACGCGCTCGTCGCCGCGCTGCGCGCTGAATACTCTCGCCCGGCCACTTCGTGGGCTGAGGAAGCCGACCATGTGGTGGTCCGGCCCCTCCAGCGCGCGCGGGTCGGTCGGCACACCGAAACGCTGCATGTACGCCGGGCTGGCATGGAAGCCGATTGGCAACGCCCCCAGCGGCCGCGCCACCAGCGCCGGGTCGGATGGGGTGCCGCCACGGATCACGCAGTCGACGTTGTCGGCAATGACATCGACCTCGCGATCACTCACGCCGACATCCAGCTGGATCTCCGGGTAGCGCGCCTGGAAATCCGGCAGCGCCGGTACCAGCCGCAGCCGTGCGTAGGGCCCGGGCACATCCACGCGCAGCCGCCCGCGCGGTTGGACGGCCGCGTCGCCCAGCCCGCCCTCCACCTCGTCCAGTTCGGCCAGCAGCCGGGCGATGCGCGGGTAATAGGCCGCACCGTCGGCGGTGACGCTGACCCGCCGGGTGGTGCGGTTGAGCAGGCGCAGCCGCAGGTGCGCCTCCAGCTGCTGCACCAGCTGGGTCACCGTGGTGCGGCTGATCTGCAGGGTCTGCGCGGCGCGGGTGAAGCTGCCGGTTTCCACTACCCGGGCAAAGGCCCGCATCGCCTCGAAACGGTCCATGGGCGGCCGTGATTATTTGGGATTTGCAATCAATCTAGGCCGATCATCGCAGTTTATCCAGACAGCGCTGGCGGGGAGGATGGTGATCTCTCCCACAGGATCGTCCCCATGTCACAGCGTGATGTCGTTTTCCCCGCCGGGCGCCAGGCCCTCTATGAGCGCAACCGCTACTCGCCGGCGATCCGATCCGATGGCTTCCTGTTCGTTTCCGGCCAGGTCGGCAGCCGCGAGGACGGCTCGCCCGAGCCGGACTTCGAAACCCAGGTGCGCCGCGCCTTCGAGAATCTCAATGCGGTGCTGGCCGCCGCAGGCTGCACGTTCGATGACGTGATCGATGTGACCGTGTTTCTGGTCGATCCAGAGAAGAATTTCGAGAAGGCCTGGGCGATCGTGCCCGAGTACTGGGGCGAGGCACCGCACCCGACCCTGACCGGCATCGGCGTGACCTGGCTGTATGGGTTCCAGTTCGAGATCAAGGTGATCGCGAAGCTGCCGTGACCGTTAATGTAGAGCCGAGCCCATGCTCGGCTGGTCGTGCGAAAGCAGCCGGGCATGGGCTCGGCTCTACAGACGCGCAGCCCGGTGTCCGACTCCACGGGCCGAAAAGTGTCGCCACGCCGCCCACCTGAACGGGAGATTCCGACGTATTCCCGAAGCGGCCATTGATATTGTATCCGGCGAAAACCGCTTGCTAGCCTGCCCTTCATGCGCTGGATCACCCGCCACCTCCGTTCGACCCTGCTGATGCTGCTGATGGCGGCATTCGTGGTCGTGCCGGTGGCCGACGCCCTGGCGTGCACGGTGGAACCGCATGCCAGCACGGTGCATGTGGAATCCGCACCGGATGCCGATGGCGATACCGACGGCAAGCATGTCGGTGCCTGTGGCCACAACCACTGCCACCACTCCAACCTGAGCCTGCCGGCACACACGCTGGCCGCGTTCGGGGCGCCACTGGCGGCGCGCTGGATGAGTGCGGGCGATGCGGCGGCCTATGTGGTCGCCCAGGATGAATTGACGCGTCCACCCCGGGCGTGAGTTGAGCGCGTCCCGCGATTGCGGGCTCCCGTTTCACTCACAACCGGAATCCCCCTATGTCGATCCTGACACCTCGGTCGCCGCGTGCGGCCGGGCTGGTCGTCGCCGTGTTGCTGGGCCTGGCCCCGGCGGCATCGGTGATGGCGCAAGCCGCCCCCTCCTACGACACCCTGCTTGAACGCCTGGACCAGCTACCCGGCACCCGTGTGGGCACGGCGCTGGCCGAGGCCGCCGATGCGCGCGCCGACCAGGCCCGTGCGCTGCCCAATCCCTCCCTTTCCTGGTCGGCCGAAAACGCCTGGGGCTCCGGCACCTACCGGGGCATGGACAAGGCCGATACCGTGCTCACCCTGTCCCAGCCGCTGGAGGTCTGGGGCCAGCGTGGCGCGCGCGTTCGTGCCGCCCGGGCCGAGGCACAAGCCGCTGCCCTGCGTGGTTCGCAGAGCCGCAGTGATGTCGCCAGCCAACTGGCGGCGGTCTACGCACAGGCGGAAAGTGCATTGCGTCGTTACGCCCTCGCAGGCGAAGCACTGACCCTGACCCGCGACGATGCGGCTGCCGTCAATGCGATGGTCAAGCAGGGCCGCGAACCGCAGCTGCGCGCGGTGCAGGCACAGAGCGAAGTGGCCAATGTCAGCGCCGCGCTGGATGAGGCACAGGCCTTCCGCGATGCCGCACTCGCACGCCTGGCCGGCACCGCGCTGCTGGATGCGCCGGTGCAGTCGATCGACAACAGCCTGCTCGACCGCGTGCCACCGCTGCCGCGCGGTGCCACCGATACCGCACTGGCCGTGCGCATCGCCGAAGCCGAAGCCGATGCGGCGGGCAAGCGGGTCGACGTGGAGCGCAAGCGCGCCCTGCCCGACCTCAGCGTCACCGCCGCGCAGACCCGCTTCCGCGAAGGCGGCGAGCGTGCCTACAACCTCGGGCTCAGCCTCAGCATCCCGCTGTTCGACCGCAACCGTGGCGGCATCCGCGCCGCCAACGCCGACCAGCGCGCGGCCGAAGCGCGCCTGGACCAGCAGCGTCGCGACAGCGAGGCCGAGCGCCTGTCCGCCGTGGCCGGTCTGAAGGCCGCCGGCAGCCGTACCCGCGCCGCCGATGAAAGCGTGGTCGCCGCCGAAGAGGCCTACCGCCTTGCACGCATCGGCTTCGACGCCGGGCGCATCTCCCAGCTGGAACTGCGCAGCACGCGCAGCGCCCTCATCGCCGCCCGCGGCACCGCCGTGGATGCGCGCCTGTCGCGCGTCGCCGCGGAAATCGATCTTGCCCGCCTGGAAGGGCGCGCACCCTTTGTGGAGGCCCCATGACTCTCTCCCGTACTTTCCCGCTGATCGGCGGCGTGCTGCTGACCGTGCTGCTGGCCGGCTGCGCAGGCAATGCGCAGACACCTGCAAATGAAGACCCCGCCACGGCCAAGGCCGGCGCCGATGATGGCCACGGCCACGCCGCCGACAGCAAGGAAGCCAAGGCCGAAGCCACGAAGGCGCCGGCGGACGCCGATGAAGGCGTGGTGCAGCTGACACCGGAACAGATCAAGGCCTCCGGTATCGAAGTGGTCGCCGTCGGTCGTGGCGGGGGCGGTTCAACCCGCCTCGCAGGTCGGGTCGAGCCCTCGGTCGGTGCGCGTGCCTCGGTGGCCTCCACGGTGACCGGCCGCGTCGAACGCGTGCTGGTTGCACCGGGCACTGCGGTGAAGCAGAACCAGGCACTGGCCATCGTGGTCAGCGGCGAGGCGGCGGTGTTCCGTGCCAACGCGCTGGCCGCATCGGCCGAAGCCGAGGCCGCACGCCTGGCCTATGGCCGCGACAAGGCGCTGGTCGACCAGGGCGTGGTCGCACGCCAGGAAATGGAAGCCTCGCGCGCACGTTCGCTGGCGGCACAGGCCCAGGCCGCTGCCGCACAGGCACAGGCCGCCGCCAACGGTGCGCCCGATGCCAGTGGCCGCGTGCGCATCACCAGCCCGGTGGCCGGCATCGTTGGCAATGTGCAGGTCACGCCAGGCGGTGTGGTCGCCGCCGGCAGCGCCGTGGCCGACGTCGCCGATCCGGCGATGAACGAGCTGGTGTTCACCGCACCGCCTGCGCTGGCCGCGCAGGTCACGCCGGGCATGAAACTGGAAGTAAGTGTGCCAGGGGGCAGTTTCACCGCCACCGTTACCGGCTCGGCCGCCGATGTGCGGCAGCAGGGCGGCGTCGCGGTGATCCGCGCCACGCCGGTGGATGCGCCGCTGCCGCCGGCCGGTTCGCCGGTGTCAGCCGTGGTGGTCACCGAAGACCAGGACGGTTCGCTCAGCGTGCCCGCCGATGCGGTGCAGAACGTCGATGGCAGCAGCGCGGTGTTCGTCGCCGTCGAAGGTGGCTTCAAGGCGCAGCCGGTGCTGGCCGGGCGCCGTGCCGGCGACCGCATCGAGATCCTCGGTGGACTGACCGGCAGCGAGCGCATCGTCGGTGCCAACGCCTTCCTGCTCAAGGCCGAGCTGGCCAAGGGCGAAGCCGAGCACGGCCACTGAGGAGGCGACCATGTTCAAGCTGATCATTGAAACAGCGGTGCGCCACCGCTGGCTGGTGGTGTTCATGGCCGCGCTGATCGCCGCCGTGGGCCTGTTCCAGCTGGGCAAGCTGCCGATCGACGCGGTGCCGGACATCACCAACCGCCAGGTGCAGATCAACACGGTGGCACCTGCGCTGACCCCGGAGCAGATCGAGCGGCAGGTGACCTACCCGCTGGAAACCGCGCTGGCCGGCATTCCCGGCCTGACCACCACACGTTCGCTGTCGCGCAACGGCTTCTCGCAGGTCACCGCGATCTTCACCGATGCCACCGACGTCTACTTCGCGCGCCAGCAGGTGGCCGAACGCATGCGCGAAGCAGCCGATGACCTGCCCGATGGCGCATCGCCGATGCTGTCACCGGTCACCACCGGCCTCGGCGAAGTGCTGATGTGGACGGTGGACTTCACCACGTTCGATCCAGCCAGGCTGGCCAAGCCCGGTGACGCCGGCTGGCAGCCCGGTGAGGTCTACCGCACACCGGAAGGCAACCTGCTGCGCACGCCGGAAGAACGCGCGACCTACCTGCGCACCGTGCAGGACTGGATCATCGCGCCGCAGATGCGCTCCAGCCCGGGGCTGGCCGGTGTCGATACGGTCGGCGGCTACGTCAAGGAATACGGCGTGCATCCGGACAGTGCGCGGCTGGCCGCGCACGGCCTCGGCCTGGCCGACCTGGTCACTGCCCTGCAGCGTTCCAACGTGCAGGCCGGCGCCGGTTTCGTGCAGCGTGCCGGCGAAGGCCTGGTGGTGCGTGCCGATGGCCTGGCGCTGACCACCGAGGACCTGGCACAGGCGCCGGTGGCCACCCGCAATGGCGTGGTGGTGCGCGTGGCCGATGTGGCCACCGTGGAACTGAGCCGCGCGCCGCGCCTGGGTGCGGCCAGCCGCAACGGCCACGAGGCCGTGCTGGGCACCGCGCTGATGATTGCCGGTGGCAACAGCCGCACCGTGGCGCAGGCCGCTGCGGCGCGCCTTGAACAGGTGAACACATCGCTGCCGGCCGGCATCGTGGCCGCGCCGGTGCTGGATCGCAGTGTGCTGGTCAACTCCACCATCAAGACCGTGGCCAGGAACCTCACCGAGGGCGCGCTGCTGGTGGTGGTGGTGCTGTTCCTGCTGCTGGGCAACCTGCGTGCAGCCACCATCACCGCGCTGGTGATTCCGCTGTCGTTCCTGTTCGCAGTGATCGGCATGAACCGCTTCGGCATCAGCGGCAACCTGATGAGCCTGGGTGCGCTGGATTTCGGCATCCTGGTGGACGGTGCGGTGATCGTGGTCGAATCGACGCTGCTGATGCTGGGCCAGCGCCGCGCCGAACTGGGCCGTGCGCTGACCGCGATGGAGCGCCTGCGCGTGGCCGCCGATTCGGCAATGAAGATGGCGCGCCCGGCGGCCTTCGGCCAGCTGATCATCCTGCTGGTGTTCGCGCCGATCCTCACCCTGGACGGCGTGGAGGGCAAGACGTTCCACCCGATGGCGGCGACCTTCATGCTGGCCCTGGTCGGTGCCTTCATCTTCTCCTTCACCTTCGTGCCGGCAATGGCCGCACTGCTGGTGCGCGAGCCGAAGCTGAAGGACGGCGAGGCCCATGCCGACGATGGCGAGCACGAAACCAAGCTGATCCGCATGCTGCGCGCGCGCATCGAGCCGGTGGTGCGCAAGGCCGTGGCGCATCCGCGCACGGTGCTGGCCGGTGCAGTGATGATGGTGGTGGTGGGCCTCGGCGCGTTCTCGCTGCTGGGCCGCGAGTTCATGCCGACGCTGGACGAAGGCAACGTGGCCATGCAGGCCCTGCGCGTACCCTCGACCTCGCTGGAGCAGTCGCTGGCGATGCAGCTGGCGCTGGAGAAGGCAATCGCCAAGCAGCCGGAAGTAGAGACCGTGTTCTCGCGTACCGGTACTGCCGAGGCGGCGATCGACCCGATGCCGACCAATATCTCCGACAGCGTGATCGTGCTGAAGCCACGCAAGGACTGGCCCGATCCGAAGCTGGCCAAGGACGCACTGGTGGCGCGCTTCGAAAAACTGGCCGGGCAGCAGCTGGGCAACAGCTTCGAGTTCAGCCAGCCGATCGAGCTGCGCTTCAACGAGCTGATTTCCGGCGTGCGTACCGACCTGGCGGTGATGATCTTCGGCGATGACTTCAGCCAGCTGCAGAAGGTGGCCGACCAGGTAGCGCTGAAGCTGCGTGCGGTGGATGGCGCGGCCGACGTGCGGGTGGAACAGATCTCCGGCCTGCCCACGCTCAACGTGGCGATCGACCACGTGGCGGCGGCACAGTACGGGTTGACCGCTGCAGATGTGAGTGATGCGCTGTCCACAGGCATCGGCGGTACCGCGGCCGGCAAGATCTTCGAAGGCGACCGCCGCTTCAACGTGGTGGTGCGCCTGGACGATGCCTCACGCAACGATCCGGACCAGCTGGCGTCGCTGCCGATCGCTACGCCGTCGGGACTGGTGATTCCGCTGTCGTCGGTCGCCCGCATCACGGTCAGCGAAGGGCCGAACCAGATCAGCCGCAACAACGGCAGCCGCCGCGTCGTGGTGCAGGCCAATGTGCGTGGGCGTGACCTGGGCGGCTTCGTCGGTGAAGCGCAGGCGGCGGTGGCCGACGTTCCGCTGCCGCCGGGTGCCTACCTGACCTGGGGTGGCCAGTTCGAGAACCTGCAGCGTGCGGAGAAGCGGCTGGCGACGGTGGTGCCGGTGGTGTTCCTGTTGATCGGCAGCCTGCTGTTCATGGCCCTGCGCAGCGGCAAGGAAGCCATTCTGGTGTTCAGCTGCGTGCCGTTGGCACTGGTCGGCGGCGTCCTCGCGCTCCTGCTGCGTGGCATGCCGTTCTCGGTGTCGGCGGCGGTCGGCTTCATCGCCGTCTCCGGCGTAGCGACCTTGAATGGCCTGGTGTTGATGCAGGCGATCCGCGAGCGCCTGGACGCCGGTGACCTGCCGCTGCAGGCGGCGATCAACGGCGCTTCCAGCCGTATCCGTGCGGTGCTGACCACGGCGCTGGTGGCGATCGTCGGCTTCATCCCGATGGCGATTGCCAGTGGCTCGGGTGCAGAAGTGCAGAAGCCGCTGGCGACCGTGGTGATCGGCGGGCTGATCACCGCCACCGTGCTGACCCTTCTGGTGCTGCCGACATTTGCCGCACGCGTGGCCAAGCCGCGGGCGGTCGGCTGAAAGACCACGGGGGCGGATCCTGGGATCCGACCCCGTTTCCCGGTAGTGCCGGCCGCTGGTCGGCAATGTCGAACGATTGCGGTGCGTGCGGGTTGCCGGCCAGCGGCCGGAACTGCCTCGGAACGGTCAGGCCTTCTTGCGCTCGGCGATGTAGGCCTGGATCTGCTGTTCCAGCACCGGCAGCGGCACCGAGCCCTGCTTCAGCAGGGTGTCGTGGAAACCCTTGATGTCGAACTTGGCGCCCAGCTCCTTCTCCGCCTGCGCACGCAGGCGCACGATGGCGATCTCGCCCAGCTTGTAGCTCAGCGCCTGGCCCGGCCAGGAAATGTAGCGGTCCACTTCGGTGGTCACTTCATGCTCGCTCAGCGCGGTGTGGTCACGCAGGTAGGCCAGCGCCTGCTCGCGGGTCCAGCCCTTGCTGTGCACGCCGGTGTCGATCACCAGGCGCGCCGCGCGCCACATCTCGTAGGTCAGGCGGCCGAAATCCTCGTACGGGGTTTCGTAGATGCCCATTTCCACGCCCAGCTTCTCGCAGTACAGCGCCCAGCCTTCGCCATAGGCGGAGATGTAGGCGTTGCGGCGGAACTCCGGCAGGTTCTTCTGCTCGGCGGCGATGGCGCCCTGCAGTGCGTGGCCCGGATCGGATTCATGCAGGGTCAGCGCCGGCAGGTTGTACAGCGGGCGCGACGGCAGGTTGTAGGTGTTGAGCCAGTAGGTGCCCATGCCACCACGGCCGGCGGTCCAGAACGGTGCGATATCCGGCGGTACCGGCACGATGGTGAAGCGCGCGCGCGGCAGCGTCATGTACTTGCCCAGCTGGCCATCGGCGCGCTTGGAGATCCACGCGGCACGTGACAGCAGCTCTTCCGGCGTCTTGGCATAGAACTGAGGGTCGGTACGCAGGAAGGTCAGGAATTCGGCGAAGCTGCCCTTGAACTTCACCTGCTTGATGATGTCGTTCATCTCGCCCTGGATGCGCGCGACTTCCTCCAGTCCGATGCGGTGGATCTCGTCCGGCGACAGATCGAGCGTGGTGTATTCGTGGATCTGCTGCTTGTAGTACGCCTTGCCGTCCGGCATTGCTTCGGCGGCCAGGGTGGTGCGCGCCTGCGGCACGTACTCGTTGACGAAGAAGGTGCGCAGCTGCTGGAACGCGGGCACCACCTTGCCACTGATCGCTTCACGCGCGTGCGCCTGCAGCCTGACCTGTTCGGCGGCCGGAATGTTGTTGGGCAGCTTCTTGAACGGCGCGTACAACGGCGACTCGGTCGGGTCCTTCAGCTCGGCGACGGTGGCGATGGACACCTCGCGACCATCAAGCACCGCGCGCGGCACGCTGAAGCCACGCTTCAGGCCGGCGCGCATGTTCTCGGTCTGCTGGCCGAAGTAACGCGGCACATCGTTCAGCCGTGCGATGTAGTTCTGATAGTCCTGCACGGTCTTTATCTCGCGCCGGGCCATGAAGGACAGGTTGGACCAGAACGAGGAGTCCGCGTTGAACGGCATCTCGTAGCCGCGCAGGCGCGTCTCTTCGGCCAGGTTGAACACCTGGTCGCGGTAGATCGCGTAGTTGACCTGGTTGTCGGGCGACAGGGTCTTCGGATCGATCTTCTTCAGCGCGGCGAGGGTCTCGTCCCACACCTTCAGGCGCGCCTGCTGTGCGGCCGGGCCGACATCGGGCATGCGGGTGGCATTGGCCGGGGCGTCCTCGTCCTCGCTGGCCTCGCCGCCACCATCCTGGCGCCATTTCCATTCCTTCTCGTACAGCGCGCGGAAGGCGGCATCGGCAGGCGATTCGGTGGCGACGCTGGCCGGCGCGGCGGCGGCGGGCGGCGCGGCCAGGGCCACGGCGGGGGCGGACAGGGCAATCAGCAGGGCAACGGCAAGACGGGTTTTCACGAGCACAGGTTCCCGGGAAGGCAGACCCCGATCATGGCACCGCCCACGGCCCATGGCATGGGACGAAGGTCCTGCCTGCAACGCAGGCAGGACCGGGCCCCGGCCACAGGCCAGGGCCCCAGCGCCGAAGGCGCGTTGTAGAGCCGACTGTCAGTCGGCTGCTTTCCCGCCACATGCAGCAAAGCCCGCGCTCCGCGCGAGAGTCGACTGACAGACGACGCTACCCACGGCAGACCGCATCCCGGCGCAGCCTCAGTGGCTGGCCCTGTCCCGCTTCCAGCCCCGGTGCTTGATGTCCAGGTGCAGGCTGTACAGCGCGGTGAACGCCGGGAACAGGTTCTGCAGCACGCCCACCGAGTCCTGCTTGGCCGAGAACAGGAAGTAGCTCAGCGTCATCAGGCTGCCGATCACGCTCATGTACCAGAACAGGCGCGGGATGACCGGCTTGCCGGCGCGCTTGGAGGCGATGAACTGGACCAGCCAGCGGCCGCCGAACATCAGTGCGCCGGTGTAGCCGATCAGCTTCCAGCCGGTCACATGCAGGCCGGTCCAGTACAGCCAGGTCAGCGGCTGGTCCAGCCAGTGCAGCTCCAGGTCCATCAACGCTCCTCCACCGCGGTGCGCTTGCTGCGGGTGATCAGCCAGGCCACGCCGCGCAGGTCGCGGATGCCGACCAGCGCGCGGCCCAGATTGTTGTACTTGGACACACCGGCGGTACGGTGGCGGTGATTGACCGGCACGCTGGTGGTCTTCCAGCCGGCGCGCTGCATCAGCGCCGGCAGGTAACGGTGCATGTGATCGAAGTACGGCAGGTCGAGGAACGCGCTGCGTTCGAACAGCTTGATGCCGCAGCCGGTGTCAGGCGTGTCGTCGCGCAGCATGCGCGCGCGGATGGCGTTGGCCCAGCGGCTGGCCCAGCGCTTGCTGCCGCTGTCCTGGCGGTTGACGCGCCAGCCGGCGAACAGCTTCACCTGTGCCTCGGCGGCATCGCGCGCGGCCAGCAGCTTGGGAATATCGGCTGGATCGTTCTGGCCGTCACCATCGAGGGTAGCGATCCAGGGCGCCCGTGCGTGCTTGACGCCGGTGCGCACGGCGGTGCTCTGCCCGCTCTGGTTCACGTGGTGCAGTACCCGCAGTTCCGGCGTGGTCGCCTTCAGCCCCTGCAGCACGGCCAAGGTGTCATCGCGCGAGTGGTCGTCAATGTAGACGATCTCGAACGGTAGCCGCCCGCGCAGTGCAGCGGTGATTTCGGCGACCAGCGGGGCGACGTTGTCGCGCTCGTTGAACACCGGGACAACAACGGAAAGCTCGGGTTGGCTCATAAGGCACTCGGCCAAAGGGGGGACAAAGACCGCGCATTCTCCGAAACCGAGGTTATCCGAAGATGAACCCGGCGGCGTGAGGATCCGTGCTCAGGCGCGATCACCAAAATACTCGCGGCACCACTGCACCACAGGCGGCAGGCCTTCTTCGATCGGGGTCACCGCATCGAAGCCGAAAGCGTCATGTGCGCGGCGGGTATCGGCCATCGTGCGCACCATGTCGCCGGGCTGCATGGGCTTGTAGACCTTCTGCGCGGGGCGGCCGGCGGCCTGCTCGATCACGCTGATGAAGCGCTCCAGCTCCACCGGCGTATGGTTGCCGAGGTTGAACACCCGGTGCGGCACCGTACCGTCGGCCGGATGCGCGAGGGCGCCGAGGATACCGGAGACGATGTCGGAGACATGTGTGAAATCGCGCTGCATGCGGCCTTCGTTGAATACGTCGATCGGCCGACCGGCCAGCACCGCGCGCGAGAACAGCAGCGGTGCCATGTCCGGCCGGCCCCACGGGCCGTACACGGTGAAGAAGCGCAGGCCGGTGGCATGCAGGCCGTACAGCTGCGCGTAGGTATAAGCCATCAGCTCGTTGGCGGCCTTGGTCGCCGCGTACAGCGAGCGCGGCTGGTCCACGCGCTGGTCCTCGGAGAACGGCGGCGTGGCCGAATCACCGTAGACCGAACTGCTGGAGGCATACACCAGGTGCTGCACGCCACGGTGGCGGCACAGCTCGAGCATGTTGACGAAGCCGACCAGGTTGCTGTCGACGTAGGCGTGCGGGTTTTCCAGCGAATAGCGCACGCCGGCCTGCGCGGCCAGATGGATCACGGCGGTCGGCTGCACCTCGTCGAACAGCGCGGCCAGGCCATCGCGATCGGTCAGGTCCAGTGTGCGCAGGTCCAGCGTCGGGCACAGCGCAGCCACGCGATCATGCTTGATCTGCGGGTCGTAGTAGTCGTTGAAGTTGTCCAGCCCGACCACGGCCTGGCCCGCCTCCAGCAGCGCGCGGGCGGTATAGGCACCGATGAAGCCGGCAGCGCCGGTGAGCAGGATGGTCATTGCAGTTGCCTGGAAATCAATGAGTACAGGTGCAGAGGATACGCTGCGGGCTCAGAACAGCCCGAAACGCTTCTTGGCCACATTGGCGCGGCCGGGTTCGATCACGTCCTGGATCTTCTTCGCATCGAAGCGGTCGAGCAGCGCCTCGGCGCCCTTCTTCAGCTTCAGATCCATCTCTTCCGGATACAGCGGAACCAGGGTCATGAAGCTGATGGTCCTGCCGTCGTCCAGTTCCAGCGTGGCGAATTCTTCCGGGGCAGTCACCGGTGGCAGCACGATGGCACCGTCGAAGCCCACCCCCGGCGCGTAGGGCTCGCTGGGATGGCCGTTGGGAATGGTGTGGCCGAAGCCCAGCCAGGTGTCGTACTCGTGTGGCAAACGCGCCATGCCCTTCAGCAGGCGCACCGGCCAGTAATTGCGCTCGTCCTCGAAGGCGTCCTGGGACATCGGCCAGTCGGCCGGCAGGGTCACCATCAGTTCCATGTAGCGCGGCACGTCCGCGTCCACCTCGGCGGGCACGGCCATCGGCAGATCGCTCATGCCGGAGGTCACCAGCCGCAGGTACGGGAACTGGTCGGTGGCCGGCACCACGTGCACGTCGATGTGCACCAGGTCGGAGATGATCTCGTGGAAGACGCCGGATACCGGGCCCAGGTGGCGCTCAATGTGCGCGCCGATCGCCTCGATGTGTTCTTCACCCTGCGGCGGGGTGAAGTCCTTCTGGCGGCTGTGGACCAGGATCGGGCTGCCGCCCGGGCTGACGTCGTCGAATGCGTTGCTCATGTCCTGCTCCCTGGATGAGGCCACGGGCCGGAAGGCAGTACATCCCACGGCGCGCGCGGCGGTACGTTCCCTGTCATTCGCGGGACACGGCAGGAACGGGCCGCGCCCCCTGTCACTGCGCCGGGCTCAGCCCTGGCGCGTACGCAGCTTTTCCAGCACGCCGTCCAGGGTATCCAGGTCGGTGTAGTGGATGATCAGCTTGCCCTTGCCGCCACGGCCGTGATTGATCGCCACCTTGGCGCCGAGCGCTTCGGACAGCTCGGTTTCCAGCGAGGCGATGTCGGCCTGCTGCACCTTCGGGGTGGCCACCGGGCGATTGCTCGGCACCTTGCCTGCGGCAAAGGCCTGCGCACGGCGCTCGACCTCGCGCACCGACCAGCCTTCATCGGCTGCTTCCTGGGCCAGCTTGCCCGCCAGCTCCGGGGCCAGGGTCAGCAGCGCGCGGGCGTGGCCCATTTCCAGGCGGCGGGTTTCCAGCAGCAGGCGGATCGCCACCGGCAGCTCCAACAGGCGCAGCAGGTTGGACACCGCCGCGCGCGAGCGGCCGACGGCCTCGGCGGCCTCGGCATGGGTCAGGGTGAATTCGCTGATCAGGCGCTGCAGCGCCTCGGCTTCTTCCAGCGGGTTGAGGTCTTCGCGCTGGATGTTCTCGATCAGCGCCATCGCGATGACGGTGCGGTCTTCCAGCTCGCGCACCACCACCGGCACCTCGTCCAGGCCGGCCAGCTGCGATGCGCGCCAGCGGCGCTCACCGGCGACGATTTCGTAGTTGCCGGCGGGCAGCTGGCGCACCAGGATCGGCTGGATCACGCCCTGCGACTTGATCGAGTCGGCCAGCTCGGACAGCTTGCCCTCGTCCATCTCGCGGCGCGGCTGGTACTTGCCCGGCTGCAACTGGCCCACGGCCAGCTTGCGCAGCACTTCACCCGGCAGCGGCTCGATCACCGCGGTGGTGGCCTGCACCTGGCTTACCGCTCCCTTCGGGCCCAGCAGCGCGTCCAGGCCACGGCCGAGGCCCCGCTTCTTGGCTGCCGGCTTGGTGCTGGTCATCAGACGGTCTCCACGGCCTTGGCGGCCTTGTTGCGTTCGTTGTTGCGGCGGATGATCTCGCCGGCCAGGCCCAGGTAGGCCACGCCACCGCGCGAGGCGCGGTCGTAGCCGACGATGCTCTGGCCATGGCTGGGCGCCTCGGCCAGGCGCACGTTGCGCGGCACGATGGTGCGGAACACGCGATCACCGAAGTGTTCGGTGAGCTCGGCCGAGACCGCGTTGGCCAGGTTGTTGCGCACGTCGAACATGGTGCGCAGCACGCCTTCGATCTCCAGCGCCGGGTTCAGGCTGGTGCGCAGCGCTTCGATGGTTTCCACCAGCGCGCTCAGGCCTTCCAGCGCGTAGTACTCGCACTGCATCGGCACGATCACCGAGTCGGCGGCGGCCAGCGCATTGAGCGTCAGCAGCGACAGTGCCGGCGGGCAGTCGATCAGGATGTAGTCGTACTCGTCGCGGATCGGCGCCAGCGCGCGCTTCAGGCGCTGCTCGCGCTCGCTCTGGCCCATCAGCTGGATCTCGGCGGCGGTCAGGTCGATGTTGCCGGGAAGCAGGTCGTAGCCTTCGGCAGTCTGCACGCGCACATCGGCGGCGCTGTTCTCGCCCAGCAGCAGATCACAGGTGGAGGCGGCCAGCTCGCGCTTGTCCACGCCGCTGCCCATGGTCGCGTTGCCCTGCGAATCAAGGTCGACCAGCAGCACGCGCTTGGGGGCGTTGGCCAGGGAAGCGGCCAGGTTGACGGCGGTCGTGGTCTTGCCGACGCCACCCTTCTGGTTGGCGATGGCGATGATGCGGGCCATGCAGGTGTGCCTCGTCGACGGATGGTTGGGACCGGTCATTATGCGTACAACCGGCCCCGGGCGGAAATCGTGAATCGCCAACCTCTTGTTCCACAAGGGGCTGGCGATGGCAATCAGGGGCCTATAACCGTGACCAGGTGGCGTTCGCCGGCCAGGCCGGGCACGCTCAGCGGGGTCACCTCGCGCACCTGCCAGCCCGCCGGCAGCTCCGCGATCTCCTCATGGGGATAGACGCCCTTCATGGCCAGCAGTACGCCACCCGGGCGCAGCAGGTGGCCGCCGACGCGGACGATGCCGGCCAGGGTGTCCATCGCGCGCGCGGTCAGCTGGTCGTAGCGGCCTGCCTCGTCCAGGGCCTCGGCGCGCGATTCAGCCACGCGGGCATTGCCCAGGCCCAGCTGGCGCACGGCCTCGCGCATGAAGCGCGCCTTCTTGCCGTTGCTCTCCACCAGGGTGACCTGCAGGCCCGGGCAGGCGATCGCCAGCGGGATGCCGGGCAGGCCGGGGCCCGTGCCGAGGTCGGCCAGGCTGCCATCGGCCACGAACGGCTGCATCGCCAGCGAATCGAGCAGGTGGCGGGTGACCATCTCCTGCGGGTCGCGGATGGCGGTGAGGTTGTAGGTGCCGTTCCAGCGGTGCAGCAGGGCCAGGTAGCGCAGCAGCGGCGGCGCCAGCGCGGCGTCCAGGCCCATGCTGGCCAGGCCCTGTTCCAGCGTGGCGGCCACGCTGGCGGGAAGTGGGTGTTCGCTCATGCCGGCATTATCGCCGGTTTTGCACGCTGATTCCCCGCTTCAGTGCGGATACCAGGCCAATGCAGCACGGAACTGCCCGGTGGCCTGCCATTCGTGCAGGTGCCAGCGCGCGGCCTCGCCCAGTTCCGGGTCGCACCAGCGCAGATGCAGGGCGCCATCCGCCCCCCGCGCCAGCTGCAGGCGGTGCAGGCCGAACGAGATGCCCTGCCCGTGTGCCTTCAGGATGGCTTCCTTGACGCACCACACGCGGAAGAACCAGTGCTCGCGGTCGGCCTCGTCCAGGCTTTCCAGCCAGGCCACCTCGGCGGGGTGGAAGAAGCGCTGCACGATCTCCAGCAGGCGCGGCCGCGGTCGCAGCAATTCCAGGTCCACGCCCAACCGCACGCCTTCGCCCAGCGCCACCAGCAGCACCTCGCCGCTGTGGCTCCAGCCGGTGCCGTAGTGGGCCAGCGTACCGCTCAGCTCCGGCCGGCCCTTGTCGTCGCGGACCAGCGGCAGCGTCTCCGGATCGGTGCCCAGTGCCTGTGCCAGTACCTGCCGTGCCTGCGGTTCGCCGCGATGGCCGGGCACGTGCGGGCGCCGCCAGACCGTCACCGGGCCGAAGCGCCACGGGCCGTCGAGGGTGGCTGGCAGGCTCATCCGCAAGCCCCCATCACGCAATTGCACGACGGGTTCACGGCCGTGCGCGTCAACTGGTCACAGTTTTCCACCGGAGGTTCGATCATGGGCATCATCATCTGGCTGATCGTCGGCGGCATCGTAGGCTGGCTGGCCAGCATCATCATGAGGCGCGACGCCCAGCAGGGCATCATCCTGAACATCGTGGTCGGCATCGTCGGCGCGCTGATTTCCGGCTGGCTGTTCGGCGGCGGCATCAACGAAGCGATCACCCTCCGCACCTTCCTGTTCTCGCTGATCGGTGCGGTGATCCTGCTGGCGATCGTCAACCTGTTCACCCGCAAGAGCATACGGTGACCTGAGGGTCGCGCCGACCGCTGGCCGGCAGTCCTTCCAGAACGGGCCCGGCAATCGCCGGGCCCCGTTCGTTCAGCCCAGCTGCACCCACGCCGGCGCATGGTCGCTCGGACGTTCCCAGGTGCGCGGCTCGCGGTCGATGCCCGAGGCCGCCGCACTGGCCTTCAGTGCGTCGGAGACCAGCGTCAGGTCGATGCGCAGGCCCAGGTTGCGGCGGAAGCCGGCCGCGCGGTAATCCCACCAGCTGAACACCCCGGCCTCGTCGTTGTGCAGGCGGAAACCATCGTGCAGGCCCAGCTGCAGCAGCTTGTTGAGTGCGCCGCGCTCGGCGGTGGAGGTGAGGATGTGGTTTTCGTTCCACACCTCCGGGTCGTGCACATCGCGCGCGTCCGGGGCGATGTTGAAGTCGCCCATCACGATCAGCTTCGGGTGCCGCTGCAGTTCTTCGGCGATCCATGCATGCACCGCCTCGAGCCAGCGCAGCTTGTAGTCGTACTTGTCGGTGCCGATGTCCTGGCCGTTGACCACGTACAGGTTGATTACCCGCAGGTCGCCGAAGGTACCGGCGATGACGCGCTTCTGCTCGTCCTCGAAGCCGGGAATGCCGATCTGCACGTCCTGTGCCGGCTCACGCGACAGCAGCGCCACGCCGTTGTACGTCTTTTGGCCGGCGAACACGCTGCGGTAGCCGGCTTCGGCCAATGCCGAATCGGGGAACTTGTGGTCCTCCAGCTTGGTTTCCTGGATACCGACGATGTCCGGACCGAAGTCCTTGAGCCACTGCTGCACGTGCGGCAGGCGGACATTGAGCGAATTGACGTTCCACGAGGCGATTTTCATGGGGGCATTCTACCCGGGTGGGCCTGGGTTGCCTTGTAGAGCCGAGCCCACGCTCGGCTGCCTGTACTCTACAGAGTCACGCCATGCGTGGCTTCACCGAACCATCAGCTTCAACAACCCCGCAATCTTCGTATACGGCGGCCGCAGCCGGTCGCTGGCCGCCCAGCGCGACTGCCACAACACCGGCAACCGCTTGCTCATGGCATCGAACCCGGCGCGCCCGTGGTACGCGCCCATGCCACTCGCCCCCACCCCGCCAAACGGCAGGCCGTCGGCGGCGAAGTGCAGCAGCGTGTCGTTCACCGTCACCCCGCCCGCCACGACCTGGCCGAGGATGCGCTCCACCGTGGCCGTGTCATGGCTGAAGGGATACAGCGCCAGCGGCCGGTCGCGCGACAGCACATCGGCCAGCGCCGCCTGCAGATCGGGGTAGGCGCGCACCGGCAGGATCGGTCCGAAGATCTCCTCGCGCATCAGGTCCAGGTCATCCGGCGGGTCCAGCACCACGGTCGGCACCAGCAGGCGCTCGCGGTCGGCGCGCGCCTCTTCCACCTGCGCCAGCGGAATGACCGGCACGCCGTGTTCGCGCGCCTGCGCCAGATAGCCCTGCAGGCGCTGGTACTGGCCGTCGTTGATGATGCGCGTGTAGTCATCGGCATCACTGAAATCGCCGTAGCGCTCGCGCACCTGCTGCTGCAGCGCCTGCACGAACTCGCGCTGGCGCGCGGTGTCGATCAGCACATAGTCCGGCGCAATGCAGGTCTGCCCGGCGTTGAACCACTTGCCGGTGGCCAGCCGCGCGGCGGCTTTGTCCAGCGGGAAGTCACGGCAGACGATGGCAGGCGACTTGCCGCCCAGTTCCAGCGTGACCGGCACCAGATGCTCGGCGGCCGCTGCCATCACCTTGCGGCCCACGGCCGTCGAGCCGGTGAACAGCAGATGGTCCAGCGGCAGCGACGACACCGCTGCGGCCACGTCCGCGCCACCCTGCACCACCGCCACTCGATCCGGCGGGAACACGCTGGCCAGCAGGTCGGCCAGGAACGCGCTGGCGCGCGGCGTGTGTTCCGAAGGCTTCAGCAGCACGTGGTTGCCGGCGGCGATGGCGGTGGCCAGTGGCACCAGTGCCAGCGTGACCGGGTAGTTCCAGGGCGAGATCACCCCGACCACGCCCAACGGCGTCGGCCGCAGCTGCGCGCGCGCCGGCCACAGCTTCCAGCCGGACGATGCGCGCTGCGGCTTCGACCAGCGCCGCAGGTGGCGGCGCAGGTGGTCGATGGCCGACAGCACGCTCATGCCATCGGCCAGCTTCGATTCAACGTGGGCGCGATGCCCGAAGTCCTCGGCGATGGCCTGCGCCATTTCGTCCAGGCGTGGCTTCAGCCCCTCGCGCAGGCGGCGCAGGTCGGCCTCACGCTGGTCGAGCGTGGGGCGCTGCGACTGCCAGGCGCTGCGCAGGGCGTGCAGGAGGGCAGGAAGGTCGGCTGGGGCGGTTGTGGTCATGGACCGACTATACGGGGGGGGGCCGAGCCATGTAACGGTAGAGCCGACTGGGTAGAGTCGACTGTCAGTCGACTGCCCTTTGCGGGACATCTGGAAACCCCGCGCTGCGCGCGATAGTCGACTGACAGTCGACTCTACCCCGCCTCAATTCCCCCATTCCCTCGAACAGAAAGGCCGCGGTCTGCACCGCGGCCTTTCCTTCATCCGGTGAACATCATTCCTACTTGGTGATATCCACGTCCTTGGTCTCGCGCAGGAACAGGCCACCGATCACCACCGACATCAGCGCGATGATGATGGGGTACCACAGGCCGTAGTACAGGTTGCCGGTACCGGCCACCAGCGCGAACGAGATCGCCGGCAGGAAGCCACCGAACCAGCCGTTGCCGATGTGGTACGGCAGCGACATCGAGGTGTAGCGGATGCGGGTCGGGAACAGTTCGACCAGGTAGGCGGCGATCGGGCCGTAGACCATGGTCACGTACAGCACCAGCAGCCACAGCATGAAGATCGTGCCGGCAAAGTGGATGCGCGAACCATCGGCCTTGGCCGGGTAGCCCGCGGTGGTCAGGGCGGTCTTCAGTTCCGCACCGAACGCATCGGCCTTGGCCTTGCCTTCTTCCTTGGTCAGGCCAGCGGCCTCATACGAGGTGACGCTGGCACTGCCCACGTTCACCATCGCCAGCGAACCGGCGGCGGCGGGCTGCACGTCGTACGGCACACCGGCCTTGGTCAGCGCGGCGGTGGCCACGTCGCAGGAGCTGGTGAACTTGCGCAGGCCCACCGGATCGAACTGGAACGAGCAGGTGTTCGGATCAGCCACGACCAGCGCCGGAGAGGACGCACGTGCCTCTTCGATGGCCGGGTTGGCGAAGTGGGTCAGGCCCTTGAAGATCGGGATGTAGGTAACAGCCGCCAGCAGGCAGCCGGCCAGGATGATCTTCTTGCGGCCGATGCGGTCGGACAGCCAGCCGAAGAAGATGAAGAACGGCACGCCCAGCGCCAGCGCGGCCGCGATCAGCAGGTAGGAGGTGGTGGCATCGACCTTCAGCATGCTGCTGAGGAAGAACAGCGCGTAGAACTGGCCGCCGTACCAGACCACGGCCTGACCGGCTGCAGCGCCGAGCAGGACCAGCAGCATCAGCTTCAGGTTACCGCCCTTCAGGCTGTCACGGAACGGGGTCTTGGAGCCCTTGCCCTCGGACTTCATCTGCTGGAACAGCGGCGACTCGCTCAGCTGCAGGCGGATCCATACAGACACGCCCAGCAGCAGGATCGACACCAGGAACGGGATGCGCCAGCCCCAGGCTTCGAAGGCTTCGTTGCCCAGGAAGTAACGGCAGGCCAGGATGATCAGCAACGACATGAACAGGCCGAGCGTGGCGGTGCACTGGATGAAGCTGGTGTACAGGCCACGCTTGTCGTCCGGCGCGTGCTCGGCCACGTAGGTGGCGGCACCACCGTACTCGCCGCCCATCGCCAGGCCCTGGGCCAGGCGCAGCACGATCAGGATGACCGGTGCCGCGAAGCCGATCGTGGCGTAGTTGGGCAGCACGCCGACCAGGAAGGTCGAGATGCCCATGATCAGGATCGTGACCAGGAACGTGTACTTGCGGCCGATACGGTCGCCGAGGCTGCCGAAGAAGGCCGCGCCGAACGGGCGCACGAAGAAGCCGGCGGCGAACGCCAGCAGGGCGAAGATCATGCCGGTGGTTTCGTTGACACCACTGAAGAACTGCTTGGCGATGATGGCCGCGAGCGAGCCGTACAGGAAGAAGTCATACCACTCGAAAACCGTGCCGAGGCTCGAGGCGAAGATGACCTTCTTGTGGCCCTTGGTCAGGGTGCCCGCTGGATTGTGCGGGCTTGATGCAGTGCTGGACATGGGACGTTTTCCCTCTGTAGGTGCCGACCTGGGTCGGTGGGTGCCGACCGTTGGCCGGTACGCAATCGCTGTAGGTGCCGACCTTGGTCGGCACTCCTTTAGAAGCTGTACTTCGTGGTGAACTGCAATCGGGTGATGTCACCCTTGTTGCCGTTCTCCACTTCGCGACGGCCGTACATCAACTCCGCGCCGACATCGACCTTGGGCAACGGCGAGTAGAAGATGTTGCCGCGGATGCTCTGCACGCTCTTGGTCACCAGCGGGCCGAGGATGCTGTCGTTGTCGTAGTCGCTACGCGCGTAGATCAGGTTGGTGCGCAGCTTCGGCGAGAACGCATGCCGCCAGCCCACGTAGCCGGCCAGCACGCCGGTCGGATTGAGTTCGTCGCGGGCAACGTCATAGGCGCTGTCGGCGGTGATGCCCAAGCCGATGTAGCGGGCGATGCCTTCGCCGCCGGTCAGCTGGTAGTGCAGCGAATCGCTGTCACCCATCACCCACTTGCCGCCCAGGGTCAGGCCGCCGGCCACCTTGTCGGCCTTGGCGCCGGTGGCCTGGTTGTCGACCTTCAGCTGGCGAACGATGCCGCCGACGCCGAAGGTGCCCCAGTCGCCCTTCCAGCCATAGCGCAGGGTCAGATCGGGCAGGCTGCCACGGTCGGAGTTGGCACTGGCATTGGTCCATGCCCCAGTGACCGGGTTGCGGGTACCGGTGAGGGTGGTGGTTTCCGGGTTTTCCAGCGCGACGCTGAAGCCGCCCTGGCTGTAACGCACCTGCGCCTGGCGCACGAAGATCACGCCGTCGGTAGGGCCAACGAAGTCGACCGCCTCAGGCAATGCGGCCGCGTCCATGAAGTTGGACCAGGTCTGGCCGGCCAGCCAGTTGTTCCAGTACATGTAGGCATGGCGCAGGGTCACGCCGTAGGTGTTGGTGGCGGTCTGGTTGCCCAGCGAGTTGCCGAAGAAGTCCATCTCGAAGAACGCGCCGGCTTTGTTGCCCGATTCGCTCACATTGTCGATGCCCAGATTGAAGCGAGAGAACTTGGCGTGGGCATTGAAGTCGGTGCCCGAACGCTTGCCGCTGCCGCCGGCGCCTTCCACCGGGGTCTGGCCCGGCAGGTACAGCGCGCGGCCGGTGGCATCGTCGGCCAGCTGGCCATCGCTGGTCTGGGTGGCGAGGAAGTCGGCCTTGATGAAGCCACCGATCTTGACCGTGGTACCCGGCGCGGCGCCCGGGGTGATGGTGGTGACCTGGATCGGCTGCTTGCCGGCCGGAACCTGTGCGACCGGCTTCTGCTCGGCCTGCAGCGTGCGGACTTCGGTTACGGCCTGCTGGGTCTGGCTGATCTGGGTCTGTTGTTGTTGCTGCGAAGACAGCAGCAGCTGGACCTGGCGTTCCAGTTCGGCAACGCGTGCTTCCAGCGCCTTCTCTTTGGCGGTCTCTGCGAACGCCATGCCCGGTGCGACCAGGGCGACCAACAGGCAGGCCGCCAAAGGTGTGCGCACGGCTTTCAACGTACGGTGGCTCATGTTGCCCTCTCTCCCAAGTGGCAAGGTGATGCCGCGCGTGGGGCACGGTCGAGCCGAGACTGCGGGGCGATTATGTATAGCGGCTATTCGCCATTGGTCGAACCTGGCCCTGCTGGGCGCTCACTTTCGACCATGGTCTAACCGGGGTGGTGACGCGGCAGGGGGTGGATGGGGCAAACTGAGGGGGATCGGTCGCCGCAATGCTGCGACCGCACACACAAAGTCAACGTGCAAGTGAGGGTGCCATGGCTGATATCTACCCCGTCGATCCGCAGTTCGCCGCCAAGGCACGCATCGACAAGAAGACATATGAACAGCAGTACCAGGCGTCGGTGACCGATCCGGAGGGTTTCTGGGGCAAGGCTGCCGAGCGCCTGCAATGGATGCGCACGCCGACGAAGATCAAGAACGTCAGCTATGACCTGTCCGACTTCCACATCAAGTGGTTCGAAGATGGCGAGCTCAATGCCAGCGTGAACTGCCTGGATCGCCAGCTGGAAACGCGCGGCGACAAGACCGCCCTGCTGTTCGAACCGGACAGCCCGGATGCGCCGGCCCAGCACGTGACCTATCGCGAGCTGTACGAGCGCACCTGCCGCCTCGGCAACGCGCTGCGCAACCTCGGCGTCAAGAAGGGCGACCGGGTCACCATCTACCTGCCGATGATCGTCGATGCGGCCGTGGCCATGCTGGCCTGCGCGCGCATCGGTGCGATCCACTCGGTAGTGTTTGGGGGCTTTGCGCCGAACTCGATCGCCGACCGCGTCAGCGACTGCCAGAGCAAGCTGATCATCACCGCCGACGAAGGTCTGCGTGGTGGCCGGAAGATCCCGCTGAAGGCCAACGTCGATGCCGCGCTGAAGCTGCCCGGCACGAACACGGTTGAAACCGTGCTGGTGGTGCGTCACACCGGCGGGGCGGTCGACATGCAGGCCCCGCGCGACCGCTGGTTCCACGACGTGGTGGACAGCCAGCCGTCGACCTGCGAGCCGGAGCGAATGAACGCGGAAGACCCGCTGTTCATCCTCTACACCTCCGGTTCCACCGGCAAGCCGAAGGGCGTGCTGCACACCACCGGCGGTTACCTGCTGTACGCGGCCTACACCCATGAAGCGGTGTTCGACCTGCGCGAGGACGACATCTACTGGTGCACCGCCGACGTCGGCTGGGTCACCGGCCACAGCTACATCGTGTACGGCCCGCTGGCCAACGGCGCGACCTCGCTGATGTTCGAAGGCGTGCCGAACTACCCGGACACCTCGCGCTTCTGGAACGTGATCGACAAGCACAAGGTGACGATCTTCTACACCGCCCCGACCGCCATCCGTGCGCTGATGCGCGAGGGCGAGGAACCGGTGAAGAAGACCTCGCGCGCCTCGCTGCGCCTGCTCGGCAGCGTCGGCGAGCCGATCAATCCGGAAGCCTGGCGCTGGTACTACGAGGTGGTCGGCGACAGCCGCTGCCCGATCGTCGATACCTGGTGGCAGACCGAGACCGGCGGCATCCTGATCTCGCCGCTGGCCGGTGCGATGGACCTCAAGCCGGGTTCGGCCACCCTGCCCTTCTTCGGCGTGCAGCCGGCGCTGGTCAATGCCGACGGCGAAGTGCAGGACGGCCCGACCGAAGGCAACCTGATCATCCGCGACTCCTGGCCGGGCCAGATGCGCACGGTGTACGGCGACCACCAGCGCTTCATCGACACCTATTTCCGCACCTACCCGGGTAGCTACTTCACCGGTGACGGGTGCCGCCGCGACGAAGACGGCTATTACTGGATCACCGGCCGCGTTGACGACGTGATCAATGTGTCCGGCCACCGCATCGGCACCGCCGAAGTGGAAAGCGCGCTGGTCTCGCACCCGAAGGTGGCCGAAGCGGCCGTGGTCGGCTTCCCGCACGACGTGAAGGGCCAGGGCATCTATGCCTACGTGACCCTGGTGGCCGAAGAAGCGCCGAGCGACGAACTGCAGAAGGAACTGGTCGCCTGGGTACGCAAGGAAATCGGCCCGATCGCCACGCCGGACCACCTGCAGTGGGCGCCGGGCCTGCCGAAGACCCGCTCGGGCAAGATCATGCGGCGCATCCTGCGCAAGATCGCCGAGAACGCGCCGGACCAGCTCGGCGACACCTCGACCCTGGCCGATCCGTCGGTGGTGGCGTCGCTGGTGGACGAGCGCAAGGTGCGCTGATGGCGTGACTGCAGGCGCAGGACGCGCCAGGGACGTGGCCGGGAGGAGGGACCCGGCCGCGTCCGACCCGTCCTGCACCTGCCATCACGTCGCTCTTTTTCCTGATCGATAAGCTCGACCCATGACCACCCTCCTGATTGCCGATGACCACCCGCTGTTCCGCGAAGCCCTGCGCGGGGCCGTGCAGCGGGTCATCCCCGGCGTGCAGCTGTTCGAGGCCGACAGCGTGGAAGCGCTGTACGCGCTGGCCGACCAGCACAACGACGCCGACCTGGTCCTGATGGATCTCAACATGCCCGGTGCACAGGGTTTCAACGCACTGGTGCACATGCGCTCGCTGCATCCGCACCTGCCGGTGGTGGTGGTGTCCGCGCGCGAGGAAGCCACGGTGATGCGGCGCGCGCTCGATCATGGCGCGTTGGGCTTCATTCCCAAGTCGGCGGATTCGGACACCATCGGCCACGCGCTGGGCACCATCCTCGACGGCGAGACCTGGGCACCGCCGGAAGCGCACAACGTACCGCCGACCGAGCGCGAGGAACGCGAAGTCGGCCAGCGCCTGCGCGAACTGACCCCGCAGCAGTTCCGCGTGCTGCAGATGCTCGGCGCAGGCCGCTTGAACAAGCAGATCGCCTACGACCTCAACGTCTCCGAAGCGACGATCAAGGCCCACGTCACCGCGATCCTGCGCAAGCTGGGCGTGACCAACCGCACCCAGGCCGTGCTGATGGCCGGCAAGCTGGCGATCGACGACGACGCCATCGTGCTGCCGCCGGAAGAAGACTGAGGGTAGTGCGCTGCGCGCGTGAGCCGAGCGCAGGCTCGGCTCTACACGACTCTGCGGCACCTGCCTTTGTAGAGCCGAGCCCATGCTCGGCTGCTGTTCGCCTGAAGATGGCGCTACCCCTGCAGACGCCACCTACTCCAGGCATGAGGGTACTCGCCAAGATGCGTGGCCAGCCCGGCCCGAACCGGATTGCCCGCAATGTACATTGCCTGCGTACGCAGGCATTCATCGCTGCGCAGCGCGTGGTCGTAATACCCCGGTTGCCAGATGGGCTCGCTGGCATCAACGCGCCTGGCGATGGACCGTCCACTTCTGGACTTGAGGATCTGCATGCACCCGGCAAGCGTTCCGTGTCGCAACTCGATCAACCAGTGCAGGTGGTCCGGCATGATTACCCAAGCCAGGGAGAACGTCCGCCCCGTCCGCTCGACCGTGCGTAGTGCCTCGATCAGCAGATCGACGTTCGTCTCATCGTCGAACCAGCGTCGCCGCGCGTGGGTCACCGCGGTGATCGCATAGACATTGCCGATCTGCGACCACCGGCCAATACGGAGTGCGGGGCTGGACATGCCCGAAGACTATGCAGCGACCGCCAGGCTGCCCATCAGTGCAACACCGCATGACCTGTCAGCCAATGCCCCCTTGTAGAGCCGAGCCCATGCTCGGCTGCTGTTCGCTTGAAGACCGCGCTGCGCGCGTAAGCCGAGCGCAGGCTCGGCTCTACAGGACTCTGCGGCGCCTGAACCCGTAGAGCCGAGCCCATGCTCGGCTGCTGTCTGCTTGAAGACCGCGCTACGCGCGTAAGCCGAGCGCAGGCTCGGCTCTACAGGATCTGGTGTTACCCCACGCCGTGCAGGTGTTCGTACAGGATCGTCGCACCGATGATCACCAGGATCACGCCGCCGATGATCTCGGCGCGCTTGCCGACCATGCTGCCCAGCACGCGGCCGAGCATGATGCCGACGGTGACCATGGTCAGCGTGCATAGGCCGATGACCGCAGCCATCACACCGATATGCACGTCCATGAACGCCAGGCCGATACCCACTGCCATCGCGTCGATGCTGGTGGCGAAACCGGTCAACGCCAGCTTCCAGAAGCCGTGGTGCTGCGAGGGGTCTTCGTCTTCCTCGGCGCTGTCCGGACGGAGGCCGTTGTAGATCATGTGGATGCCCAGCGCACCGAGCAGGCCGAACGCGATCCAGTGGTCGAAGGCCTCGACGTACTGCAGGGCGGCACGGCCGAGCAACCAGCCGATGATGGGCGTGATCGCCTCGATGACGCCGAAGATGATGCCGGCACGCAGTGCGTCGCGGAACACCGGCTTGCGCATGGCTGCACCCTTGCCGACCGCCGCGGCGAAGGCATCGGTGGACATGGCAAAGCCGATCAGGAGGATCGAAATGGGGGACATGGAAAGCTGCTGAAGGTCGGGCAAGGACGGACGCACGGCTCGCGCTCGCGCCCAACCTGACGTTGCGCGCGCGGGCCGCTGGTCTCGCCAACCATCATGGTTGTCCACGCCACGGCGCACTGGCCGAGTATGTTGACGTGGACGATTCCTGCGAAGGAATCCGGCTACTCCCCAAGGGGACGCGCAGCTTAGCACCGCGATCCGCGCGTGGCGCATTTCCAGGCAAACGCGCAGGCAGGGCTGGTTTGTATAGCGATGGCTATATCAGCGCCGCGCTGCGCGCGGGAGCCGAGCGTGGGCTCGGCTCTACAGAGGGGTTCGTGCGCCCGGGAATCTGTAGAGCCGAGCCGATGCTCGGCTGCTGTTCGGTCGGACCACGGAATACCACGCGCCACGCGCGAGCCGAGCGTGGGCTCGGCTCTACAGTTGCCGGTCAGGCGTCGCTGTTGCCAGCATCGCGCAGTGCGCCCAGGAAGGCGCGCAGCGAGGCCGGCTTGATCGGCTTGGTCAGCACGCGGTAACCACGCTCGCGTGCCATCCGCTTCAGTTCGTCGCGACCATCGGCGGTCAGCAGCGCCCCGGGCAACGGGTAGCCCGCCGCCTCGCGAAGTGCCACCAGCGCATCCAGGCCATCCATGCGATCGTGCAGGTGGTAATCCACCAGCATCACCTGCGGGCGCTCGGCGATCTTCTCCAGCGCCTGGTCGACGGTGGCGGCGGTGATCACCTGCACCTGCCAGCGGCCCAGCAGCGCGCGCATGCCGTCGAGGATCTCCTCGTCGTTGTCCACGCACAGCACGCGCAGGCCCGCCAGCGAATCGCTGCGTACCGGTGCGGCCACCGCCTGCACCGGCGTGGCCACTTCGCTGTAGCCCGGCAACGGCGCCACACGCGGCAGGATGATCGAGAACATCGAGCCGCTGCCGACGCGGCTGCGCGCATTGAGGCGATGGTCGAGCAGGCGCGAGATGCGCTGGCAGATCGACAGGCCCAGACCCAACCCCTGCTCGCCCCAGTCGAACGGCTGCTGGTAGCGGTGGAACTCGTCGAAGATCTGCCGCATGTGGTGCTCGGGAATGCCCGGGCCGGTATCCCACACCTGCAGTTCCACTTCGTCGCCGCGCTGGCGCACGGCCAGCACGATGCGACCCTGGCGGGTATAGCGCAGCGCATTGGCCAGGAAGTTCTGCAGCACGCGGCGCAGCAGGCGGCGATCGCTGCGTACCCAGGCAGTACGCGCGAACAGGTCCAGGCGCAGGCCGCGCCCCGCCGCCACGGGCGTGTACTGCGCGGCCAGTTCGCGCATCAGCGCGCTGACATCGAACTCACCGATCACCGGGTGCAGGCCACCGGCATCCAGCCGCGAGACGTCCAGCAGGCCATCCAACAATTCCTCGGCCGCACGCAGCGAGGCATCCACGCGTTCGGCCAGGTGCTTCTGTTCGTCGCTCACATGGTCGCTGTCACGCAATGCCGAGGCGAACAGGCGCGCGGCGTTCAGCGGCTGCAGCACGTCATGGCTGATCGCCGCCAGGAAGCGGGTCTTCGACTGCTGCGCGACCTCGGCTTCGTGCGAGCGCTCGGCGACTCGCTGTTCCAGCGTTTCGTTGGCCTCCAGCAGCGCTTTTTCCGCGTGCTTGTAGTCGGTGATGTCGTTGTAGCTGGTCACGTAGCCGCCGCCGGGCAGGGCCTGGCCGCGCATCTCGATCACCTTGCCGTCGCTGCGGGTGCGCTCGAACACGTGCGGTGAACCGGCGCGCATGTAGCCGATGCGACGGTTGATCTGTACTTCGATATCGCCTTCGCCGAGCTCGCCACGTTCGGCGTTGTAGCGGATCAGGTCGGCCACGGGGCGGCCTACGTAGAGCATGCCGTCGGGGTAGCCGAACATGTCCTGGTAACGGCGGTTCCAGGCGGTCAGGCGCATGTCCGGGTCGACCACGCTGACACCCGCGCTGATGTTTTCCAGCGTGGTGGAGAGGATCTCGCGGTTGAAGCGCAGCTCCTGCCCCGCTTCGTCCAGCACCGCCACCACTTCGCCCAGGTCCATGCCCGAGCCGCGCAGCAGGCTGGTCAGCAGCAGGCGTGCGGACGCCGCGCCGATCGACGCGGCCAGCAGGCGTTCGGTGAACTGCACCCAGGGCCGGTCCGCCGGCGCCGTCGACTGCAGCTCGCGCCCCAGCGACTGCGCCTGTTCAAAAAACGAGCGCCGCGCGTGACGTTCGCCGACCACGCGCGAGGCCAGTGCCAGCAGGTCGCCCACATGCACATGACCGGGCCAGCCACCGGCCACCGACGGGCGCTCGGCATACGGGTCGAGGAACGGCGCGGCGCGCAGCCGCTCGTCCACACCGGGGCGCCAGCGCGCGGACACCAGCATCATCGTCGCCGCGTTGACCAGCAGCGACCAGAACGTGCCGTGGGTCAGCGGATCCCAGCCGGTCATGCCGAACAGCTGCTGCGGACGCAGCCACTCGATGCCGAACGGACCGTGCTGCACCCAGCCGGCATCGACCCAGCCGGCCATCGTCATCGCCGGCAGCAGCAGCGTGTACAGCCATGTCGCGAAGCCGAGCAGCATGCCCATCTCGACGCCACGCCGGCTGGCACCGCGCCAGTACAGGCCGCCGATCAGGCCCGGTGCGAACTGCGCCACTGCAGCGAACGCCATCAGGCCGTACGACGCCAGCGTGCTGTCGTTGCTGCTGGTGCGGTAGTAGCTGTAGGCCATCAGCGCCAGCAGCAGGATCGCCAGGCGACGGATCCACAGCACGCGCGAGGCGACATCGGCCGCTTCCTGGTGGTCGCCACTGCGGCGCAGCAGCACCGGCATCACCAGGTCGTTGCTGACCATGGTGGCCAGCGCGATGGACGAGACGATGACCATCCCGGTGGCGGCGGAGAAACCGCCCACATAGGCGATCAGTGCCAGCGCGTTGCGGCCTTCGGCCAGCGGCAACGCCAGCACCATCGAGTCATCGGCAACGCTGCCGCCGGTGCCGAACAGGGTCACGCCGGCGGTGGCGATTGGCAGCACCATGCCCGAGATCAGCACCAGATAGCCACCGAACATCCAGCGCGCGCGGCGCACATCGCGCACGTCACCACATTCGACCACGGCCACGTGGAACTGGCGCGGCAGGCAGATGATGGCCAGGAAACTGAGCAGGGTCTGCGAAATGAATCCCACCGGCGGCAGGCCGGTGAACAGCGTATGCACCGACTCGACCACTGCATCGGTGCGGTTGCTCAGCCAGAGGTAGGCGAATACGCCCACCGCCAGCATCGCCAGCAGCTTGATCACCGATTCGAAGGCGATCGCCAGCATCATGCCGTGGTGGTGCTCGGTGGCATCGACCTGGCGGGTACCGAACAGGGTGGCGAACAATGCCATCAGCAGCGCCACGTACAGCGCCGGGTCGGTGAAGAAGCCGGTCGGGCCGGTGTTGCCGGTCAGTACCTGCAGGCTCATCGCCACTGCTTTGTACTGCAGCGCCAGGTACGGAATGATGCCGATCAGCGCGATGATCGCCACCAACGCCGCCAGCCGCCGCGAACGGCCGAAGCGCGAGGAGATGAAATCGGCGATGGAAACCACGTTCTGGCTGCGCGCGATCAGCGCCAGGCGCTCGATGATGCGCCAGCCGAACAGCAGCAGCAGCAGCGGGCCGATGTAGATGGGCAGGTAGCCCACGCCGTTGCGCACGGCGGTGCCGACCGCGCCGTAGAAGGTCCACGACGAGCAGTACACGGCCAGCGCCAGGCTGTAGACCACCGGCCGCAGCCACGGCCGGTCGGGGTACATCGGCCGACGGTCGCCCCACCACGCCACGCCGAACAGCAGCGCAGCATAGGCAACCGAGACCAGCAGCAGGATCCAGCTGGAGACCACGCGTGCGTTTCCGTCGGAAGAACCCGCAGTGTAGGCCAGGCGTGGCCGGGGGTGCGGGCTCGTTGGGGGCAACCGCCCCCACCGGGGTGGGGGTCTACGCGGTGCGGGCCACGACCGTTGGTCGTGGCCGCCTTCTTACTGGGCCGGCACGCCCATTTCCTTCAGCAGTTGCGGCGCCGGGTAGACCTTGGCCAGCAGCCAGCGCAGGTAGCGCATGTCCACGTGCACGGCGCGCTTGTAGCGCGGGTCGAACCACCAGCTGGCGCTGACCGACTCCCAGTTGCTGTCGAAGTTCAGGCCGATCAGTTCGCCCTTGGCGTTGAGCACCGGCGAGCCGGAGTTGCCGCCGGTGGTGTCCAGGTTGGTCAGGAAGTTGACCGTCTGGGTCTTCAGCGCCGGGTCGGCAGTGCTGCCGAAGTCACCCTTGGCGATCGCGACCAGCAGCGGCTTGGGTGCATCGAACGGATAGGCGTTGGTGTTCTTCTCGACGATGCCGGCCACGGTGGTCACCGGCGAGTAGGTCACGCCGTCGCGCGGGTGCAGGGCCTCGACCTTGCCGTAGCTGATGCGCAGGGTGCGGTTGGCGTCCGGGTACACCGCACGGCCCTGCTTGGCACGCCAGGCGAACAGCGCCTGCATGTACGCCGGGCGCAGGCGCAGCTGCTCGCCTTCGCGGGTCTTGCTCTCGTTCTCGATGCGCAGCTGCGCGGCCACAAGCGGGCCGGCCACGGCGATCAGCGGATCGGCGGCAAGTGCCTTGCCCTCGCGTGCGGCAGTGAAGCGCGACAGGCGCTGCGCCTCGTCACCCAGCTGGGTGCCGGCATAGAGGGTGTCCAGCGCCTTGGCCAGCTGCTCCGGGGTACGGCCGAAGGCCGCGTCGAACTCGGCCACGCGCTGCGCGTCCGGCAGCAGCTGGTAGCGGGTCAGCAAGGTGGTCAGCAGGGCCTTCTCGACCTCCGGTGCGTAGCGGCGCTGGACCTGCTTGAGCACGCCTTCGATCATCGCCTGGTCGCGCTGCTGGTAACCGCTCTCGCGCTGCGCGTCAGGCTTGGCCGATTCGATGCGGAGGCGCTCCAGCAGCAGCGCAGAGCGCAGCAGCTGGCTCTGCGCGGCGATCTGGTCCAGCAGCAGGTCACGCTCGCCCACCGCCGCGCCCTGCGACAGGTTGGCCAGCAACGCCTTGATGTCGCCCTGGTACTTGCGGTCGGTCACGGCCAGCATCGCGGTCTCGTCGGCGGCACGCTGGGTCTTGGCATCGCTGCGCAGCAGGCCTTCCAGTTCGCCAGCGGCGCGCTTGCGGTTGTTCTTCAGCGACTGCAGCTGCGAGGCATAGCGGGTACGCGCCTGCGCGTCCTTGGCGGTGGCGGCCTCGATGGTGTCGATCATCTGCTGGAACACCGACACGCGGCGCGGCAGCACGGCGTCGATCTGGCCGGCGAATTCGGCCGCGGTGCGGTGGCGATAGGTGATGCCCGGGTAACCGGCCAGCATCGCGTAATCGCCTTCCTTCGGGCCTTCCACCGACATCTGCAGGTGCGCCGGTGCC
The DNA here is from genome assembly GCF_030291075.1 of Stenotrophomonas sp. 57. Taxonomy (NCBI): domain Bacteria; kingdom Pseudomonadati; phylum Pseudomonadota; class Gammaproteobacteria; order Lysobacterales; family Lysobacteraceae; genus Stenotrophomonas; species Stenotrophomonas sp. 57. The sequence goes on from NZ_CP127407.1 coordinate 4,343,929, forward strand.
TGGTAGGGCACGTTGTCCTTGCTGTAGGCGGCCGGCTTGCCGTCCTTGCCGACATAGGCGCGCAGCAGGGTGAAATCGCCGGTGTGGCGCGGCCACATGAAGTTGTCGATCTCGTCGCCGTAGTTGCCGATCGCGCGCGGCGGCGCGTAGACCAGGCGCACGTCGCTCAGTTCCAGCTGGGCAATGCGGTAGAAATCGGTGCCGTAGTACATGTTGGCCACCGAGCAGCGCACGCTGCCGTCCTTCTCGCACTCGGCCACGATCTGCTTGCTGGCCGCATCGACGGCGTCGAAGTAGGCGCGGCCCGTCTTGCCCTTGGCCTGGGCCAGCACCTGGTCGGTCACCTTGTCGAAGCCGACGGTGACCAGCACGCGGAAGTCCGGGTTGGCCGGGCGCTCGTCGGCGCGGTCCTTGGCGATGAAGCCACCGTTGATGAGGTCGTGCTCGGGCGAGCTGTTGTACTGGATCACGCCCATCGCTACGTGATGGTTGGTCAGCAGCAGACCGTCAGCGGACACGAAAGATCCGGTGCCACCACCGGCACGCACCACGGCGCTCAGCGGCGGCGCAGTGACGTTGGCCAGATCGGCCGGATTGCCCTTGAAACCGGCGGCCTGCAGCGGCTTGGCCAGTTCCGGCAGCTGGGTCGGCATCCACATGCCTTCATCGGCGTGGGCGCCGGCAGCGAGGGTCAGGCCCAGGGCCAGGGCGGCAGGAAGGGTTTTACGGGCAGACATCGGCGTTTCCGGCAATACAGAACAGCCCGGGACCATAGCCGCTGGGGGCCGATGGGGCAACGGCCGATGGTTGGGGTGGCGCGTTCATCGACCACGTTGTCGGCCTACAATCGCCGTTCCATCACATGCAGTCAGGGAAGCAGCATGATCGTCGGTATGGACCTGGGCACCACCCATTCGCTGGTGGGCATCTACGAGGCGGGCGGCGGTCGACTGTTCCCCAATGCGCATGGCGAGCTGCTGACGCCCTCGGTGGTCAGCCTGGCCGATGGCGCAGTGCTGGTCGGGCAGCCGGCGCGCGACCGTCTGGTCAGCCATCCGGCGCACAGCGTGGCGAACTTCAAGCGCTGGATGGGCACAGACCGGCAGACCCGCCTGGGCGACCGCAGTTTCCGCCCCGAGGAACTCTCGGCGCTGGTGCTGCGCTCGCTGCTGGCCGACGCCGAGGCCGCCCTGGGGCAGAAGGTGGAAGAGGCGGTGATCAGCGTGCCGGCGTACTTCTCCGATGCGCAGCGCAAAGCCACGCGCACCGCAGGCGAACTGGCCGGCGTCCGCGTGGAGCGCCTGATCAATGAACCCACCGCCGCCGCGCTGGCCTATGGCCTGCAGGAGCGCGAGGGCGAAGGCCGGGTGCTGGTGCTGGACCTGGGCGGCGGCACCTTCGATGTGTCGATCCTGGAGCTGTTCGACGGCGTGATCGAAGTGCATGCCAGTGCCGGCGACAATTTCCTCGGCGGCGAAGACTTCTCGAGCGTGCTGCTGGAGGCCCTGCTGGCCGACCAGCGCCTTGATCTGGCTACCCTGGCCGACAGCGAGAGGGCGCAGCTGCTGCGGCACCTGGAACGCTTCAAGCGCGAGCTGAGCCACAGCGGCAGCAGCACACTGGAGCTGTCGCTGGGCGAACGCAGGCTGCGCTGGCAACTGGACGAGGCCGCATTCGCCCGGCTGTGCGATCCGCTGCTGCAGCGCATGCGCGGCCCGATCGAGCGGGCCATCCGCGATGCACGGCTGCAGCCGGACGCACTGGACGACATCGTGCTGGTGGGCGGTGCGGTGCGCATGCCGATGGTCAGCCGCTTGGTCACCCGTATGTTCGGCCGGCTGCCGCTCCGCCACGTCCACCCGGACCATGCCATCGCCCTGGGTGCCACCGTCGCCGCCGGCCTGAAAGAGCGCAACGAGGCCCTGCGCGAAGTGGTGCTGACCGACGTCTGTCCCTACACGCTGGGGACCCAGGTATCGCGCCGTTTGCCGGACGGGCAGTCGCGCGGCGGCTATTTCCATCCCATCATCCAGCGCAACAGCGTGGTGCCGGTCAGCCGCGAGGATCAGTTCTTCCCGATCCACGAGAACCAGCGCGAAGTCATGATCGACATCTACCAGGGCGAAAGCCCGACCGTGGACCGCAACATCAAGCTGGGCGAGCTGCGCGTGCCACTGACCCATCGTGCGCCGAGGGAGGAGCGCGGCATCACCACCCGCTTCACCTACGACATCAACGGCCTGCTGCAGGTGGAGGTCACCGAGGATGCCACGGGCCTGCGCCACGAGCTGATCCTGGAACAGAACCCGGGCCTGCTGTCTCCCGAGGAGATCCAGCAGCGCCTGCAGGCCCTGCAGGACCTGAAGATCCATCCGCGCGATGCCCAGCAGAATCTGGCCGTGGTGGCCCGTGCCGAACGCCTGTACGAGGAGTTCATCGATCAGCGCGACACGCTGCAGGGCTGGCTGCTGCAGTTCCGCCACGCGCTGGACGGCCAGGACCTGCACCATATCGAGCAGCAGCGCCGCGAGCTGTCGCAAGCGCTGGACATGCTGGAGCGCGATGCATGAGCTGGGGCCTGGACGTGCTGGAGCTGGACGAGGATGCCGACGAACGTGCGATCAAGCGGGCCTACGCGCAGCGCCTGCGGTTGACCCGCCCGGAGGACGATCCGGTCGCCTTCCAGCAGCTGCACGAGGCTTACCAGGCCGCACTGGCATGGGCGAAGGATCGCACCACAGAGGAGGCCCCGTGGCCCGGCAGCGAGCCGGAAGCGCCGCTGCAATGGGCAGCGCCGCGCGTTGAGGACGCGGGTCCGCAGGCGGATGACCACGTGCGGGCCGACCCGTGCATGGACGTGGAGGCCATCGCCCGCCGCATCCTGGCCGAAGCCGTGCAGCAGGAGCCGGACGCGCTGCAGGAGTGGCTGGCGCAGCAGCCGGAACTGTGGTCGCTTCAGGACAAGGCGCGGATCGGTGATGCCCTGCTGGACGCGCTGTTCTCCGCCACCGAGCCGGTGCAGGCCGACAACCTCGATGTGCTGGCCGAACGGTTCGGCTGGGACGAGATCGGCAGCAGCGTGGATCCCTATGCACTGGATGCACGGCGCATGGAGATGCACCGGCAGTGGGTGGTGCAACCGGGCAACCACCATCGCCTGGCCGAACTGCTGCAGCGCTGCGGATTGCCGAACCCGCCCGCCGCGGCCCGGGAGCACATGGCCTGGCTGTCGCGTCCATGGAATCACTGGCAGGCACTGCTCACCTCGTTGTCGCCCCAGCGTGGGCGCGACCTCAACCAGACCCTGGATGCCCTGGGCATCGATGACGACACACCGGTGCCGGCGCCCCTTCAGACCCGCCAGATCGCGTTCTGGCGCGACATCGGCGCGATGCATCGGCTGAACCGCGAGCGCTGGCTGCAGGGACTGCTACGCGGTGTCGCGGGCGCGGTGATCGCCGCGCTGCTGGTGCTGGCCGTCGGCGTGCTGGGCCAGTTGGCCTCTGGTGGCGGCGCTGCCGGCATCCATCCGATGGCCACCTACGCTCGGGTGGCACTGTACGCCGCGCTGGCGCTGGTGCTGCTGGGCGCGGTCGCCCCTGCCGTGCAGACGTTCCTGCATTGGCAGGTGCAGGACGAGCGGCCAGATCGATCCGCGACCGCGGCGCTGCTGCCGATTCCGCTGCTGCTGATCGTGGCCATCGTGCTGATCCACGGGCTGGATCTGCGCGCCGCCGGCACGTTCGTCGCCTGGCCGGTCTTGGGCCTGTCCGTGTGGCGCTGGTGGCGGCGCAGCCAGCTGGAAATCCACTTCAGCGGCTGGACACTGCTGGCCATGCTGCCCTTTGTGAAACTACTGATGTTGGGCATGCTGCATGCCGAACTGGCGCTGGTGGCCGCATTGGTGTTCTGGGGATGGGATGCCTGGCGCAACGTGCTGGGTCGGCGCGGATGAGCGACTGGAGGGCGCTGCTGGGGCTGGACACAGGCGCCGACGAACGCGCTATCAAGCGCGCCTATGCGCAGCAACTGCGCGTCACCCGGCCCGAAGATGACCCGGTGGCGTTCCAGCGGCTGCACGAGGCCTACCAGGCCGCGCTGGCGCAACTGCGCGGGGATGCAGCGCCGCCTGCGGAATACCGCCCGGCGCAGGCACCGACGGATGCGGTGGACGCCGAGGGCGTCGCCGCGCAGCTGCTCGTGGTGGCCGGCCAGGGCGACACAGCCCTGCTCCAGCAGTCGCTGCAGCAGCAACCCGAGCTGTGGTCACTGCAAGGCAAACAGCGCATCGGCGATGCCGTGCTGCAGCAGCTGGTGACCGACGAACCGGCGCTGCCGCGCAGCACCTTCGACACGTTCGGCGGGTGTTTCAGCTGGGATGACCCGGTGCGGGACCTGGACCTGCACTGGCTGGATGCAGTGGCGCGGCGCTGCGAGCAGCGCTGGCTGCTGTCACCCGCCGGTGCGCAGGCACTGGCGACCCGCTACCTGGGCATCAGCGAGTCAATGCTGGCGCCCGGCAGCGATGTGCTTCCCAGCCTGCGCGAGCACCGCCCGGCCTGGCGCAACCTGCTGGACACCCTGCAGCTGTCGCGCGCGCACCAGGCGATCAGTCTGCTGGCGGCACTCGGCTACTGGCACGATCTGCGCGTGCCACCCGGCCTGGATGCAGGGCAGGTCGCGTTCTGGTCGCGCTTCGGGCGCGAGGGCGATGCCATCCATTGGCAGGCCAGTGGCCTGCGCGCCCTGCTGGTCGCGCTGGTCCTCGGGCTGATCTGCACCTGGGCCGTGATCGCCAGCTGGCCACTGCCAGCCTCGGAGGATGGCGCGCTGGATGGCGGCCAGCGCGCAGCGCTGATCATCGCCGCTGCCGTGCTGCTGGCTCCCGGACTGTGGCTCACGTCCCACGCTACGCGCGCGATCATCCGCTGGCAGTCGCTACCGGAGCACGTCGCCACCGTCCTGCCGGGGGTGCGCATCCTGACCATTCCACTGGCGGTTGCGGCGGTGATGGGCGCGTTCCACCTGGCGCTGCGTTTCACGAGCGGGGTTCCGGTCGGCTCGCTGGTCCTGCTGATCATCGCCAGCGGTGCCGTGCTGCGGATGGCCCGCCAGCGCTTCATGCACCGCTGCGGTTCGACGGAACAGGACGAACCCGGTCGCAGCCTGGTAGTGGCGGTCGTGCTGATCGTGCCCGCGCTGGTCATGGCCCTTGTCTACTGGGCGAAAGACCTGCACGTCCACCACGGCGAGCTGCGCTGGTTCAACCGGTGAGGGGTCGGAGCCCTTTCAACGAAACGGCTCCGACCCCGGTCTGATGGCCCGGCGCAGCCACGCATGGCGTGGCTCTACGTCTCGCTGCGCCAGTCAGCGGTCATTTCTCCCGCCGCCAGTTGATCGAGCCGCGGTTTTCCACCGTGCTCGACTCTACTTCCACGTCGAAGCCGCGGCGCAGCAGGTACTTCAGGGTCAGCACCGAACCGGCACCCACCATCGACACGCCGTAGCCGACGTAGAGCTTGGGCGAGATGTACTTGCCGAAGCCAATCACCGAACCGCCCAGCGCGCGCGACTGGCTCACGCCGGCATCGTCCAGGCCCAGCTTGGCACCCAGCTGCGAGGCCAGCAGGCCGCTGCCGGCCGACAGCGCCGCCGAGGCCGCGGTGACCTGCTGGGTCTGGTCGGTACTGGCATTGGTCAGGCTGCGGCCCAGCACCAGGTAGGCCAGTGCCTCGGACTGCGACATCGCCGGGTCGGACCACACGTCGGCACGCGGCTGCTGCGCGCGGCCGGTCACGTCGATGCCGGCGGTGACATCACCGATGCGGCGCTCGGCGCGGATGTTGATGCGCGGATCGGAGACGGCGTTGTAGTTCCAGTTGAGGTTGCCGCGGGTGATGGTCAGGTCCTGGCCATAGGCCTTGTAGCGGCCGCTCACCTCAAGCCCGCCGTTGGCGGTCATCTCGCGGCCGGGCTTGGCCCAGACCTGCATCTTGCCGGTCAGCCCGCCCTTCAGGCCGAAACCGGTCATCTTCACCTTGTCGCCCAGGCTCACGGTCAGGTCCATGTCCAGCGGCGAGGTGCGCGATTCCTCCGGGTCGGCCGGATCCAGCACCACCACGTCCTCGGACACCGAGGTGCCGCGGTCCAGGCGCTCCAGGTCGATGTCGGCCTCGGGCACGTTGACCGTGCCGCGCAGCTCCATCGCCGCCTTGGCCAGGGTGAAGTCCAGATCGGGGTTGGCGACGATGCGCAGTTCGCTGGTGTTGGACACCAGCACGTTCTCGCCGTGGATCTTCAGCTGCAGCGGCTGCGCATCGCCGAACCAGGACAGGCCACCATCGACGTAAAGCGTGCCCTTGCCCGAGTTGGCCTGCGCGGTGATCTTGGCCGAGCCATCGGGCTGGGCGACGAAGCTGCCCTTGCCCTGGTCGAAGGTCAGGCCCAGCGCCGGGAATTCGCCCTTGAAGTTGGTCAGCTGCGCGTCACCGCCCAGCGAGGGCTGGCCGCGCGTGCCACGCAGGCTCACGTGGCCTTCGATCAGGCCGGTGGGACGCACGATGTCCGGCGAGAACAGCTCCAACCAATACAGCCGCGACATGTTGAGATAGAGCTCGCCGTTCAACGGCGCGCTGGCTTCCCATCCGGTCTGCATCTTCGCATCGACGAAGCCGTTGCCCTGGAAGCCCATGCCCAGGTAGCCCTTGATGCTGGCCGGGGTCATGTCCAGCTTCAGCGAGAACTGGTCGTAGCGCACCAGCTCGCCACGGGTGGTATCGCCCACGGTGTTGCGGTTCTCGCCCAGGCGCACGCCGCCTTCCTTCGAGCGTACTTCGACGTGGCCTTCCCAGGCCGTGCCGCGCGGGCGGATCTGTGCGTCCAGGCTGACATCGCCGCGCAGGTAGATGCGGCGGCCGGACTGCGGCGGCAGCCACGGCTGTACCAGCGCCAGCGGCAGCGCGTCACTGCGCACCACCAGGCCCTCGCGCGGCCAGTTGGCCTGTGCGCACAGCGCGCCGCTGCTGGCGGCGGCCAGGCAGGCTTCGGACAGGGTGTAGGTGCTGCCGTTGATCGCGAACGCCGCCGGTGCCCGCAGCGACCAGGCATCGCCCTTCACCGGTGCGATGCGCAGCGAGGCCAGCTCGCCACGCCACTGCGTGCCCTGCTGGCGCACGCTGCCCTGCAGCTCGACCGCGCCCATCTCGTTGCGGGTCTGCGCAGCCAGGCGGAGGTTGGAGACACTGCCCTGCGCGTCGATGTTCAGCTGCTCCAGCAGCATGCCCGCGTTGACCTGCTGGCCCTGCACCGCCAGCGTGCCGCTGTCGCCGCGCCACGGCAGGTGGCCCTTGATGCTGACGCTCTCGGCGCCGTAGCCATCCCAGTTGAGGTTGTTGCCGACCAGGTCGGCGGTGATGTCCGGTGCGTCGCGCGGGCCCTTCACCTGCATCTGGCCGCGCAGGCCGCCGTCGGCGCCCGGCAGCAGATCACTCAGCTGCAGCGGTTCGAAACGCGCGTCGATGTCGAGGCGGTCGCCGACCTTGCCCGACGCGGTGACCCGGCTGCTGCCCAGCGCCAGCTTCAGCTCGCCCTGGCCTTGATCACCCTGCAGCGCGAACTTGCCCTGCGCATCGAGATTGCGCTGGCGCAGGATGCCCTTCAGCGACGGCAGATCCACCGTGGCTTCCAGGGTACCAGCGGTGCCCGGCGGCGCATTGGCCGGCGGCGGCAGCTGGCGGCCCCTGGACGCCAGGTTGCCGGACAGGCGGCCATTCCAGCCCGGCACGAAATAGCCGGGGTCGAAGTCCTTCAGCGTGGCCTTGGCATCCCAGTCCAGCTGCGGCGCCCACGCCACCTGGCCCTCCACCTGAAGTTGGCCACCCGGGGTCTGCGCCTGCAGCTGGTGGATCGACGCGGCCTGATCGTTGCCACGCAGGTCGAAGCGCACCTGCGCCTTCTGCTTTTCGCGTTCGACCTCGGCACGGCCGATCGCTGCCCAGGCCTTCAGGGTGCCGGCCAGGCCGAAACGCGCTTCCTTCAGGGTCACCGGCACCGGCGCGCTGCCCGCCGTGTTCGGATCGGGCGCCGGCACATAGGTCAGATCATGTGCGACCACCGAGAAATTGAGCTTCTGCTGGTCTTCCTGGCTGAAATCGGCGGTGCCCTCCAGGCGCGCTTCGCCCCCCAGGCCCTTCACCAGCAGCGGCGACACCTTCAGCACCTGGTCCTGCAGTGACACCACCGACGGAGCCAGTTCCAGTTCCTGATCACCCTGCCTCACCCTGCCCTGCAGGTTGGCGTTGCCGCCCTTGCCGCTGGCAGTGAAGTCCAATGCCAACGGTGCGATCGCCGAGCTGGCCAACGCCGGCGACAGCAGCGCCAGATCAAGTTCGTCGCTGCGTACCGTGGCATTCCAGGTCGGGTCGGTGCGGCCATCGAACACCAGCATCGCGTGCAGCGGCTTCGGTGCACGTCCGGCCACCGCCACTTCCATGTGTGCCAGGTCGCCGCGTGCCACCAGCCCCACCGTCGCGGCGGTACGGCCACGCGGTGCCGGCAGCACCGCGGTGACGGTCACGTCGGTGTCGTAGTCCTTGGCCGGAATATAGCGACCCTGGGCGGTGAAATTGCCCATGTCACTGTCCACCACCAGCTTGTGCGCCTGGAACTCGCCGTTGGCGATCTCGATGCCACCACGCACGCGGCTGATGTCGATCACCGGCTCGTTGGCCTGGCTGATGCGGAAACCATCGATGGCGATGGCATCGGCCTGGATCGCCAGCGGCATTTCGATCTGCGGCAGCGAATCGGGCCACGACGGCAGCTTGAACGGCTCATCGCTCTTGGCCAGGTTCAGCGTCGCGTTGGTCAGCTCAAGCTTGTCCAGCAGCAGCTTGCGACCCAGCAGCGGGCGCAGGTCCGGCTCCAGGTGCGCGCGCTCGGCGTGGAAGTGGATGTCGTCGTAGCGGAAATCGACGTTGTACAGGGTCAGCGGACCGGCCACCGGGCCGTCCACCTTGTCCCAGGTGAAGCTGGCGCCCACCGGCAGGCGGGCCACCACCTGCGCCAGCAGCACATCGCGGCCAGCCACGGTCTGCAGCAGCCAATACACCGCCAGCAGGGCCAGCAGCACCAGGCCGATCACGCCGGCACCGGACCAGGCCCAGAAGCGGCGGCGGCGGTAGAAGCGCACGCGCGGCGGCGGCGTATTCGGGGTCGGTGCGGGCGTGCTCACAGGTCCGCTCCAATGTTCAGGTACAGCTGGAACTGCGAATCCGGGTTGTTCAGGCCATGCGCCACGTCGATGCGCACCGGACCCACCGGCGATTTCCAGCGCACGCCGAAGCCGACGCCGGTATGCAGGTCGATGGTGTTGTCGAAGGCGCTGCCGGTATCGACGAACACCGCCGCGCCCCACGGGCCGCCATTGAAGTAGTGCTCGTATTCGGCCGAGCCGATCACCAGGTTCTTGGCACCCAGCGCGTACTTGTCCGGGGCCGGCGTACGCGGGCCCACTTCACGGAAGGCATAGCCGCGGATGCTGCGGTCACCACCGGCGAAGTAGCGCAGGCTCGGCGGCATCGCCACCAGGTCGCTGGTCCAGGTGGTACCACCTTCGCCGCGCAGGATCAGGCGGTCACTCTGCCCCACCGGGATGTACCAGCGCAGCACGGCATTGGCCTGCACGAAGCTGGTATCCGAACCGGCGCCCTCGATGCCGCCGCGCAGGGTGGCGGTGCCGCTGATGCCGCTGCGCGGGAACAGCGGATCGTCGACGTTCACGTAGTCGGCCACCAGCTGCGGGTAGACCAGGGTCGAGGTGTTGTAGACCGCGTCGGTGAATTCGGTGCCCGAGGCATAGCGCCAGCGCTCGCGCAGGGCGTTCATCGAGGCGATGGCGGTCCAGTGCTCGTTGATCTGCCCACTGCGGCTGGCGATCAGCTTGAAGTTGCGCAGGTCGATGTAATCGGTCTGCTCATCGTAGGCACTGGCAGTGAAGCCGTACCAGCCGTCGAGCCACTTGAACGCCGGCACGCGGTAGGTGCTGGTCAGGCTCTTGCGCTTCTGCGCATAGTCCAGCTGGGTGTTCATCTTGTGGCCGCGGCTGTTCACGTAGCGCCGCTCGATGCCACCGCGCACACCCGGCCCGCTCTCGCTGCCGTAGCTGAGACCGGCCGTGTAGATGGTGCGCTTGGCGCGGGTCAGCTTCACGTCGACCGGCACGTCGCCGTTCTCGTCAGCCTGGTCCGGCCGCGGCTGGATGTCGATCACGCTGAAGTAGTCCAGCTTGGTCAACGACTCGCGCAGCCGGTCCAGCTTGCCCTCGTGGTAGTAGCTGCCCTGTTTCCAGTACACCAGCGGGTCGAACAGCTTGTCGACAAAGTAGTCCTGCTCGAAGGTCACCGGGCCCATGTTGTAGCGGCGGCCGCTGTCCCAGGTCAGGTCGATGTCGGCAGCGTTCTCGGCGCGGGTGATCTGAACCTGGCGCTGGGTGTAGTCGGCGTCGAAGTAGCCGCGCTCGGCCAGGCGCCGGGTGATGGTGATCTTGCTGGCTTCGTACTGGGTATGCTCGAAACGCTGGCCCTTGCGCGGTTTGAACGCAGCCAGGTCGTCCTGCAGGTACTGGTCGTACATCGCGGGGCCGGTGATGTCGATGTGCTCGCGGCGCACGGTCACCGGGGTGCCCTTGTCCACGTGGATCAGCACCCGCACGTGCTCGTCCTCGCGCGGCGCTTCGACCTTGATCACCGGGTTGTAGTACCCGAACGGTTCCAGCGCCTGACGGGTCTGCCGCTCGGCCTGCGACAGCAGGTATTCCAGGCGCGATTCGCCCTGTTCCTTGCCGATCGTGTCGTACAGCGACAGCGATTCCTGGATGTTTTCGATGATTGCGGCGTCGTCGCCCTTGTCCAATCCCTTGATGTCCACCTTGTCGATGGTGCCGCGCGCGTGGGCCACGGAGGTGGCGGCCAGCGACAGGACCATCAGCGGCAGGGCGTATTTCTTTGGCTGCATGCGGCACAGCATACCGACCGGAGGTGACGATGCGAAATGCATCACGTCATTGGGGATCGGTTGTTAAGTGGCGGTCAAAATACGCGCCTTTGTGGCGATCATCGTGATCGCAGGCGAGGATGCCGGCATCGTGCGCGATGCCGGCAATGACCCCGATGGACATCCACCGGCACTATCGGTGGGTGCCAAGCTTGCTTGGCACCACATCTCAGCTCGACAGATGCTCGATCGCCGCGACCTTGCCCAGGCGCTCGCCCAGCATCGTCAGCAGCGCCAGGCGGTTGCCACGCAGCGCTGGGTCTTCGGCGTTCACCATCACGCCATCGAAGAACGCATCGACCTGCGGGCGCAGGCGGGCCAGACGCGCCAGCACGGCCACGTAGTCCTTCTGGTGCAGGCTGGCGCCGGTGTCGTCGATGGCCGCGGTAACCGCTTCGGCCAGCGCGCGTTCGGCGTCTTCCTGTAGCAGCGATGCATCGATCTGGGCCGGGATGTCGCCCTCGGCCTTGCGCAGGATGTTGCGGATGCGCTTGTTGGCCGCGGCCAGCGCCTCTGCCTCCGGCAGCGCGGCGAAGGTGCCGATCGCATCCAGGCGGCGGTCGAAGTCGTACAGCGAGGCCGGCTTCAACTCGGCCACCGCGTTGAAGTGCGTGGCCGGCACGCCCTTGTCGCCGTAGTAGCCCTTCAGGCGGTCGAGGATGAAGTCGTACAGCTCGCCGACATCGGCCTGCACGTTGCGCGCGGCCAGGCCGGCATTGGCGCTGGCCATCAGCGCGCGCAGGTCCAGTTCGAAGCCGCTTTCGATGATCGTGCGGGCCAGGCCCAGCGCATTGCGGCGCAGCGCGAACGGGTCCTTGTTGCCGGTCGGCTTCAGGCCTGCAGCGAAACCACCGGCCAGCGTATCGACGCGTTCGGCGATGGCCAGCACCTTGCCCAGCGGCGACAGCGCGATGTCGTCACCACCGAAGCGTGGCTGGTAGGCCTCGTCGATGGCCAGCGCCACGTCGGCCGATTCACCACCGGCCACGGCGTAGTGGCGGCCGGCGATGCCCTGCAGTTCCGGGAATTCGTTGACCATGCGCGACTGCAGGTCGTTCTTGGCCAGCTCGGCAGCCCGCTTGGCCTGCGCCGGATCGGCACCGACCTGGGCTGCGATCACTTCGGCCAGTGCGGCCACGCGCGCCACCTTGTCGGCCACGCTGCCCAGCTTGGCCTGGTAGGTCACCGTCTTCAGGCCGTCGCCCATCGACATCAGGCCCTGCTTCAGGTCCTCGTCGAAGAAGAACTTGGCATCGGCAAAGCGCGGGCGGATCACCCGCTCGTAGCCCTTGGCCACTTCGGCCACGTCCTTCGATTCGATGTTGGCGATGCCGATGAACTTCTCGGTCAGCGTGCCGGCGGCATCCAGCACCGGGAAGAACTTCTGGTTGATCTCCATCGTTTCGATCAGTGCTTCCTGCGGCACTGCCAGGAAGGCGCGCTCGAAACTGCACAGCACCGCCGACGGCCACTCGACCAGGTTCACCACCTGCTCCAGGTTGTCGTCGGTGATGCGGGCGCTGCCACCGGCCTTGGCCGCAGCGGCCTCGACCTCGGCGACGATGCGCGCGCGGCGCTCGCTCGGGTCGACCAGCACGAACGCAGCGCGCAGCGCTTCAACGTAGTCCTGCGGCTGCGCCAGCGACACGGTCTGGTCGTGGTGGAAGCGGTGGCCACGGCTCACGCGGCTGGCCTGCAGGCCGAACAGTTCGGCTTCGACCACGTTGGCGCCGTGCAGCAGCACCAGCCAGTGCGCCGGGCGGGCGAAGCCCCAGGCGTGGTCGCCCCAGCGCATCGGCTTGGGAATCGGCATCGCCGCGATCGCCTCGCGCAGGATCTCCGGCAGCAGGCTGGCGGTGCTCGCGCCCGGGCTCACCGCACGGTGCACGAAGCGCTCACCCTTGTTGTCGGTGGTCTTTTCCAGCGCGGTCCAGTCGATCCCGGCCTTGGCCGCGAAACCCTGCAGGGCCTTGGTCGGCTGGCCTTCGGCGTCCAGCGCGATGTTCAGGTACGGGCCCAGCACTTCGCTGTGCTGTTCCGGCTGCTCCAGGCCGACGCCCGGCAGCAGCACAGCCAGGCGGCGCGGGGTCGACAGCGGGCGCGCATCGCCCAGTTCCAGCGCGACGCCGCGCTTGCGCAGGCCGTCGACAACACCGTCGAAAAAGGCCTGGGCCAGGCCCGGCAGCGCCTTGACCGGCAGCTCCTCGGTGCCCAGTTCGATCAGAAGGGGGGACAGTTGGCTCATCGGTTCGATCCTGTGGTGGGGGCGCAGCGCGCGACGCGTCCGGCGCCCCGGAAATTAAGAGAGGGAAGGAGCGGCCGTCAGGCCTTCTTCGCGCCCGGGAAGCCCAGCTTCTCGCGCTGCTCGTAGTACGCCTTGGCCACCGCCTGGGCCAGCGCGCGCACGCGCAGGATGTAGCGCTGGCGCTCGGTCACGCTGATCGCGCGGCGTGCATCGAGCAGGTTGAAGGTGTGGCTGGCCTTCATCACCTGTTCGTAGGCCGGCAGCGGCAGGTCCACTTCCACCAGCTTCTGCGCTTCGCGCTCGCAGGCATCGAAGCGGTGGAACAGCTCGTCCACGTCGGCGTATTCGAAGTTGTACGTGCTCTGCTCCACCTCGTTCTGGTGGTAAACATCACCGTAGGTCACCGGCTGGCCGTCCGGGCCGTAGGTCCAGACCAGGTCGTAGACGTTGTCGCAGTTCTGCAGGTACATGCACAGGCGCTCGAGACCGTAGGTGATCTCGCCCAGCACCGGGCGGCACTCCAGGCCACCAGCCTGCTGGAAGTAGGTGAACTGGGTCACCTCCATGCCATTGAGCCAGACTTCCCAGCCCAGGCCCCAGGCACCCAGCGTCGGCGATTCCCAGTTGTCCTCGACGAAGCGCAGGTCGTGCACCAGCGGGTCGATGCCCAGTGCCTTCAGCGAATCCAGGTACAGCTGCTGGATGTTGTCCGGCGCCGGCTTCATCGCCACCTGGTACTGGTAGTAGCGCTGCAGGCGGTTCGGGTTCTCGCCGTAGCGGCCGTCGGTCGGGCGGCGCGAGGGCTGCACGTAGGCCGCATTCCAGCCTTCCGGACCGATCGCACGCAGGAAGGTGGCCGGGTGGAAGGTACCGGCGCCCACCTCCAGGTCGAGCGGCTGGATGAGCACGCAGCCCTGCTGGGCCCAGAACTGGTTCAGGGTCTGGATCAGGCCCTGGAAGGTGATCGGAACGGTCGGGGTCGCGGACATGCGTACGAGTCTTGGCCGGCAAGGGGGTGCGCTAGTATAACGGCCGACCTGCGGGGCATTCCGTACCCGGGAGGAGCAGGCAGATGGAACATCGGCTGCCGGCAGGCACGCCCGGCGAGGCGGGCGGCGTCCCGCTGCCCTGGGGACGGCTGCATTTCGAGCAGATTGCTGCGGCGCTGATCGGCGATGGCCTGGTGGCCGAGCAGGACCGCGAGCGCATGCGGTTCTCCGCGCAGGGCGCGCGCAACGCCAGTGAAGTGCATCCACTGGTGCTGCTGTCCAACCTCAAGCTGTCCGCCACCGGCGGCGGCGAACTGACCCTGGAACGCCTGACCGAGTGGCTGGCGCAGCGCACCGGCAGCCGCTACCTGCGCATCGACCCGACCCGGGTGGACGTCGCCGCGGTCACCGCGCTGGTGTCGCATGCCTACGCCCGCCGCCACCGCTTCCTGCCGCTGGCGGTGGATGCCGAGCGCGTGCTGGTGGCCACCAGCGAGCCGCTGGTGCAGGAATGGCGCCGCGACCTGCAGCACCTGACCCGCCGTCGCATCGAGCTGGCCGTGGTCAACCCGCTGGACCTGCACCGCTACACCATGGAGTTCTACGGGGTGACCCGTTCGGTGCGCGGTGCCCGCGGCGACGTGCGCGGCGAGGCCAGCACCACCCTGCCCAGCTTCGAGCAGCTGGTCGAGCTGGGCCGCACCGGCGACGTCAACGCCGACGACCAGCACATCGTGCACATCGTCGACTGGCTGCTGCAGTACGCCTACGAACAGCGCGCCTCGGACATCCACCTGGAGCCGCGCCGCGAGATGGGGCGCATGCGCTTCCGCATCGACGGCGTGCTGCACAAGGTGTTCGAAGTGCCGCCGGCGGTGATGACCGCGGTGGTCAGCCGCATCAAGGTGCTAGGCCGCATGGACCTGGCCGAGCGCCGGCGCCCGCAGGATGGCCGCATCAAGACCCGGTCGCCGGGTGGCCGCGAGGTCGAGATGCGCCTGTCGACCATGCCCACCGCCTTCGGCGAGAAGTGCGTGATGCGCATCTTCGACCCGGATGCGGCTTTCAAGAGCATCGACCAGCTCGGTTTCAGCCCGCAGGAAGCCGCTGGCTGGAATGCGCTGGTCGAGCGCCCGCACGGCATCGTGCTGGTCACCGGCCCGACCGGCTCGGGCAAGACCACCACCCTGTATTCCACGCTGAAGCGGCTGGCCACGCCGGACGTGAACGTGTGCACGGTGGAAGACCCGATCGAAATGATCGCGCCCGAGTTCAACCAGATGCAGGTGCAGGCCAACATCGACCTGGACTTCGCCAGCGGCGTACGCACCCTGCTGCGGCAGGACCCGGACATCATCATGATCGGCGAGATCCGCGACCTGGAGACCGCGCAGATGGCGGTGCAGGCCTCGCTGACCGGCCACCTGGTGCTGTCCACCCTCCACACCAACGACGCGCCATCGGCGGTCACCCGCCTGCTCGACCTGGGCGTGCCGCATTACCTGCTGGCCAGTACCCTCAACGGCATCCTCGCCCAGCGCCTGGTGCGCACGCTGTGCCCGCACTGCAAGCAGCCGCACAGCCTCGGCGCGGCCGATTGGGCGGTGCTGGCTGATAGCCATGGTGCATATCCAGATGCCGCCACGCCCTGTCGGCCGGTCGGTTGCCTGGAGTGCCGGCGCACCGGATTCCTCGGCCGCATCGGCCTGTATGAGTTGCTGCCATTGGGTTCGCGGCTGCGCGGGCAGATCCGCGCCGACATGGACTTGGCCGGTTTCACCCGTGCCGCGCGGGCTGAAGGGCTGCGAACCCTGCGCCAGGCTGGGCTTGAAAAGGTGGCGCAGGGGCTGACTACAATCGAGGAAGTCCTGTCAGTCCTGCCGCCCCCGGATGAACCCAGCCCCGTTCCTGATCCTTGAAACCGGCCGCCCGGTACCGTCGCTGCGCCGCTACGGTCGCTTTCCGCACTGGATCCGCGTCGCCGCCGGGCTGGAAGAACACGAGACCGTGGTGGTTGATGTCGAGCACGGTGGCGCCCTGCCCGACCCGCACGCCTTCGCCGGCGTGCTGGTGACCGGCTCGGCCGCCTTCGTCACCGACCATGCCGACTGGAGCGAGCGCAGCGCCGCGTGGCTGCGCCAGACCGCTCACGACGACCTGCCGGTGTTCGGCATCTGCTACGGCCATCAACTGCTGGCGCATGCGCTGGGCGGTGAGGTGGCCTACAACCCGGCCGGCCGCGAGTCCGGCACGATCGAACTGGAACTGCAGCCGCAGGCCGCACAGGACCCGCTGTTCCAGGGCCTGCCGCAGCATTTCGCCGCCCACGCCACCCATCTGCAGACCGTGCTGCGCGCGCCCGACGGCGCCGAGGTGCTGGCGCGGTCGCCGCTGGACGGCTGCCACGCCTTCCGCTGGGGCCGCCAGGCCTGGGGCGTGCAGTTCCATCCGGAGTTCGCCACCCACCACATGCGTGGCTACGTGCGTGCCCGCGCCGACTGCATCGGCCGACATGGCGGCTGCGCCCGCAGCATCGAGCGCGCGGTCAGTGCCGCGCCGCTGGCCCGCCAGCTGTTGCGGCGCTTCGTCCGCCAGGCGCGGCTGTCTTCAGCCCAGCCGATGGCAAAACAGGGATAATCGGCGGCACGGGCACGCGCCCGGCCCCTCCTGTCCCTCCCGGATGTCCATGAAAGAGATTCGCAAGCTGCCGGCTTCGGCGGGCGCCCAGTGGTTGCTGGATACGTTCTCCCTGTACCGGCGTGCGCCGCTGCAGCTGGCCCGGATCGGCCTGACCTGGCTGCTGGTGAGCTGGGTGGTCACGCTGTTGTCGACGCTGATTCCCGGCGCCGCCGGCATGGCCGTGCAGCTGATGACGCTGGCCATCTCGCCGATCATGTTCGGCGGCATGCTGTATGCCGTGGGCGAAATCGATGAGGGCCGCCCGGGCCTGGCCTCGCACCTGCTGCAGCCGATCCGCGACCACCGCGTCAGCCACCTGCTGGTGCCGCTGGCGATCCAGGTACTGGCGGTGCTGTTGCTGGGCGCGCTGCTGTTCATGATGATCGGTCGCGAGGGCTTCACCGCCTTCAGCGAGGTCATGACCAAGATGGAAGAGATCAGCCGCAGCGGCCAGCAGATCAAGCCGGACGATGCCGCCGCGCTGGTTGCCAACCTGCCGGCCAAGCGCATCGCGCTGTGGATGCTGCTGGTGTTCCTGAGCGCGGTTGCGCTGTCGCTGGCGATGTTCACCCAGCCGGCGCTGGTGGTGTTCGACAAGCAGAGCGGCATGCACGCGCTGCGCCTGAGCCTGCAGGGCTGCATCGAGAACATCGGCGCGATGATCGTGTTCGCGGTGCTCGGCCTGATCGCCGCGTTCTGCATGTACATCCTGTTCGTGATCGTGATCCAGATCGCGATGCTGATCGGTGGCCCGCTGGCCGCCGCCTTCATCGCCCAGCTGGTACTGACCACGGTGCTGATGCCGCTGTATGTCGGCGCGGTCTATGCCGCGTGGAAGCAGATGTTCGTGCACCGCGGCAGCCGCGCAGCGCCGCCGATTCCGTCCACGCCGAGCTCCAGCGACGTGTTCCACGCCTGAGCAGCGCTCAACGGTAGCGCCGGGCCATGCCCGGCGGGCGCCATCGCATCGAACCGAAACACGCCGGACACGGCCCGGCGCTACCGGATCAGGCGGCGGGTTTCTTCAGTACCGACGACGGCACCAGCCAGCGCGCGGCGTGGATGCCGAGCTCGTACAGCAGGCACATCGGGATCGCCAGCATCAGCTGCGACACCACGTCCGGCGGGGTCAGCACCGCCGCCACCACGAAGATGCCGACGATCGCGTAGCCGCGGCCTTCCTTGAACTGCTGCGGCGTCACCCAGCCCAGCAGCACCAGGATCACCATTGCCACCGGCAGTTCGAAACTGCCGCCGAAGGCGAAGAAGATCGCCAGCACGAAGTCCAGGTAGGCATTCGCATCCGGCGTAATGGCGATCACCTCCGGGCTGAAGGTGGTGAGGAAGTGGAACACCGCCGGCAGCACCAGGAAGTAGGCGAAGGCGCAACCGGTGTAGAACAGCAGCACCGACGACACCAGCAGCGGCACCGCCAGACGCTTTTCACGCGCGTAAAGGCCGGGCGCAACGAACGCCCACAGCTGGTACAGCAGCCACGGCACCGCCACGAACAAGGCAACGAAGAAGGTCAGCTTCAGCGGCGCGAAGAACGCGCCGGCCGGATTGGTGGCGATCATCGTCTGCCCGTTGGGCAGCTGCGACACCAGTGGTTCGGCCAGTGCGTTGTACAGCTTCTGGGTGAACGGCAGCAGCGCCAGGAGCACCACGCCCAGGCCCAGCAAGGCGCGCACCAGGCGACCGCGCAGCTCCACCAGGTGTTCGACCAGCGAGCTCTCGCCGAAATCCTGCTCACTCATGGCTGGCGCTCCGTGCTCTGCACCGGCGGCGGCGTACCGGCTTCAGCGGGCGCGGCCGAAACCGGCTCGGCGGCACCACCGTCCTGCGTCGGTTCAACCGCATCGGGCGCGGCACTCATGTGCGGCGGAAGATCCGCAGGCGCTGGTGCACGGACTTCCTGCACCAGATCATCGCCCTGCCGCTGCGCCTGCTGGGCTTCGCGACGGATCGCTTCGCCACTGGCGCGCAGCTGGTTCTCGGTGTCCTGCATGCCCTGGCGCACGTCCTGCATCTGCCGCTTGATCTCCTCGGCCTGCAGCTCGCGTTCCAGTTCCTGTTTCACCGAATCCCACTGATTGCGGGCACGACGCACCCACAGGCCGGCGAAGCGGGCCGCCTTGGGCAGGCGCTCGGGACCGAGCACCACCAGGGCGACCACTGCAATCACCAGCAGTTCGCTGAAGCCGATATCGAACACCGCAACCGCTCCGGATCAACGTGCGTTGCGGTCGTGCTCGTCCTGCGCGGTGCGCGAGGCGTCCTGGCTGCGCGACTCATCACCCAGCTGCGCGTTCGGCTTGTCGTCGTCGCGCATGCCCTTCTTGAATTCCTTGACCGCCGAGCCGAGGTCCTTGGCGCCACTGGTCAGGCGCTTGGTGCCGAACACCAGCAGGACGATGGCCAGCACGACCAACCAATGCCAGATGCTGAAACTGCCCATAAAGACGCTCGTTACGTTAGTGATCAGGCTGTCGAGCATAGCGCACCGGCTGTCAGCCGGCGCGCGTGACGAAAGTCAGTTTCCGCCCAGCGTTTCCGTGCGGATCTCGCCGTCGTTCACCGGCTGGAAGCCCTGCTGCTGCGGCGGCGGGTTCTGCGGCACGTTCTGCAACGGGGCGGTGGTGGCTTCGGCCGGAGCAGCCGGCGCTGCCTGAACAGGCGCCGGGGCGACCGCCGGCGCCGCTGCCGGACGCGGCGCACTGCCGCCGTTGCCGTTGCGGTTGTTGCGGGCGGCGTAGGTGGCCTCTTCCAGGCGATCGCGGAAGGCGACCACGTCCATCGACGGCGAACCGGCGGCGCGGCCTTCGAAGATCATCCGCGGCGTGGTGTTGCTGCCGTAGGCGTCGAGGTTGGCGGCGTCGTCGATCTGCAGCACCGCACCGTCCAGGGCCACCCCGGCGAACAGGCCGCGGGCACGCGACCACGACCAGATCTCAGCCTTCAGCTGGCCATCGGTGGCGGCCGCAGCATTGCGGCCAACCGGTCCGGCGGCGACGCCGGCATCGGCGCCCAGCGTGAACTTGCCGTTGACCAGGTTGTCCAGGCTGCGATCGTTGCGGAATACCAGCACCACGTCGGAAGACTGCACACCGGCCTGGAAGCCGATGCTGCCGCCCGTGAGCTTCACGAACACCGGGTTGGACCAGGCGCCGTTGGCCATGCGCACCGACATCAGGCCATGGCCGCGGCGACCGCCGATGACCAGACCGGCCTTGATCGTGTCGGGAATGACGATGACCGCGCGGCCTTCGTCGAGCAATTTGTCCGGAATGCCCTGTTCAGGGATTTCCTGGATTTCAGCCAGCACACGCACGGCGTTGCGCGCACGCTGGTCTTCCTGCGGCCCGGCCATGGCCTGGCTGGACAGCAGACTGGCGGCGATCAGCAGGGCTTGGATCGGGCGACGCATGGCAGGCTCCAGAAGTCAGTCCATAGGAAGATATAGCAAGTGACTGAAATTAGTAGTGTTGTCATGAATATCCTATGAGCGTTCCCTGCTCATATAGGCGCGCGCTATGCGTCCAATCCGAACCCTGCATCCCGGTGCCACGCCGGATCGGCGACAATAGCGACCATGCTCGACGCTCCCGATACCGCCGTGCTGGCGGTCAACCTAGGCACGCCCCAGACGCCGACGGCCCCCGCCGTTCGCCGTTACCTGGCTGAATTCCTGTCCGACCCCCGCGTGGTCTCGATCCCGGCGCTGCTGTGGCAGCCGCTGCTGCGTGGATTGATCCTGCCGCTGCGCAGTAGCCGTTCGGCGGCCAAGTACGCGCAGGTCTGGCTGCCCGACGGCTCACCACTGATGGTGCATACGCGCCAGCTGGCGCAGGCCATGCAGGCCCTGCTGCCGACCCTGACGGTGCGCCACGCGATGCGTTACGGCGAACCGGCGCTGGCCGGCGAGCTCGACCGTCTGGCCGCCGACGGCGCTCGCCGCATCGTCGTGCTGCCGCTGTACCCGCAGTACTCCACCACCACCACCGCCTCGGTCGAAGACCGGGTCGATGCGTGGCAGCGCCGCAACCCGGGCGTGACCGTCAGCCTGGTGCGCGACTACTCGGTCGATCCGGGCTGGGTCGAGGCCGTGGCCGGCTCGATCCGGCGCTACTGGGAGCAGCACGGTCGTGGCCAGAAACTGATGTTCTCCTTCCATGGCATCCCGCAGCGCCTGGCCGATGGTGGCGATCCGTATCCGCAGCGCTGCGAGGCCAGTGCGCAGGCCATCGCCAGCGCGCTGGGCCTGGGCAGCGACGAGTGGCAGATGGGCTACCAGTCGCGGTTCGGCCGCGAGCGCTGGCTGCAGCCGTATGCGGAGCCAAGCCTGTGGGCGCTGGCCGAGTCCGGTGTGAAGCAGATCGACGTGGTCTGCCCGGGCTTTGCCACTGACTGCCTGGAGACGCTGGAAGAAGTGGCGCTGGGCTTCACCGAGACGCTGGCCGAGCGCGGCGCGAAAATGCGCTACATCCCGTGTCTCAACGCCGAACCGGAACATGCGCGCGCACTGGCACGGCTGGCCGTGGCCTCGCTGGCATGAGCCTGCAGCCATTTGAACTCGAGGTCGGTGGCGCGCGCGTCGCCGGCCTGCGCAACCATGGCGACGGCCCACGCGTGCTGGCCCTGCATGGCTGGCTCGACAATGCCGCCAGCTTCGTACCACTGGCCCCGCACCTGGCCACGCTGCAGCTGGTGGCCATCGACCTGCCCGGCCACGGCCACAGCGCGCATCTGCCGGCCGGTGCCAGCTACACCACGGCCGCCGCGATCTGCCACGTACTCGACGTGGCCGATGCGCTGGGCTGGGACCATTTCAGCCTGCTCGGCCATTCGATGGGCGCCGGCATCGCCAGCCTTACCGCCTCGGTCAGTGATCGGGTGGAGCGCCTGGTGGCGATCGAAGCGCTCGGCGGCCTGCGCGGTCCCGAGGAAGAAACAGCCAACCGCCTGCGCGAGCACGTCAATGCCACGCGTGGGCTGGGGCGCAAGCAGCTGCGCGTGTTCCCCGACCTGGCCGCGCCGATCCGCGCGCGGATGATGACCAACCAGCTCAGCGAGCGCTGTGCACGCCTGCTGGTCGAACGCGGCGTGGAGCCGGTCGAGGGTGGCTATCGCTGGTGCAGCGATCCGCGCCTGATGCTGCCGACCGCGATCCGCCTCAGCGAAGGGCAGATCGACAACCTGCTGCAGGCCATCGCCTGCCCGACGCAGGTGATCTATGCCACACCGGCACAGTCGTACTATCCCGAACCGATGCGCAGTGATCGCCTGCAGCACCTGCGTGATGGGCGGCTGGCGGTGTTTCCCGGCAACCATCACCTGCACATGGAAGACCCGGCGCAGGTCGCCGCAGTGATCCTGCACTTCTTCAGCACCGACAACGCGGGCTGAGTCACGGCGTCCGCGCACTTCACTCTGCGCACTTCCGGCCGATAGATCAGTTGCGGGCCGCTGTGCCCGCAGCACGCGGGCCCGGTCGGGCCTGCGGCGTGTGTCTGGTTCTGCAAGGAAGTCCGCATGCCCGCTCCATTGCACCGTTACCCACAGGATGGGGTCACGGCGCCCCGTCTGCGCGTCGCTGACCGCGTCGCATTCCCCGAATCCCCGGTTCCCGTTCTGGCGACGCATTCGTGCGGGCGTCGCGGCGTGGCCGTTGTCGTTTGCTGATCCAGGAGTCGCCGATGTCCGTTGCATCCTCCCGCCCCCCCGATAGTGCTCGCCTGCCGCATCTGCAGCAGCTTGCCCACCGCGCCGATCGTCGCCTGCTGATCGGCAGCACAGCATTGGCCGTCACCGGCCTGGCACTGGCCTTGCGCGGTGGTCCGCAGCTGCCGGGCGCCTGGACCACTGCGGCTGCACTGCTGCCTGCGCTGTGGCTGGCCGGTCCGCAGGCCGGCAAGCGCTTCGCCCGCAATGCCCTGGCGGTGCTGCTGTCGCTGCAGCTGGCCCTGCTGTGCGCGATCGTCGGGCTGTCGCCCGCGTTGCCTGTCGCGCTGCTGCTGAGTGTTCTGTTGAGCCATCGTGATCGCGTGCCGGTCTGGCTGGCCGGTGGCGTCGGCACCCTCGCGCTGCTTGCACCGCTGCTTGAAGGCGCGGCCGTGTGGCCAACGCTGCTGCAGGCAGGGTTGTTCGTCGGCCTGACCCTGTTCCTCGGCCAGGTCGCGCTGCGCCTGCGCCAGCAGACCGAAGCGCTGGGCCACGGCCCGCGCCGCCTCGCCGCGCTGGCACGCGACATTGCCACCGGCGCGGATCTTGCGGCACATGCCGACACGCGCGCCTACGCACCGGGTTCGCTGGCCCATGCACTGGCCGACACCGCGCGCCATGTACAGGCCCAGCGCGGTCGTGAGGCCGCCTCGCATGCGGAGAACGCGCAGATCCGCCAGGCGCTGGATGCTTCGCGCACCGCAATGATGATCGCAGACAACGACCACGTGATCCGCTATGTGAACCGCTCGGTGGTGGCCCTGCTACGCAACCAGCAGGCGACGCTGCGCCAGGCCTTCCCTGACTTCGATGCCGAACGCCTGGTGGGCAGCAGCATCCATCGCTTCCACGCCAACCCGGACCGCATCCGCGCCATCCTCAACGGCCTGCAGGTCACGCACAACGGCAAGGTGCAGATCGGCCCGGTGCACTTCGCCCAGGTGGTCACGCCGGTGTTCGACGCGCAGGGCCTGCGCCTGGGCTTCGCCGTGGAGTGGCATGACCGCACCCAAGAACTCACGCTGGAGAACGCCGTCGCCGGCATCGTTGCGGCCGCTGCCGCCGGTGACCTCGACCAGCGCCTGCAGGCCACCGAAGGGGCGAGCTTCCTCGATGGCCTGACCGGTGGCATCAACCAGCTGCTGGATACGCTGGGCCGCACCATCGACGAAGTGCGGCAGATGCTCTCGGCACTGGCCAGCGGCGACCTGGATCGGCGCATGCACGGCGAGTATCACGGCGCCTTCGCTGCCATCCAGCGCGACGCCAATGCCACCGCGGAACAGCTGGCACGCATGGTCGGCCGCATCCAGGACTGCGCATCGTCGATCAGTACCGCGGCCAGTGAGATCGCTGCCGGCAACGGTGCGTTGTCCGAGCGCAGCGAGCGGCAGGCGGCGCATCTGCAGGAAACCGCGGCCTCCATGGAGGAACTGACGGCCACCGTGCGCCAGAACGCCGCCCATGCGCGGGAGGCCAGCGCGCTGGCGTCCTCCACGCAGGACGCGGCCAGCGACGGCAACCTGGCCATGCAGCGGGTGGTCGACACCATGCAGGCCATCGAGGGCGCGTCGAAGCGGATCGGCGACATCACCGGCGTCATCGACGGCATCGCGTTCCAGACCAACATCCTGGCGCTGAATGCGGCAGTGGAGGCGGCGCGCGCCGGCGAGCAGGGCCGAGGCTTCGCGGTGGTGGCCAGTGAAGTGCGGGTGCTGGCGCAGCGTTCGGCGGCGGCGGCCCAGGAGATCAAGAGGCTGATAGACGAAGCCGGCCGCCAGGTGGGCGAAGGTGCCCAGCTGGTGGCGGATGCCGGCCAACGCATGCAGGGGATCGTGGGGGGTGTCGAGAATGTCAGCCACCTGATGCGCGAGATATCCGCAGCGTCGCAGGAGCAGTCAATCGGTATCGAGCAGATCAACCAGACCGTGGTGCAGATGGACCAGGCCACGCAGCAGAATGCTGCGCTGGTGGAGGAAGCAACTGCCGCAGCACGCGAGCTGCAGTCGCAGGCGGGCACGCTGGATGATGCGGTGTCGGTGTTCCGTCGGCAGGAGTCACAGGGCGTGGCGCTGGTCGCCTGATCTCCGCCGTCAGCAGCATCCTCGTAAAGACGGCGCCCGCAGGGCGCCGTCTTTTTTCATGTGTCCTGCGTGATGGATCACGGGAAGCATGGATCACGGGAAGCACAGGACCCGGTGGTATCAATCCTTCGGTAGTGACGGCCGCGGGCCGGCAACCACGCCGCGCGCAGTGCGCATGCCCACCCCACGCATCACGCATGGCGTGGACCTGCCGATACTACCGCCGGATGCATTGCATGGCCCCATCACCGGTAGTGCCGGGTGCTGGCCAGCGAGCTTGACACGTCCATCGCGCAGGCCCATTCCACCTATCCATGCAGTGCCTGGATCTACCGGTGCATTCCAGCAGCTGCATTTTCCTGCGCACAAAGAAAAACCCCGCTGCGTGAGCAGCGGGGTTTTGGGTATAAACCCTGGCGATGACCTACTCTCGCATGGCTTGAGCCACACTACCATCGGCGCAGCTGCGTTTCACTTCCGAGTTCGGGATGGGATCGGGTGGTTCCACAGCGCTAATTTCACCAGGGAGGCTTTTGGAGAGTCGCACTCGTCCCGATGGGACAAGGCGCCAGCCTCGCATAGTTCTTGTGACGTAGCGTGCACTTGGATGCTCTTACGACGTTGTCGTAAAGCCAAGGCAACTTGAGGTTATATGGTCAAGCCGCACGGATCATTAGTATCAGTTAGCTCAATACATTGCTGTACTTACACACCTGACCTATCAACCACGTAGTCTACATGGTTCCTTCAGGGGGCTTGTGCCCCGGGAGATCTCATCTTGAGGCGCGCTTCCCGCTTAGATGCTTTCAGCGGTTATCGCTTCCGAACATAGCTACCCGGCAATGCCACTGGCGTGACAACCGGAACACCAGAGGTTCGTCCACTCCGGTCCTCTCGTACTAGGAGCAGCCCCTCTCAAATCTCCAACGCCCATGGCAGATAGGGACCGAACTGTCTCACGACGTTCTGAACCCAGCTCGCGTACCACTTTAAATGGCGAACAGCCATACCCTTGGGACCGACTACAGCCCCAGGATGTGATGAGCCGACATCGAGGTGCCAAACACCGCCGTCGATATGAACTCTTGGGCGGTATCAGCCTGTTATCCCCGGAGTACCTTTTATCCGTTGAGCGATGGCCCTTCCATACAGAACCACCGGATCACTAAGTCCTAGTTTCCTACCTGCTTGATCCGTCGATCTTGCAGTCAAGCACGCTTATGCCTTTGCACACAGTGCGCGATGTCCGACCGCGCTGAGCGTACCTTCGAGCTCCTCCGTTACTCTTTAGGAGGAGACCGC